>FR878721.1:0-35153 GCA_000434535.1 Collinsella sp. CAG:166
ACAGTGCTCAAGCGAGCAAATACTCACTCAAATTGCTCGTCAACAAATACGCTGTTCCCTTTTCGCTGCGCTTTTCCTTGAAAAGGCAGCGCTATGAGATTTCCAAAGCCGCCCTCAGGAATGGTGGACTGCGCGGGCAGCATTCGGTCAAATGCTTTGAAGGTGATTGTCTTGTTCAGTATCGCCGCTTCGGTGATAAGGCTGCTTCCAAAATCTCGTGCGGTCTTTGCGCTGACGAGCTCTAGGAAGAAAAACCAGACATGTGCGCCGTCGCCCGATCTCGATCGCTCAACTGCGACATCGATTCCGTGGCTTTTTGCGACATGTCGAATGGCTTTCGTCGCTTCTTTCCAATCGGCTCCGTCAAAATCGATGACCAGGACTTTCGTGTTACTGTCTTTATCGAGCACATATTGGCCTATAACGTCTCGAAGCCTATCGTCATTGCCTCTGAAATGGGCGATGATCGCGGCATCGCTCAACTCGGGGAAGACGCGGCTGCTGCATTCCGTGCATTTGACTCTCTGGTGGCTTGCTTTGGGGCAAATGCCTGACTTCCACTCATTTGCGCAGGCGGGCGTATAGCCAATTCCTCCGTCTTTTCTGCGGTACCCATGAGCGTAGACATCTTTGCGACCAGTAAAGAGATTGCGGAAGAGCTCGAGTTTGTCGCGCGCTGGGCTTGCGCTGGTGACGATATCTTCGATCTGCGCCCGTCTATCGAAAGAATCGCCAGCTTTCTCCCATTCTTCCAGCGTTGTATAACGGATGTCTGGACCGCTGCTGCAGATAACGATTTGCTTGCGCGGATCCGAAGCGTGGACGACCGTTTTATTGAATTTGAATAGGGCGCTCCCGAAAAGGGCGTATTGATGCGTGCCGTTGCTCATTTGAAAGCCATTCTTATCAGCGTTCATTGGGATGAGGGTACGTCATTTCAGCTTTATGAGATACGCGACTTCGATTTTGGTTCGGTAATAGTGGGGTACCGATCCGTGAGTGGCAATCAGCCGGTGCCAAAACGTGCGGCGGCTGTTGTTAAAGGTTTTTGACGGCTATGGGGCGGGTTGGCGGCGTGGGGAGGGGTTTTCGAATGACCCCGTGGTCAAATAACGTCAAATGTGAGTACTGCTGTTAATGTAGTCTCATAACATTTGGCAAGAATAGAATACCAATTCGACATTATTCTATATATCTAACCCACCAAACACGGCATTTTGAGCCTTGGCAAGGCGTGAAATTAATCGAAACGATCGATTCCGGCGAGATTTTGCTGCTACTAATTTGGTGGCAGTACTCATATTTGCCATTTTTGTCCAGTGGGTACCGCGAGGGGGTCTGTTCGACTGGCCCAACGGCCCGGTGATGAGCGCCGGTATGATCAGCCCGCTCGATCCGGATCTGGTACACATTACTGACGACCTCAACGAGGCCGTCGACATCGCCCTGAGCGGGCTGATGTAGAGTAGCTAAAATGGGACGGGGCTAAAAAGACTGGTCTGAAACGTTTGATACCAGTCTTTTTAGCCCCGTCCCAAACGAACTGCTTCTAAGTTGCGGTGGAATAGGGATTGATTGGCGGCTAATAAGCCAAAAACAGTCCCCATTTCACCATAACTGATGTGGGCGTCCCTAGCGAGTTGGCTGGTAGCGGGGGCAGTAGCTGATGGCGATGGCGTCGACGCCTACATGGGTGGCGATGGTGCAGCCGATGGGGCCGGTGCCGGCGTCTACGTAGTCCTGGCCTGCGAGTGCCTCGTCGACAAGCTCCTGCTCCTCGGCGGCACCGGTCGTGAGCACGCGCACGCTGGAGCCCGGATGCTCGGCCAAAAACGCGAGGCAGTCTGCCATGGTGTTGGCGACGATGCGCTTGGCGCCGCGGCCCTTCTTGATGGCCTTGATCTCGCCCGACTGCCACTCCGGCGAAACGGCCAGGCGAATATTGAGCATCTGCGTGAGCTGGCCGGCGAGCTTGGGCGCGCGGCCGTTCTTAACGAGGTTCTCGAGCGTGCGGGGAATCAGCAGCAGGTGCGCGTCGGGCAGGGTCGCGCGGATCTGTGCCTCGGTCTCGTCCAGGCTGCGGCCGTCCTCGCGCATGGCGAGCGCGTACTCCACCAGCAGGCCCTCGGCACCCGAGCCGGTGCGCGAATCGATACAGCGCACGTCGAGCTCGTGGGTCTCGGCGACCAGGCATGCGTTGGAATAGCAGGCGGACCATTCGCTGCACAGCGAGATAAAGATCGCGCTGTCGTGGCCGTCAGCACGCACGCGGTCAAAGAGTGCCTTGAACTCGCCGGCACTCGGCTGCGAGGTGTGCGGCAGCTGCTCGGAGCCGGCCATGCGGGCGACGTACTCCTCGGCGGTGATCTGTACCTGGTCGAGCAGGTCCTCGCCCTCGATAATCACATGCAGTGGAATGACGTAAATGCCAAGCTCTTGAGCACGGGCGGGGGAGATGTCCGACGTGGAGTCGGTTATGATGGCAAAAGACATAATTGCACCTTTCATTGGGGCGCTTGCGCGCCGCCTTCTGAGAGCAAAGTGCGACAAGTATAGTGGAGTCGTTCCACATTTCTAGGTTCAATTGTTGAATAGTCAACAGTTTGAAGTGTCGGTGTGGAAATCATCAACTGGGGAAGAGGAATGCCGATGGAGGCGTTGGAGATATACAGGCGGCCGGTTGTGCTGTTCGATTTTGACGGCACGGTGGCCGATACGGGCCGGGCGGTGATGAGCTCGACGCGCAAGACGTTGGCCGCGCGCGGGTTTTCGGAGGCGCAGATGGGTGACCTGCGCCGCATGATCGGGCCGCCTCTGTGGAAGAGCTTTCACGACTTTTATGGCTTCTCCCGCGAGGAGTCGCTTGTGGTGGCTGACGAGTACCGTGCCTTTTTTGATGAGCTGGGACCGGAAGAGTATCCCGTGTTCGATGGAATCCCCGAGCTGCTCGATGGCCTTGTCGCGCAGGGGCATCGCTTGGTCGTGGCGACGTCACGCATGGAGGCAAAGTGCATTGACATGGTGGGCGAGCTGGGGCTTTCGCAGTTTGAGGCGGTGGTTGGCATGAATCCGCCGCAGGGACGCGAGACCAAGGCCGATTCGGTTCGCGATGCCCTGGCGGCGCTCGGCGCGACGGCGGGCGATGCCGTGATGATCGGCGATCGCTTTAACGATGTGGAGGGCGCACACGCGATGGGCGTGCCGTGCATCGGCATCTATTCGGGCGCGGCAGCGCCGGGCGAGCACGAGGCGGCGGGTGCCGATGCAGTGGTGCACTCGGTGGCCGAGCTTGCTAAACTTTTCGCTATCTAATAGACGTAATGTGAGGGGCGGGCGTACCCGTCACTCATTGGTGAGGAGGTCGTCCATGAATCAGGTGGAGCAGAGCGTCGCTGAGTATGTCGACGAGGTCTGGGAGGATGTCGTCGCTGATATCGAGCAGCTGGTGAGTTATCCTTCCGTGGCAGTTTCTGCCGATGCGGAGCCCGGCGCACCGTTTGGCCGCCCGGTCCGTGACGCGCTCGATTGCGCGCTCGGCATCGCGCAGAAGCTCGGCTATCAGACGAGCGACGACGAGGGCTATGTGGGAATCGCCGATATCCCGGGCCGCGGCGACAAGCAGCTCGCGACTATCTGCCACGTGGACGTGGTTCCCGCCGGCCCTGGCTGGAACACCGATCCGTTCGCGATGGAGCGTCGCGAGGGCTGGTTGCTCGGTCGCGGCGTGATCGACGACAAGGGCCCGGCAGTGCTGTCGCTTTATGCCGGCGCGTACCTGTTCAAGCACGGCATTGTTCCGCGCTACACCTTCCGCGCGCTGCTGGGCTGCGATGAGGAAGTGGGCATGTCCGACGTTCACCATTATCTGGAGAACCACGCAGACCCCGACTTTTTGTTTACGCCCGATGCCGAGTTCCCGGTCTGCAATGCCGAGAAGGGCCAGTTTGGGGCGACGTTCGTGAGCCCCAAGATCGACGGCGGACGCATCGTATCGTGGAGCGGCGCCGAGGCGAGCAACGCCATTCCGTCGCAGTCTATCTGCGAGCTTGCGATTGCCGCCGACGAGCTGCCGGCGCCCGTCGAGAACGCCGACCGCCTGGAGATTACGGCACTCGATAACGGGCATGCGCAGATTTTCGCCCACGGTATCGGTGGCCATGCTTCGATGCCCGAGGGAACGATCAATGCCGTCGGCCTGGTCGTGGCGTATCTGCGCGAGGCCGAGGACGCGTTTGGTGCCCGTGGCGAGCGCCTGTTGACGCCTGCCGAGCACGAGTTTGTCAAGTTTTTGGCCTTTGTGCATGCGGACGCCTATGGCCGCGGCCTGGGTATCGACGCGACGAGCCCGGCGTTTGGCCCGCTTACCTGCAACGCTGGAGTCATCCGCGTGGCGGATGGCCATATTGAGCAGGTCATCGACGTGCGCTTCCCCGACAGTACGAGTGCCGATACCATCCGCGAGCAGCTCGACCCGCTCGTGGGCCGTTTTGGCGTGACGTGTCAGCTGGGTCGCGCTAAGGTGCCGTTCTCGGTGTCTGCCGACGATCCGGCCGTGAAGGCGCTTATTGATGCCTATAACGAGTTTACGGGCAAGCATGCTGAGCCCTTTGCTATGGGCGGCGGCACGTACGCGCGCAACTTTGCCCGCGCCGTCTCGTTTGGCCCCGAGGAGACCGGCCTGGAGCTGCCCGAGTGGGGCGGCCAGATGCACGGTCCCAACGAGTGCGCCAACGAGGACCAGCTCAAGCAGGCGCTCAAGATTTATATCGTGGCGATCCTGCGCCTCAACGAACTTGAGCTGTAGGGCTTCCCCAGGCACCCGACCTTGCCCCTCAAACCGTCGCTTGCGTACCAAAGTACGCGGCGCTCCTCTTTCGGGGCAATCTCGGGCACCTGGGAAACCCCTATATCCTGCTTGGATACAAACTTGCATTACGAGCCCGGTGCTTCGGCCCGGGCTTTTTCTGTTGCGGTGGGGTAGTCATTGGGGACGTTCCTTTGGTGTAAAAGGTGCGCCATGTTCGGCGCTGGATTGTTATCCGTTTGTAAAGGCTGGGCAGAGCTTGCGGTAAGGGTCTATCAATAGCCCGTAAGAAACCGCAGATAAGGCGGTCGTCGCCCGATCGGGGCCGTATCTTTCCAAACAGCAAAGCGGGCGGGGTGCCCGCGAGTCGCATGTATGAAAGGAAGATCATGCTCGATCAGGCTTATTCTCGTCGTCAGTTCCTCGGCCTCGCTGGTGGTTTTGCCAGCATCGTCGGTCTCGGTCTCGTTGGTTGCGGCGGCTCCGGCGCATCCGACGCCGCCGACAAGGGTAGCGCCGCTGCTGCCGAGTCCGTCTCCGGTGAGGTGACCTACGACGGTGCCTCCTCGTTCCAGGCTCTCGTCGAGGCCGCTGCCGAGAAGTTCATGGATGCCAACCCGGACGTCTCCGTCTCCGGCTCGGGCAACGGTTCGGGCAAGGGCCTGACCGCTGTCGCCGCCGGCACCGTTACCATCGGTAACTCCGACGTCTTTGCCGAGACCAAGCTCGAGGCCGATCAGGTCAAGAATCTCGTCGACCACGAGGTCGCCGTCGTGGGCATGGGCCCCGTCGTCTCCAAGAACGTGAAGGTCGACGACCTGTCCCTCGAGCAGCTCAAGGGCATCTTCTCCGGCCAGATTACCAACTGGAACGAGGTCGGCGGTGACGACGCCACCATCGTCGTTCTCAACCGCAAGGCCGGCTCCGGCACCCGTGCCACCTTCGAGGCCGCCGTCTTTGGTGACGAGGCCGTCGACTTTAAGGGCGACGCCGAGCTCGACAAGTCCGGCGATGTCCAGACTCAGATGGCCAGCACCGACAACGCCATCTCCTACCTCGACTTCTCGCACTTCGATGACTCCAAGTTCAACGCCATCAAAGTCGAGGGCGTCGAGCCCAAGAGTGCAAACGTCACCGACGACTCCTTTAAGATCTGGGCTACCGAGCACATGTACTGCGCAAAGGACGCCGACGACGCCACCAAGGCTTTCCTGGACTTCATGCTTATCGCCTATTTCTCATTTGTTAGAAAGGAATCGCGATGAGCGATCTGGAGAACAAGAAGAGTCCTGTGGTGATTACCATCGCGCGCGACTTTGGTGCCGAGGGCCACGAGATCGGACGCATCCTCGCCAACGAGTTGGGGATTCCGCTGTATGACAACGAGCTGCTGGTGCGCGCGTCGCTGCGCGCAGGCGAGTCGCTCGACAAGATGGCCGCCTACGACGAGCGCCTGGCCGTGGAGAACATGGCGTTCCTGCCCGACCGCTACGACGCGCGTTCGTACTCGGATAAGTTGTTCCAAAAGATGAGCCAAGTGATTTTGGATCTGGGCGAGACCGAGAGCTGCATTATCGAAGGCCGTCTGTCCGATTACCTGTTGCGTAACAACCCCAACCACATTGCCGTGTTGGTGACCGCACCCTTTGAGGACCGCGTCGAGATCGTGCGCAAGAAGCGCGGACTTAACAAAAAGAAGGGCGCCAAGCTGGTCAAGCAGCAGCAGAAGGCGCGCGAGGCGTTCTATAAGCGCTATAGCGCCGGAAAGTGGAAGATGACGAGCGGCAAGGACATCGTCGTCAACCGCGCCAAGCTGGGCCGCGAAGGCTGCAAAGACGTTATCGCCGCAGCCTACCGCTACAAAGTGGCCCAGCTCGAAGGCTAACCGACCAAAACCACCACAAAGGTGCCTGTCCCCTTTGTGGTGGATATGGACTCACGGCGAAGCTAGTGGCGAAGTCCCAGCAGCCCGCGGCCGCGATGACGGGCGTCGGCGTGTACCTGAGCGTGCGGACCGGCGGCCTTGACGGACTCGGGCAGATGCGAGTACTTCTTCTCGAAGTTCTCCTCGAACATCACGGCCAGGTTGTGCGCGGCCTCGTCGTAACGAGCGGTGCTCTGCCAGTACTGGCGCGGCACCAGGATGCCGTCGGGCACACCGTGGCACGTGGTGGGAATGTCGACGTTAAAGATGTCGTCGTGCACGAACTCGCTGTCCTCGATGGTACCGTCGAGGGCGCGCGCGACCAGCGAGCGCGTGTAGGCCAGCTCGATGCGATGGCCTACGCCGTAGCCGCCGCCGATCCAGCCGGTGTTGACCAGGTACACGCGCGTGCGGCCGTCGGCAATGCGCTCGCCAAGCATCTTGGCGTAAACCATGGGGTCGAGCGGCATAAACGGCTCGCCGAACAGCGAAGAGAACGTGGGCGTGGGCTCGGTGACGCCGACCTCGGTGCCGGGAATCTTAGCCGTAAAGCCCGTCACAAAGTGGTACATGGCGGCGTCGGCCGTCAGGCGCGAGATGGGCGGCAGCACGCCAAAAGCGTCGCAAGTCAGGAACAGCACGACACTCGGAGTGGTGCCCATGCCCTTAGTCCACGCGTTAGGAATGTGCTCCACGGGATAGGCCACGCGCGTGTTGTGCGTGATCGAGATGTCATCGTAGTTGGGCTTGCGGTTCTCGTCGAGCACCACGTTTTCGCAGATCGCGCCAAAGCGGACAGCGTTGAAGATCTCGGGCTCGTGGAAGGCGTCCAGCCCCTCGCATTTGGCGTAGCAGCCACCCTCGATGTTGAAGATGCCCATGTCAGACCAGCCGTGCTCGTCGTCGCCGATTAGCAGGCGCGTGGGGTTGGCAGAAAGCGTGGTCTTGCCCGTGCCGGACAGGCCAAAGAACACGGCAGTCTCGTGCGTGACGGGATCCATGCTGGCCGAGCAGTGCATGGGCAGCACGTCGTCCTCGACGGGCAGTAGGTAATTCATGACGCTGAAGATGGACTTTTTGATCTCGCCGGAGTAGCCGGTGCCAGCGACCAGAATCACGCGTTCCTGGAAGTTGATGACCACGGCGGCGCTGGAGTTGAGGCCCTTGATGGTAGGGTCGCACTGGTAACCGGGCGCTGCGAGCACGCAGAAGTCGGGCTCGCCGGTGCGCGCGATTTCGCGGGCGAGCGGACGGGCGAGCATCTGCTTAATAAAGAGTGCCTGGCTGGCACGCTCGCAGGCAACGAGCAGTCGACGCGTGTGGTTGCGGTCAGCACCTGCCATGCCACGGGTGACGAACACGTCGCGCTCGTTGAGATAGTCGACGATGCCGGCCTTGATGGCCTCATAGCTCTCGACGGACAGCGGGCGGTTGACCGCGCCCCAGGCAATCTTGTCGTGAACATCGGGGGTGTCAACGATAAAGCGATCGTTGGGTGAACGGCCGGTGCGCTCCCCCGTCTCAATCACCAGCGCGCCGTTGGATGCCATGCGGCCTTCTTCGCGGCGGATGGCGTGCTCGACGAGCTCCGCGGCGGGTAGATCGACCAGCAGGCCGGGCTGATTCTCGGCGGGATCTTCAACGAGCGTAATACCAAAGTTGGACAAAACTTCTGCAGGGGTAACACCAGGCATGGGGCCTCCTTTAAAAACGCGACACGTGGACGCGACGCGCACTTTACTCACGTAAAGCCCGTTGTACCCGATATGCAAAAACGTTTTTGCGGCAAGGGCGGCAAGCCCGCCCAACGGTCAAAAATCGCAGGCAAGCGGCCTAGTCATTGGGGACGTTCTTAAACGACTAGTCGTTGGGGACACTCTTGAACAGGCAACAACCAAGGAGTGTCCCCGGATGCCGGCACTTAGGGACGTTCCCAAAGTGCCGACTACCGAATGGCGCCGCCGAAATTATTGAACAACCTGTTCAAAAACACGTGCGGACACCGCGGTGTCTATACTAGAGCGCAGCAATAGAAAGGAACCGCCTTGAGCATCACGCCCCTCGATAGCATTCGCCGCGCCATCGCCCGCCGCAACGGCACCTCCAACCCCGCTGCATCGAGAGACGGCGCCGCGAAGGCCCAGGGCGGCCGCATCGAGAACGGCCTCTTCCCCGCCTCGCACACTGCCGAGGAACTCGCACGCATCCAAGAGCTGAGTCAGCGCAACGCCGGCGGGCCCGATAGCAGCCAAGCCACACGTCGCCGGCGCGAACGCGATCGGGAGCCCGGCCCCGTCCGCCGCATGGTCAACGCTTGGTGGAACCGTCTGCTCGGCGCCGTCTACGGCGGCGGGTTCTCCACGCAAGAGGCTGAATACGAAGAGCACGCCACCAGCCGCGACTATCTTTGGAACACCCTCGGCACCGCCGTGTGGGGTCTGGCGTTTCCGTTGCTCACCATCGTTTCTACGCAGCTCGTGGGCGCCGAAGAAGCCGGCAAGTTCTCCATCGCCTTTGTCACCGGCACGCTCATCATGATCGCGTGCAACTACGGCGTGCGCAATTTCCAGGTCTCGGACATCGACGAAAAGACGTCCTTTGCCTCCTACCAGCTCAACCGCTGGCTTTGCGGAGCGCTCGCCCTAGGCTGCGGCCTCATGTACAGCAGCGCCCGCGGCCATGACACGCAGATGGCGACGATCGGCCTGGGCGCCTACCTGTATAAGGTCATCGACGGCGTCGCCGACGTGTACGAAGGCCGCCTGCAGCAGGCCGACAAGCTCTACCTGGCTGGCATGAGCCAAACGCTACGCTCCGTCGGCGTCATCGCGGTCTTCAGCGTGGCGCTGTTCCTCACGCGCAGCATGCCCATCGCGGCCATGGCCATGGGCATCGCCGCAATCGCCTCGCTCGTGCTGGTCACCGCGCCGCTCGCCCTGCTCGAGACCGAAAAATCGCGCCGCGTAAACCTGCGCGAGGTCGGCCACCTGTTTGTCCAGTGCGCCCCACTCTTTGGCGCACTGTTCCTGTTTAACCTTATCGAGAGCATGCCCAAGTTCGTGATGGAAGGCGCGCTGGCCTACAAGTATCAGCTGTACTTTAATGCCCTGTTCTTTCCGGCGCAGGGAATTTTGTTGAGCATTGGATTTATCTATAAACCGCAGCTCCTGCGCTTGTCGAGCATTTGGGCTAATCCTCGTAAGCGTCGTCGCTTTGACCTGATTATTGTTGCCGTTATGGCGCTGATCGTGGTCATCACCGGCGTGTGCGCCGCATTTATGGCAGGTCCCGGTATTCCCCTCATGAGCTTTATGTACGGTCTCAGCTTTGAACGCTACCGTACGCTGGCGCTGCTGATGGTCGTCGCCGGCGGCGTCACCGCGGCCATCGACTTTATCTACGCCATCATCACGGTGCTGCGCCACGCTGGAGACGTCACCAAGATCTACCTGATCTGCTTCGCCGTAAGCGTGGTGCTGCCGGTGATCCTGATTAAGCTGCTAGGTCTGATGGGCGCTGTGGTGAGCTACCTAGCCATCATTCCAGGGCAAGCTCGTCGAGGAGCAGGGCTTTATCCCCGTCTCTGCCATGAAGGTCGTCAAGGACGCCAGCGGCAAGGTTTCTGCTAAATAAGTAATCGCCCCGGAAAGGTTTGCAATGGCAAAGCAACTGCCAAAGCGCGACCTTGAGAACGTGGGCCTGGGCGTCACGGGTGCGTGCGTAGCGCTCGTGACGCTTGTCGTTGCCGCGCTCATCTTTATGGTCGCCCAAAAGGGCCTCTCGGCTTTTCTCAAGGACGGCGTTTCGGTCGTCGAGTTCTTTACCGGCACCAAGTGGGACCTGGCCAACACGGCTAAAAACGGCCTGCCCTATACCGGCGCCCTGCCCCTGATCGTCACCTCGTTTGCGGTCATGGTGCTCTCCACGCTCATCGCGCTGCCCATCGCCATCGGCTCTGCCATCTTTGCGGTCGAGATTCGACCTAAGTTTGGTTCCAAGATCTTTCAGCCGCTTATTGAGCTTTTGACCGGCATTCCCTCGGTCGTCTTTGGCCTCATCGGCTTTCACGTGGTCGTCGGCCTTATGAAGAGCGTTTTCCACGTGAGCACGGGTCTGGGCATCTTGCCCGGCGCCATCGTGCTGGCCGTCATGATCCTGCCGACCATGACCACCCTTTCGGTCGATGGTCTGCGCGCCGTGCCCGACAGCTACCGCCAGGGCTCGCTCGCTCTGGGCTACACCCGCTGGCAGACCATCTGGCACGTGGTGCTCAAGTCCGCCATGCCGTCGCTCATGACCGCGGTCATCCTTGGCATGACGCGTGCCTTTGGCGAGACGCTCGCCGTGCGTATGGTCATCGGCGGCATCGAGGCCATGCCGACGTCGCTGCTGTCGCCGGCGTCCACCATCACCACCACGCTCACCACGTCTATGGCGGTCTATGCCGAGGGCTCGGCCCAGGACGATGTTCTGTGGGCGCTCGGTCTGCTGCTGATGGGCATGAGCCTCATCTTCATCCTGATCATCCACCTTATCGGCCGCAAGGGGGCGAAGGCTCGTGGCTAGCACGCGCATCCATATCGACGAGGCGAGACTCGGGCGCGTCCAAAAGCAGGACCGCATCGCCACGGGCGTGCTGACGGCAATCGCCGCCATCGTCATGCTCATCGTCATCGCTATGGTGGCCTATATCCTGTTCGAGGGGGTCTCGACGCTGTTCCAGCCGGGCTTTCTCACGCAGCCGTCGCGCGCCAACGGAACCCAGGGCGGCGTGCTCTATCAGCTGTTCGACTCGTTCTATCTGCTGCTGATCACCCTAGCCATCTCGGTGCCCATTAGTCTGGGCGGCGCGGTCTTTCTGGTTGAGTACGCGCCGAATGGGCCCATCCGCGACATCGCCTCCACCGCCATCGAGACGCTGTCCTCGCTGCCCTCCATCGTTGTCGGCATGTTCGGTTTCCTGGTGTTCTCGGTGCAGCTGGGCTGGAAGTACTCCATCATCTCCGGCGCCGTCGCGCTCACCATGTTCAACATTCCCATCCTGGTGCGCGTGATCCAACAGGCGCTCGAGGACGTGCCGCAGGCCCAGCGCGATGCGTGCCTGGCCATGGGCCTTACCCGCTGGGAGGCCACGCTGCACATCTTGATTCCCGAGGCCATGCCCGCCATCGTGACCGGCATCGTGCTTTCGGCCGGCCGTGTGTTTGGTGAGGCCGCGGCACTGCTCTTTACCTCGGGCATGAGCTCGCCGGTTCGCCTGAATTTCTTGAGCTTTAACCTGTCGAGCCCCACCTGCGCCTGGAACGTGTTCCGTCCCGGCGAGTCACTCGCCGTGCATATTTACAAGATCTATGGCGAGGGCAGCCCCGAGGCCCAGCAGATCGTCTGGGGCACCGCGGCGCTGCTGATGATTTGCGTGCTGCTGTTTAACGTAATCGCCCGCATCGTGGGCAAGCAACTGGCAAGGAAGATGACGGCCGAATGAGCGAGATGAATGCAACGCCCGCAACCGAGGCGGCCACGTCCGAGACCCAGGACTTCCTGTCGAGCGTGGGGGAGAGCGAGAAGCGCGTGCGCGTGAGCGGCAAGGCCGTGAGCGACGAGGTCGTGCTCTCCACCAAGGACGTCAACGTGTACTATGGCGACCACCATGCGCTGCACAATACGTCGCTCGACTTTCACAAGGGCGAGATCACGGCGCTCATTGGGCCTTCGGGCTGCGGCAAGTCGACCTTCTTGCGTAGCCTCAACCTTATGAATCGCGAGATCCGCGGCTGCCGCGTGGAGGGCGAGATCAACTACCGCGGGCGCAACGTGAACATCAAGGCCGAGAACACCTACGAGCTGCGTCGGTCCATTGGCATGGTGTTCCAGCAGCCCAATCCTTTCCGCAAGTCCATTCGCGACAACATCACGTTTGCGCCTAAGCGCCACGGCATCACCGACCGTGACGAGCTTGATTGTATGGTCGAGGAAAGCCTGCGCGGCGCGGCGCTGTGGGACGAGGTCAAGGACAAGCTCGACAAGAGCGCCTATGCGCTTTCGGGCGGCCAGCAGCAGCGTCTGTGCATTGCGCGCACGCTGGCGCTCAATCCCGACGTGATCCTGTTTGACGAGCCCTGCTCGGCGCTCGACCCCATCTCGACCCTGGCGATCGAGGACCTCATGTCGTCGATCGTTGCCGACCGCGCCATCGTCATCGTGACGCACAACATGGAGCAGGCGTCGCGCGTGTCCAACCGCACGGCGTTCTTCTACATGGGCGATATGGTCGAGTACGACGAGACCGACGAGATTTTCCAACGGCCCAAGGATAAGCGGCTGAATGATTACCTCACTGGCATGTTCTCCTAGTCCGGGACATGCTTGAGGCCCGCGGCGGCCACGGTTGCCGCGGGACTGATTGGAGAGGCGGGTCATCTCTTGCGGGGGATGGTCCGCCTTTTTGCTCTGCGACCGAAACGACCACCACAAAGGGGACAGGCACCTTCGTGGTGGTTTGGGGTGGGGCTCGCTGCTATCATGGACAACGTTGAATTTCTACGAAGGAGCAGGGCATATGGCGATTCTTTTGGGATGCGATTCCGTCAGCCTAGAGTTTCCCACCAAGCATATTTTCGATAGCGTGACGCTCGGCGTGGGCGAGGGCGACCGTATTGGTATCGTCGGCAAAAACGGCGACGGCAAGTCGACGCTGCTGAGCGTACTCGCCGGCACGTTGGGGCCCGACGACGGCCGCGTGACGCATCGCCGCGACACGACGATCGGATTGCTCGGCCAAAAGGACAACCTGGTCGATACCGACACCGTGCACCATGCCGTCGTCGGCGACACGCCCGAGTACGAGTGGGCGTCGAGTCCGCGTACACGTCAGATCCTGGCCGGCCTTATTAGCGATGTGCCCTGGGAGGGCACGGTGGGCGAGCTTTCGGGCGGCCAGCGCCGTCGCGTGGACCTCGCGCGCCTGCTAATCGGCGATTACGACGTGCTTATGCTCGACGAGCCTACCAACCACCTTGACATGCGCACCATCAACTGGCTCGCGCGTCACCTAAAGGCCCGCTGGCAGCGCGGCCAGGGCGCCATGCTCGTGGTCACGCACGACCGCTGGTTCTTGGACGAGGTCTGCACCAGCATGTGGGAGGTCCACGACGGCCAGGTCGATCCCTTCGAGGGCGGTTACTCCGCATATATCCTTCAGCGCGTAGAGCGCGACCGCATGGCCGCGGTTACCGAGGAGCGCCGTCGCAACATGGCGCGCAAGGAGCTCGCGTGGCTGAGCCGTGGTGCCCAGGCGCGCTCCACCAAGCCCAAGTTTCGCGTGGATGCCGCTCGCGAGCTCATCGCCGACGTACCGCCCGTGCGCGACGAGCTGGAGCTCAAGCGCCTGGCGGTGAGCCGCCTGGGCAAGCAGGTTATCGACGTGGTCGACGTGGACGCCGGCTATGCGGATACCGATGGCGCGCCCAAGCAGGTGCTCTCCGACGTGACCTGGCTCATCGGCGCGGGCGACCGCTATGGCCTTTTGGGCGAAAATGGCGCTGGCAAGTCGACGCTGCTCGACGTGATCCAGGGCAAGATTGAACCCACGCGCGGCCGTGTGAAGATTGGCCAGACAGTACGCTTTGGCGTGCTGTCGCAGCAGCTCGAGGAGCTCGAACCCTACATGGGCGATACGATCCGCGAGGTGCTCGGCAACTATAAGAAGTACTACGTCATCGACGGCAAGGAGACCTCGCCCGAGAAGCTTTGCGAGCGACTGGGCTTTACGACCCAGCAGCTCTGGAGCCGCATCGGCGATCTTTCGGGCGGCCAGCGCCGTCGCCTGTCGCTGTTGCTGACGATCCTGGACGAGCCCAACGTGCTTATCCTGGACGAGCCCGGTAACGACCTGGATACCGACATGCTGGCGATTGTCGAGGACCTGCTCGACGGTTGGCCCGGCACGCTGATCCTGGTGACGCACGACCGCTTCTTGATGGAGCGCGTGACCGACCAGCAGTGGGCGCTGCTCGACGGCCACCTGACGCATATGCCCGGCGGCGTCGACCAGTACCTGCGCCTGTGCAACGCCACCGCCGAGGGCGAGCCCGTGGGTGCGCCGAGTGCCAAGACCGGCACGTTTGACACCGGTGCCGCGGCGGCTGCGGCCGAAAAGCTCAAATCGAGCGGCCAGCCCAATGGCCTTTCCAACGCCGAGCGCCAGAAGCTCCGCCGCGAGGTGAGCTCGCTCGAGCGCAAGATGGAGACGCAGCGCGCTCGCGTGGAGGAGGCCGAGGCCGCGATGGCCCAGGTCGACCCCACCAACTACACGGCGCTGGGCGAGCAGCAGGCAAAGATTGACGAGGCTCACGCCGCCATGGACGAGCTGGAGATGGCATGGCTCGAGGCGAGCGAGAAGCTCGAGGGCGAGGAGTAGGCGAGGATGATCAAGGCCGCATTTTTCGATATCGACGGCACGTTGCTGAGCTTTAAGACCCACCGGATTCCGGCGTCGGCGCAGCAGGTGCTCGACAGCTTTCACGAGCAGGGGATTGCGCGCGTGATCGCCACGGGCCGTCCGACCTACCAGATGCCGGACTGGCTGTTCGACCTGGGCTGGGATGCGTACATTACGCTTTCGGGCCAGCACTGCTTTGATGCCGAGGGGGTTTACCGCAGCTGCCCGATCGATTCGGACGACGTCGCGGTGATTGTGGACCAGGTGGCGCAGGGGCGCTACGACTCGCTGTGCATGCAGGGCGAGAACTCGTTTGTGAACCGCCTGTCCGAGCGCGTGGTGACGGCTGGCAGCAACGCGGGAATCGTCTACCACGAGGAGCCGTTTGAGCACGCCTTCGATGCGCCGGTTTACCAGTTTTGCGCCTTTGTGGACCCGGCCGACGAGCATATCGTGACCGACGCCGTGTCGCATTCGCTCACCACGCGCTGGTGCGACCTGTTCTGCGACATTATTCCCGCTAACGGCGGCAAGGACCTGGGCGTGGCGGCGACGCTCGAGCGGCTTGGTATCGACGCGAGCGAGGCGATTGCCTTTGGCGACGGCGAGAACGACCTGTCGATGTTTGCCGCCGTGGGCACGAGCGTGGCCATGGGCAACGCGCAGGACACCGTGAAGGCCGCGGCGACCTATGTGACGACCGCCGTGGACGACGACGGGATCTATAACGCTGCGAAGCACTTTGGGCTGCTTTAGCTGCGGCTCGGCACTTGGGGACGTTCCTTTTCTGCCGGTAGCTGGGGACACTCCTTGCGCGTTGCGTGTCGTGCCGCCCTGCTTGCTCCGCGTATTTTGTGAAACACGGTTAACTTTTTAAACAACACAGTAAGACATGGGCAACTTTTGCGGTAAAGTAAATCAGACAAAAGTATCCAAAGGCTAACTAGAAGCCATCGCGAAAGGCGGCCCATGGCCCTGCGTGAATCCGGAGAAGACTATCTCGAATCTATTTATGTGCTCTCGGAGCGCCAAGGCATCGTTCGATCGATCGACGTCGCCGAATACCTGGGCGTAACCAAGGCGAGCGTCTCTAAAGCCATGGCGGCCCTGGAGAGCACCGGCTACGTGGAGATGGGCAAACGCGATGTACATTTGACGGTACGCGGTCTTGAGGTTGCCCGCCAAATGTGGGAGCGCCATTGCTTTTTTGTAGGGCTGCTCGAGGACGCAGGCGTAGCGCCTGAGGTTGCCTCGCAAGAGGGCTGCCACATGGAGCATTGCCTGAGCGAGGAGAGCTTTGAGAAGCTAAGGTCGATGCTGGGGAGGGATGGTGCTTCGGCGCCAACAACGACCGACTAGCGCTCCCGCAGCGGCGCGCCTCCCGCGGCAAAGGCGCGGGACAGCGATTGGGACGAGTGACCCCACCAACTAAGTCCAACTCAGACAAGGAACCCCGCCAGCAAGCGATGCCCAAGAACCACCAGCAACGTCACCGCAGGCCGGGGCCGGGCTTGGTTTTGAAAACATTCCGCAGACCAGAAGTGCCCCCGTTCGTAGCTCCGAAGGAGCAGAATGGGGGCACTTCATTGGTCGAGGACGTTTTCAAAACCAAGCCCGGCCCCGGCCGGAGGGACCACGTATGCTACAGGTTCTTGACACCCATCGCGCGCATGGCGTTCAGGATGGCGATGATCGCCACGCCCACGTCGCCAAAGACGGCGAGCCACATATTGGCGATGCCCAGCGCCGCGAGCACCAGAATCAGCAACTTAATGCCCAGCGCAAAGATGATGTTCTGCCAAACAATCGTCATGGTCTTGCGCGCCACGCGGATCGCGCGGGAAATGTTGGAAGGCTTGTCGTCCATGAGCACGACGTCGGCAGCCTCAATTGCGGCGTCGGAACCCATGGCGCCCATGGCAATGCCAACGTCTGCACGGGTGAGCACGGGTGCGTCGTTGATACCGTCGCCGACAAAAGCGAGCTTGCCCTTGCCGCTTTCGCCCGCGAGCAACGCCTCAACACGCTCGACCTTATCGCCCGGCAGCAGCTGCGCGTGGAACTCGTCGAGACTGAGTTGCTTGGTCACAGACGCCGCAACCTCCTCGCGGTCGCCCGTGAGCATGACGGTGCGCTTGACGCCGGCGGCGTGCAGGTCGCGAATCGTTTGCTCGGCATCGGTCTTTATGGTGTCGGCAATTACGATGTGGCCGGCGTACGTATCATCGACCAGCACGTGGAGGATGGTGCCGACGATCTCGCAATTGGGCGCTTCGATACCGGCCACAGCAAGCATCTTGGCATTGCCGACGATGACGCGCTTGCCGTCGATAATCGCCGTCACGCCATGGCCCGCGTCATTGGTGGAGTCGCTTACGCGTTTGGGATCGAGCTCGCCCTGGAAGGCGGTGCGTACCGACTGCGCGATGGGATGGTCGGAGAATGACTCGGCAAGGGCCGCGACTTCGAGCAGCGACTGCTCGGTATAGCCTGCCTCGGGGTGTACCGCCACGACCGAAAACGTGCCGTTGGTGAGCGTGCCGGTCTTGTCAAAGACGACGGTGTCCACATCCGCGAGCGTCTCGAGGTAGTTAGAGCCCTTGATGAGGACGCCCAGCTTGGATGCGCCACCGATGCCGCCAAAAAAGCTGAGCGGCACGCTGATCACGAGCGCGCATGGGCAACTGACGACGAGGAAGGTCAGGCCGCGCAGGATCCAGTCGGACCAGGCGCCGGTGACCAAGCCACCGCCGAGCGCGAGTACCGCGGCCGCGCCGGTGACAGCGGGCGTGTAGACGCGGGCGAAGCGCGTGATGAAGTTCTCGGTGCGTGCCTTCTTCTCACTAGCGTTTTCTACGAGCTCCAGGACGCGCGCGACGGTGGACTCGCCAAAGGGCTTGGTGGTGCGCACGTGGAGGAGACCCGTCATGTTGATGCAGCCGCTGATGATATCGTCTCCAGTTTTGGCCGGGCGGGGGACCGACTCTCCGGTAAGGGCGGCGGTATCGAGCTGTGTCTCGCCCTCGACGATGACGCCGTCGATAGGCACGCGCTCACCGGGCTTGACCACGATCACGGTGCCGACGGCGATGTCATCGGGGAAGACCTGCTCGAGTGTGCCGTCGGGCTGCTCGACGTTAGCGTAGTCGGGCGCGATGTCCATCATGGCACTGATCGACTTGCGGCTCTTGCCCACGGCGTACGCCTGAAACAGCTCGCCGACCTGGTAGAACAGCATGACGGCGGCGCCTTCGGCCATGTGCGGGTCGGTATCGGGGAAGAGCACCATGGCAAACGCGCCGATGGTCGCGACGGCCATGAGGAAGCTCTCGTCGAAGGCCTTGCCGCGGCGGATGTTATTGAATGCCTTTTGCAGTACGTCGTAGCCGGCAATCAAAAACGGCACGAGGAACAGCACAAAGCTGGCGTAGATGTCGCCCGGGGTGCCGAATGCGGCAGTGAGGGTGCCGAGCTCATCGAGGGCGTACACCACGGCAAAAAGGCCCAGCGCTACCAGGATGCGGTTGCGCTTATGCTCGAGTGATTCTTTTTTCTTGCGCTTCTTCTTTTTCTTTTTGGGGTCGGCGGTGGCCATGACTCGTATCCTCCCATTTGAATGAATGAACACTCGCTCATATAATTTCGCGAGCAAAGGCCGCGGCAAGCGCGGCCTTGCAGGTTGGCGTAAACCTGGGCTAGAGAATGATCTCGCAGTCCGGCTCGGCGTCGGCCGTAAACTCAACAACGCGGTTGAGCACCTCGTCGAACTCAGCATCATCGGCCTCGAGCGTCAGCTTCTGGGTCATAAAGTTGACGGACACGGATTTGACGCCCTCGAGCTTGGCCAGCTCGTCCTGAAGCTCGCGCGCACAGTTGGCGCAATCGATCTCATCGAGCTTGTACTGCTTTTTCATGGTGGGTTCCTTTCCCGTTTTTGCGGCTTGGGTGCAGGCCGCGCTGGTACCGTGGTTGGTTGCTATTCGCAGATATGGCTCATGCCCTGGTTGAGCATGGTGTAGACGTGGTCGTCGGCGAGCGAGTATAGGATATTGCGCCCGTCGCGCCGGAATTTAACCAGGTGCGACTGCTTGAGTGTGCGCAGCTGGTGCGACACCGCGGACTGCGAGGTTTCGGTCGCTTCGGCGATGTCTGCCACGCAGAGCTCGCGGCCCATGAGGGCGTAAAGGATCTTGATGCGCGTGGTGTCGCTGAAGACCTTGAACAGGTCGGCGAGGTCGTAGAGAAGCTCCTCGTCGGGAAGGTCCTCGGGCGAGCAGGTGGTCGGGATCGCGGGTTTGGTGGCCTCGATGTCGAGTTTCGTTTCATCAACGCGGATGCTCATTGCAATATCCTTTCATATGAACATGCGCTCATATAATTTACTTTCGATTATATGAGTGCATGTTCATATGTCAATGACGTTCAGGTAATTCGTTGTACAAAATGATGGGGAATAGTGGACGAGATCCCGGACTGAGCGTTTTTTGATAGTCGATGCCAAGGTGGGTACCCTCGTGCCGTGCAAAAAATGGAGTATTCTGCAACTATAGGGGTCCGCTAATTTATTGCAGGTCATATAATGCAGTTCAAGAGTTATCTTAGGGTGTTAATCCGATGAGTTCTTCCTCAAATGTTGCCTAACGCTCTCACGCAAGAGTGATTTCGCTTCACATTTGGATCCACTCGAGGGTGATAGACACCCGACCCTGCTGAATACTCGCAATTTTGCACGTCGCTAGGGTACCCACCTTGTTAGCCGGCCTAGTCTCCGGCCCCGAAGACCCTGCCCTCGGGCGCGAGGCTGCTTGTTTGGGCAAATGATGGGCTGTCGGATTCGACAGTCTGCATGTCATCGATTGCCGGAACTTCATTAATTGTCGGGTCATCCAGCGTGATGCCTTCGAGCGTTGCTTTTTCGAGGTCGATTCGTTGACGCTCTTCGGAATCCTGGCGAAGCTGCTTCTGAATTCGCTTTTTCTCTTCTATAAACCTTCTGAGCACAAACTGTCTCAGGTCCTCTTGCATGATTTGAAAGTCTTTTGGCAAACGCGAGGGGCGTACGCCCTCTTTCCGCTGGATTGCTTCCATGACCCTAACAAAAGAGCTGGCATGCATAAAGGAATAACGGCTGACGGTGATGATTCCGTACCCCATGGACGCAAGTGCATTCTTGCGCTCCTCATCGATGGCGCGGTCTTCTTCCGCGTCATGATAAAAACCGTTGTATTCAATGTCTGTGCGAGATTTCTTTAGATACGCATCCATAAAGAACTTTTTGCGTCTCGTGAGATTCTTTGCGGCAGTGGTGACCTGCACCTCGTAATCGGTCTCAATTCCCTTAATACCAAGCCCTCCTTCGCTTTTGGGCAGCGTTAACATCATGACAAAGGCTGTTTCCATAGGAGACCGGCATCCGTCGCGCACACATTGGATCGCCTTTCGGGCAAGGGCCAGACCGTCGCATCTGGTAATGGAATTAAAGAACTGCTTTAACCTCTCGGTCGAGGTGAGCGCGAAACGCTCGGTATAGGAGGTGGAAGAGTCGGTTCCAAGGGAATAAGCGCCGCACAGTTCAAAGTAGTACTCCACTAGTTCGCGAAAAGAAAGATAGGTGGCGGCCTGAAGTGCGCAAAGCTCAACGCCAACAATGAAGATGCCATCTTTGAGCTCTATAAAGCGTGAGTTCGAGAATCGTTTTGAAGAAACGTGGCATTGACAGTTCATTGCATAGCGCGCATTCCTGCGATCAAACACCATCACCTCGAGGGAATCATTTGTGTCGAGGGAAACATCATGTTTGGTGAGCCATTCTGCGGCTGCGTCAAGGAACGTTCCGGTGGGACATGATCCGTAAATCGCGGCAGGGCTACAGGACTCGATGCCTTTCGCAGACACCGAATGCGCGGCCTGGTAGACCGCTTTTGCAGTGGTATGTGACAATACGATACTCATGATATATATCGTGTCAGCTAATGCCGTGTTGACGGCGCTGAGTGGAAAAGCCGTTTTAGAGGTCTAACCAAATGCTGTCCAAAAGCTTGACGCAATTATGAGTTGGTATGCCCTAAATAAAAGTTTTCGCAGCTTAGCTATAGCATATAAATACTCAATTGCCGCACATTTGATATCGATGCATCACCATCCGACAACGAATTACGTGTCGGGAATTGGCCGAAATCGTTCGCAATGAGTGTTCAGAATTTGTGATGGCAAATCTATCTGTGGAACGTAGGGCGGCCCCACTGCGGGGTTTCCCGCTGCGAGACCGCTCGTGATCTACGCCGGGGTTTGTCGCAGGCGTTTCTACTTGGCGAATAGGTTCTTGAGGTTGAACTCGGCCTGAACCGTGCGGAGCATGAGGTCGGTGTCGTCGAGGCCCAGGTGCTGCTCGTTGGCGTCGGCGGCGAGGGTGCCGCGACGGCGTGCCCAATTCTCGAGCGCGGCGGGCGCGGACTCGCGGGGGAGCGAGCGTACGTCGGCGTCCAGGCTACGGCAGATCTGGCGCGAGTCGATGACGATGATCTTGCCCGCGCGGCGCGCCTCGGCGTAGCCGTCCAGGTGGATCTTGAACCAGCTGTCCTCGAAGGCGGCGTTGTGCGCCATGTACGGATACTTCTTCATGAGCTTGAGCAGCTGCTTCTGCAACTCCTTGTTCTCGCGGAACGGCTTTTTGCCGTCGATGTCGTCCCACGTGATGTGGTGGATATTCGACAGCGGCACGTCCTCGCCGCGATAGACATCGGGCAGGCCGCAGTAGTGCGCCTCGGCATCGTGCGGAACGGCGTCGCTGGTGAGGTCCATGATCTCCCAGCCCACGTTGATAATATAGCCGCGCTCGGGCGCGCGACCGGTGGTCTCGATGTCGATGCCCAGCACCGTGCCCTGGATGGGCTTGCGGGCGTAGGCCACGCCGAGCGCGTCGCGGTCGCCGCGGATCTCGCGCATGACTGACGCCGCGGTGCGCTTTTGCATCTTGCCGATGGCGGCGCAGGTGTCGGCATCGGACAGACCGCGCGAAAGCGTCGCGGGCGTCACGTTGCGCAGGCGCGCCTCGCCGATCTGGTCGCACAGGTCGCGGTTGCGGTCGGCCAGGTCGCGCACGGTGGCAAAGTCAAAGCCGGGGTCGCCCTCGGCGGTAAAGTACTCGCTCTCGAGCACCTTGAGGGCCTCCTCGCCCTTCTGACGCTCGGACTCCATGGCGCCGTGATCGCCATAGATAAACATGGGGATAAACGGCTGACGCTCGTATTCGAGTGCTTGCGAAACGTTCATAGGCTGCTCCTTGGACGGGCCGCGTCGCGCGGCTCGGGGTTACTGAGTTGTGGCGAGATGATAGTTTACCATGGGCAACTATTGGCACCGCGCCCGGGACAACTACAATACCCTAGTTGACCGCTAGGACTTTTACAATGCTGCCGAAAGACACGAAAGGTTCCATCCGTCATGGATTTGCTGATTGATATTCTGCTCGACGCCGGCAAGGACACGCTCTCGCTGGTGCCATTCTTGTTGGTGACATATCTGGCCCTCGAGACGCTCGAGCATGTTGCGGGCAACCGCGTTAACGGCGCCATCAAGCGTGCTGGAGCCGCCGGCCCCGTCGTTGGCTCGTTGCTGGGCATGGTGCCGCAGTGCGGCTTTTCGGCCATGGCGGCAACGCTGTACGCCGGTCGCGTCGTGACCTTGGGCACGTTGGTGGCGGTGTTCCTTTCGACCTCCGACGAGATGCTGCCGCTGCTACTTGCCGAGCAGGTTCCCGTGCAGACTATGGCGATGCTTTTGGCTTCGAAAGCGCTGATCGCACTGGTCACGGGCTTTATCGTAGATGCCGCTATTCGCGGTCTGCGTCGCAACGCCCGCGCGCATGCGGCGATTCGTCGTACCGTGTTGGGGACCACTGTCAATCCGGCGCACGTTAACTGCGCGCATGACGACCACAGCGGCGGTGACATCATCGACGAGGTGGCCGAGGCGGGCGTGAGCGCCGATCACATCCATGAGCTGTGCGAGCGCGACCATTGCGGTTGCGATGAAGACGAGGACGAGCACGAACACGGACATGGACACGATCACGGTCATGGGGGCGAGCATGAACACCATGATGGCCACGGTCACTCCCACTCTCACGAGGGCGCGCCCCTCCTGTCGATTATTCGCAGCGCCATCTCGCACACCGTGCAGGTATCGGTATTCATTTTTCTGGTGACGCTGATTCTGGTCGCCGTGCTCGAGACCTTCGGCGAGTCCGCGATCGAGCAGTTCCTGCGTGGCAACGAGACGCTCGCCGTCCTGGGTTCGGCGCTTGTCGGCCTGATCCCCAACTGCTCGGCGAGCGTGGTCATTACGCAGCTGTACCTGGAGGGCGCGCTACAGCTGGCACCGATGCTCGCCGGCACGCTTATCTCCGCCGGCGTGGGCTACCTGGTGTTGTTCCGCACCAACCGCAGTGCCCGCGAGAACGTCATGTTCCTGGTCATGATGTACGTCATCGGCGCCGGTTGGGGGCTCGTTCTCTCCGCCTTTGGTCTCTAAGCCCAAAAATCTACCTTGTTTAGCGTAACAGCTCGGTGAGGTTGCGTTTAAAGCGGGCGCGGTCTTCGCTGGTAAATGCCGCCGGACCGCGAGTGCGACCGCCGGCGCGGCGTACCTTCTTTTCCTCGTGGCGAATAAACAGTTGCATGTCGATGGTCGCCTTATCGTAGACGCGCCCGCGCACGCTGATGGCGGCGGCATCGCGCCCGAGCACCATGCTCGCCAAGCCAATGTCCTGCGTCACGACTACGTCGCCCGCCTGCAGGCGTTCGACAATGGCGAAGTCGGCGCTGTCGGCGCCCACGCTCACATCGAGCGTCGTGACCCAAAAGCCGCGTCGCGCGTGCTCGGCATCGCGCGGGTCGTCGCGGCGAATGTGCCGTTCCAGGTTTTGCGTGCTGTTGCCGGCGATAACAACGGCGACGCCCGCTCGCCGCGCGCAGTCAATCGACTCGCGCGTGACCGGGCAGGCGTCGGCATCAATAAAGAGCGTTCGCGGCATCTAGTGCACCAGTTTGCCAAACTGAATGGCGCGGACAATGAGCGTCACGCCAAACACCAGGAGCGCGGCGCCGCTAAAGATGACGAGCATCTTCGCCGACCACAGCGGATAGATAAACACGAACATGCCGGCGATGATGGAGAGCGCGCCGCTCAGGATGGCGAGGGCGCGGTTAGACGAAAGCTCGGACTCCAGAATGGACATGACGCCTTCGACGATCCAGCCAAAGCCGGCCACGATAACCACCATCGTGGTGAGCGTCGCGGTCGAGAGGGCCTGGTTGCGCAGGATTATGACGCCGCCCAGGATAATGAGTAGGTTGGAGATGATGCTCGTCACGCGCCAGCCGGTGGGCAGCAGCGGCTCAAAAATGGCAGTGAACAGCCTGATGGCTGCCGTAATCACAAAGTAGAAGCCCAGGACGGTCGTCAAAAAGACGAGGGACTTGGCGGGTGCAAAAAGCAGCGCGATACCAGCAATGAGCGCTAAGACGCCCGTGATGGCGTAGATCCAGCGTACGGCCTTGACGGCTTTGCCCGCCATGCTTTTCTCGTCAAATCCAAACTGGCTCGATTTTTGGTCATCGTTCTTAAAGATGCCCATAATGTCTCCTTTCCGTGCGGCGTAAGCCTTGATCGTTACAACCAGTATCGCCTAAAGGCGCTGGCGTATGGGTCGGGGAGGGCGAAACGTAACCTAAAGGTCCCGAATTGTTCCCGTTGTTCCCCACGTCGCGATTTTCTATTCAACAGGTGTAGAACATTGCAGCCCTGTTCGTTATTGCCTACGTTTTAGGCTAGATTTTCCTAAGGACAATTGGCTTGTATTGGGGGTCCCTATGAACGAAGCAGTTCCCGAGGCACCGTCGAGTGTCGAATCGATGGCAGAGCAGGGTTGCGAAAAGCTCGGTCTGGAAGCGTTTGATGCGCTGGTCCGTCGTGCCCGTACGTGCCGCCGTTTTGACGAGTCCATGCGCGTGCCGCGCGAGTTTTTGCTCGAGCTGGCGGAACTGGCGCACCTGGCTCCCTGCGGCGCCAATGCTCAGCGTCTGCGTTTTCATGTGGTAAGCGGTGCAGAGGACTGCGCTCGCGTGTTTGACGAGCTTGCATGGGCCGGCGCGCTTAAGGACTGGCCGGGTCCTGCCGAGGGTGAGCGCCCGACCGGCTACATCGCGATTCTTGCCGAGCGCGCCGTTCCGGGTAAGCCCGCCGCTCCCATTACCGAGGTCGACACGGGCATTGCCGCGCAGACGATGATGCTCGCCGCCCGCAGCGCCACGCCCGAGGTGGCTGCCTGCATGTTCAAGGCCTTTACGCCCCACGCGATCGATGCCATGGGGCTCGATAGCGACAAGTATGAGCTCAAGCTGATCATGGCGTTTGGCGTTCCGGCCGAGACGCAGGTGATCGATGCGATCGATTCCAACCCCGACGGCTCAATTAATTACTGGCGCGACGAGGCGCAGGTGCACCACGTACCCAAGCGCCCGCTTGCCGACGTACTGGTGTAGCTGAGCGTCACCGCGGTGTGATCCGGCGGTAAACCACCACAAAGGTACCTGTCCCCTTTGCGGTGGTGCGAGGGGAGGACGTGTGGCAGATTTGTATTTGGTGCGGCATGGGCAGACTGAGCTCAATGTGCAGAACATTTTGCAGGGTGGGCACGATTCGCCGCTTACGGCGCGCGGGCGCGAGCAGGCGCTGGCGACGCGCGCGGCGTTTGAGGCGCGTGGCGTGACCTTTGACCGTGTGTATTCCTCCCCGTTGGGCCGGGCGCGGCATACGGCTGAGCTAATTGCTGGTGAGGGCCGCTCGATAGAGCTGGTCGATGACCTGCGCGAGTGGCATTTGGGCTCGCTGGAGGGTACATCAAATCGCGAGATGCCGCCGCAGCCCTGGGGTGATTATCCGGTGGCCTTTGGTGGCGAGTCTGAAGGCGAGCTCCAGTCGCGCATGGTCGCGGCGCTGTCCCACATCATGGCCAGGCCGCAGCACGACTGTGTGCTGGCAGTCTCCCACGGCTCTTCCTGCCAGGAGTTTCTTGAGTATGTGACTGGCAGGGGAGAGCTACCCGACAACGGTGCCGTGCTTCATTTTGGCTATTGCGACGGTGCGTTTTCGCTCCTTGATTGGTAACGAACGAAAGGACCCCTATGAATAAAGACCTGTATCTGGTCCGTCATGGGCAGACAATATTCAACCTTAAGCGCATTATTCAGGGTTGGAGTGACTCGCCGCTCACGCAGCTGGGATGCGACCAGGCGGCGCGTGCCGGCATGTTCTTGCGTGCGCGCGGCATTGAACCCGATCATGCCTACACCTCCACACTTCATCGCACCGAGCAGACTATCGCCAACCTGTGGCCGAGCTTGGCGTACGAGCGCTTGGACGGCCTGCGTGAGTGGTTCTTTGGCGACTTTGAGGCCGAGCGCGTGATGCTCATGCCCGAGCGCCCGTGGCGCGACTTCTATCGCCAGTTTGGCGGCGAGGGCCAGATGCAGGTGCGCGAGCGCATGGTGGCGACGTTGACCGATCTTATGCGACGCCCGGACCACGAGTGCGTCCTCGCGGTGAGCCACGGATCGGTCATCAAGGAGTTTTTGGATCACGTGAGGGGAGCGGCGGCCGACGAGCACGAGCGCGTGCCGGGCAACTGCTCGGTGCTGCACTTTGCGTTTGACGACGAGGCCGGTACGTTTGAGCTGATTGAGATTTTTACGCAGGAGGATTACGCGCGCGAGCTGGGGCTTGAACCGCTTGTGGCTACTGCAGGTCCGCAGCGCGGATAACGCGAGCACGGCGGCACGAGTCGCCGGCATAACTTCTCGACGCAAAAGGGGCGGAGATGCATGTACCTGCTGCATCTCCGCCCCCTGTTTGTTGAACTGCCGATTTTTGTGTTGGGCGGTCTGGTCTTGCTAGAACCGCGCGACCTGGTGCGTGAGCAGACCTGTCGGAACCTGCGGCGCGGCGCCGCTGACCTGCGCGGCGGGGAAGAGCACGGCAACGGTAAAGTTGAACGGCTCCTTGCCGGTGTACGTTCCGGCGGAACGGGTCTCATCGGCCAGCAGCTGCGACGCCCCGGTCAGAGCGGCGGCGTAGGCGGGGTCGTCGGCCAGTGCCGGCTCCGGTGCTTGGTCGAGCATAGCGCGGATGGCCCCGACGGCGTCCTCGCGCTTGACCTCCCACGCGCGGTGCGTAATGCCCGCGGGGTCGGTGACGGCGTAGAGAGACGCGCCCTCTTTGGCGGCGCCCAGGATGATATCCATGACGGGCGAGGCCTCGTAGGCGAGCGACACGGGGCGCGGCTGCACCTTGAGCTCGGCGATCGCGCGTGCGGCGGCGAGTGCGTCGACGCTCTCGGCGGCAACCGCGTCGCCGCCCGCCAGCGCACCAACCGGGCAGATCGCCACGACACCCGTCACACGTCCCGGCTCGCCCGAGCATTCGTACACGTAATACGCCGCACCCGGGTCCTTGAGCATCAGACCATCGGCAATGGCTCCGCGCAGAGCATCGTTGCCGCTCAAGATGGCGCCCATCTGCGGTAGCGCCTCGAGCACACGGTCCTGAGCCGGGCGGATGCAGGGAAACGGAAGTGCTTTCATGGGCGGTCCTAACGCACGAGTCGGTTTGTTCGCGGCTTATTATGCCCCAACTTGGCCGCTCGCGTCCCAGAGCACGTTATCGGCGAGCGCGATGAGCACGTTCTGGCAGCGAACGATATCGGCGTGGGACACATATTCGTTGGGCTTGTGCGCGAGCGCGAGCGACCCGGGACCGTAGCTCATGCAATTGCGGTTACCTGTCTTGCCGGCAATGACGGCGGTGTCGGTGTAGCCGGTAAAGAAGCCGACGGTCGTGTCCGCGTCCGTCACGTCATCGGCGGCACGCTTGAGCGCTGCTAGAAGGGGAGAGTTCGGGTCGCGCTCGATGGCGGGGCGGTCGCCCGTCACGGTGTAGCTGCCATGGCAACCGGGGACCGCGGCTTCGGCGCCGGCGATGGCCTGCTCTACCATGCGCTTCGCGACGGCCGTATCAGTCGGCGGAGTCAGGCGCATATCGACCCAGACCTTGGCGCGGTCGGGCACGACATAGGGGCGATATCCGCCCTCGATTTGGCCAAACGTGATGGTCGAAGGCCCCAGTTCATCGTGCGCGGGCAGCGCCATAAACGCGCGACGGAGCGAACACACGACCTCGGCCATGGCGGCGACGGCATCCGCGCCCTTCCAGGGCTGGCTCGCATGCGCCGTCACGCCAGTCATTTCAATTTCGAACCACGTACGCCCCTTGTGCGCCACCTGGATCTGTCCGTCGGTGGGCTCGGTGTCCAGCACCCATTCACGCGAGCCGACCCAGCCGGCATCGATCGCGGCCTCTGAGCCGCGCATAAAGTCCTCCTCGTCGACCGAGCAGATGAGCGAAAAGCCGCGGCGGGGCAGCGCGCCATCCGCCGCCACGCGCTCGAGCGTATGGACCAGTGCGGCAATGGCGCAGGCCAGGCCACTCTTCATGTCGCAGGCACCGCGGCCGTAGAGCTTGTCGTTACGCACAACCGCTCCGAGTGGCGGCGTGTTTGCGTCCCAGCCATCGCCCAAGGTAACGGTATCCATGTGGCAGATATAGACCAGCCGCGCCTCGTCGCTCAAACCGGGCACGGTGACCATGAGATTGCGGCGTCCGGTCAGCACCTCGAGTTCCTCAACCTGCACGGCATGGAGCACCGGATGGCTCAACCGCCCCAGTTGAGCCTCAACCAACGCTTTGATATAGCGTTCAATCTCGCCCTCATACGCACCTGGGTCGGAACTGTCGATCCGCACGAGTCCTTGCGTAAGCCGCCAAGCAAAATCTGTATCAACCATAGGCACCTCACAGATAGTTAGGTCAACATACAGATTGTATGCCAAGAAGCGGCTCAGTGCATTTAATGGAGCGCTCACAAAAACGGGGGCGCCTCTCGTGCGAAAGGCGTCCCCGCGGGCATTCAATGTCAGTGACGGGCAGGCCACATGGGGAACTGCCCGTCAGATCAGCCGGCGCTATTTGATTACGCGCACGCGATACATCGACGGAATCTGCTTGAGCGCCTCGATGGTGCTGCTGTCCAGGTGCTCGTCGGTGTCGAACATGGTGTAGGCGTTTTCGCCGGCGGACTCGTTGGTCATGCGCTGCACGTTGGCGTTGTCCTTGGCAAGGATTGCCGTTATCTGGCCGATCATGTTGGGCACGTTGGCGTGCAGGCAGGCGATACGGCTTGCGGCGCGTGCCTTACCCATGCTGCAGGCGGGGTAGTTGACGCTGTGCGCGATGTTGCCGTTCTCCAGGTAATCCTTAAGCTCGCTGATGGCCATGTCGGCGCAGTTGGCCTCGGCCTCGCCAGTGCCGGCGCCCGAGTGCGTGGTGATAAACGTGTTGGGCATCTTGACGGTCTTGGGCGTGGCAAAATCGCAGCTAAACCAGCTGAGTTTGCCCGCGCGCAGGGCGGCGTCAACGGCGTCCTCGTCAATGATGGTCTCGCGTGCGTAGTTGATGAGCACGGCGTCGGGTGCCAGCAGGTTGATCTGCTCGGTGCTGATCATGCCGATGGTGTCTGCCTTGCTGGGCACATGCACGGTGAGGTAGTCGCAGCCGCGGCACAGATCCTCGAGCGTGCCCACGCGCTGCACCTCGCGGCTCAGCACCCACGCGTGTTCGACGGAAATGAACGGATCGTAGCCGTAGACGTCCATACCCAGATCGACGCAGGCGTTGGCGACCTTGGAGCCCACGTTGCCCAGGCCGATGACGCCGATGCGCTTGCCCTTGAGCTCGCGGCCCACAAAGGCCTTCTTGGCCTTCTCAGCATCGACCTGGATCTCGGGGTCGTCGGCGTTGTCGCGCACCCAGTTCATCGACTGCACGACGCCGCGGCTCGAAAGCACCAGCATGCCCAGGACGAGCTCCTTGACGGCGTTGCTGTTGGCGCCGGGGGAGTTAAAGACGACGACGCCCTTCTTGGCGTACTCCTCGACGGGGATGTTGTTGACGCCGGCGCCGCAGCGGGCGATGGCGCGGATGCCCTCGGGCAGCTCGTAGCCGTGCAGGTCGGTCGAGCGCATCAGGATCGCGTCGGCCTCCTCGGCGGTGCCCACAAACTCGTAGCCCTCGCCAAACTCGACTTTGCCGTCCTTGGTGATGTCGTCGATGGTCTTAATCTTACGCATAGAAAAACTCCTTAGCAGGTTTTGATCTAAACAGGGTGGTTTGAGATGGCTGGTCGGCCCGCGTGCTGCGGGCTAGTTAGATCGCGGGCTCAAACTATGCTGCGCTTCGAAGTCCTTCATGTACGAGGCCAGTGCCTGCACGTCTTCCATGGTTACGGCGTTGTAGACGCTGGCGCGCATACCGCCCACCAGGCGATGGCCCTTGACGTTTTGAATCTGGTGCTCGGCCGCGCCTGCGACAAAGGCCGCATCGAGCTCGGCGTCGCCGGTACGGAACGTGACGTTGGCGATGGAGCGACTGTCTGTCTGCGTGGTGCCGTGGAACAGCTCGCTGTGCTCGAGCAGGTCATAGAGCAGGTTGGCCTTGGCCCAGTTGCGCTCGGCCATGGCGGCAAGTCCGCCGGTCTGCTCAACCCAACGGAACACCTTGTCGCACACGTAGATGCCAAAGGTGTTGGGCGTGTTGAGCATGGAGCCCTTGGCGGCCTGGGTCTTGAGGTCCATGTACTGCGGCGTCTGCGCAAAGGCGGGGCCATCTGCGATGAGGTCGTTGCGCACGATGACCACGGTCACACCCGCGGCGCCGGCGTTTTTCTGAGCGCCGGCGTAGATGAGGCCGTAGCGCTCAACGTCGAGCGGCTGCGACAGAAAGCAGCTCGAGACATCGGCGACTAGCGGTACGTTGCCGCAGTTGGGCAGCTCGTGGTACATGGTGCCAAAGATAGTGTTGTTCTGGCAGATGTAGACGTAGTCGAGCCCGTCGCCCGCGGCCTCGTCGGCAATGCGCGCGTTGATGTTGGCCATGTTGGGAATGCGGTCGAAGTTGGTGTCCTCGGAGCTCGCGAGCTGCACGGCCTCGCCGTACTTGGCGGCTTCTTTGTATGCCTTGTTGGCAAAGTTGCCGGTCACGATGTAGCCGGCGCGGCCGCGGCGCATGAGGTTCATGGGGATGCCCGCAAACTGCAGCGTGGCGCCGCCCTGCAAAAACAGGACGCGGTAGTTGTCCGGGATGCTCAGTAGACGGCGCAGGGTTGCTTCGGCGTCGTCGATAATCTGCTGGTACATGCTAGATCGATGGCTCATCTCGAGCACGGACATGCCGCAACCGCGGTAGTCCATCATCTCGTCGGCGATCTCGGCGAGCACGCTGGTAGGCAGTGCGGCCGGGCCAGCTGAGAAGTTGTGCACACGTGCCATCTTCTAGTCTCCCTCGTAGTCGTTTGAACGTTCGGGATACTTTAGCACAGTGGAGCGCCAGGCGCGACCGCATCACGGTAAAACTCGACTGCGCCGCTATGATTTACAGGATGGTTACATGGGGGAGAGACGACCTTACCTGATGGCTCGCATCCGATCTGCCTCTGCCTTTGCTTGTTTCCAAGGACGCACGCGGCCGTTGGTGAGGTCATCGTAACCATGAGCGATGGAACGTTGAATGTGATCTTCGCGTTCCTGAATGGTAGTTAGTGCGCGCGTCTGATCAGAAATAGGCTTTACGACAGGCATATGAAACTCCTTACATAGAATCATATGTATAACTCTATGTTGAGTGTAGCGGAGGGTGGCGTTGGGCGTGTACGTGCCTGCATTCGTAAGCGCGGTTGTCTGGCAAGTGTGATTTGGGGCAACCTCGTCAAAGCTTCTGAGCTGCGAAAATGACCGTTAACCGGATTAAATTTTGTTGCTCAACATTTGACACTCTGGGCGTGGTAACTTTTTTACCAACAGGTATGATTGTTGTCATGTGCGCCGCGCCTGCCTGCCGGGTTGCGGCGCACTTGTGACAGCCTTTGACACCCTTGGAGCGTGTACTGTGGATGTAACCACAAAAAGCGTTCGGGGGGGGGGGGGCTCACCCGCGAGCAATTCCTCCCGTATGAGATGCGCATCGTCGCTGCCCTTCGTATGCAGGGCGCAAGCGACGAGCAGGTCATTGTACGCGTAAAGAGCGAGAACCTCTTTCAATATCCCACGGAGCGCATGGTCGCCAACCGCGCAACCGTGTGCCTTCGCCGCCTTGACGCCATGGTGCCCACGGACGCCGTATGCGCCGCGCGCGGCATCGACCCCAAAACCGCCGTCGAGGCTGCGTCATCCCTAACCAGGCTCATGGCATCCGGCACTCCCACGCAGGCGGACCAGGCCATCTTCTACAGCATGATCTGCCGCTACGATATCGTGCGCGAGCTCGTGCTCGTCGAGGTAGGGGAGCGCCTACAAAACTTCGATTATGCCTTTACGGCGGTTGACCTCAACGCCTTTATGACACGCTTTACCACGGAGTATCCGGACGCGGCCCGCTGGACTGAGGCCACGGTCAAGCGCATTAAGGGCTCGCTCCGCCAGACGCTCCGCCATGCCGGCCTTATCGGCGAGGGCCAGGGCCCGGAGTCCGAGCGCCTGTCACCACTCTTCCTCGATTCCGATGTCGAGCGAGCCTTGGTTCAGCTGGGCGAGCAGTCGCTTATCGCGGCCCTTACCGGCAGGGCGGTGATGTAGCGTGGCTCCCGTCAAAAGCGCCGTCGACCCTGTTATCACCCCGGCGACCGATCTCGCCACCAATATCGGCATCCATTCCCGCAAGAGCGTCGTTGTCGGCATCCATTCCCGCACGAGCGTCGTTGCGGCGCATGCTCGCTCCGAGCGTGCCTGTCAGGAATTTGAGCGCCGTGCGCAGCTTCTGCGCGAGTGCCTGTGCAGCGAGGACTTTTTGGCCAACAAGGGCATAGGCAATGAGATCGGCTTCCACACCTTTTGCTATGACCCCGCGCTGGAGTTTGAGGCGCGTGCATTATTTGACACCCTTTCACGCGATGCCGAGGCCGACAAGCTTCCGTGCACGCTCAAGGTCGTGAACCTTTACGACGCCGTGCTGGCAATTCTCGAAAAGCGCCGTGTCCTCAAGGCTATCCCGCACCAAGAGGAGCGCCGCGGTACCCAGCGCGTGCTCGAGGACGTGGCCAAGTTCGCCTCGCCCGAGAAAGTCGCCGCGTACATCCTTGAGCAGACCGAGCCGCACATGTCCGGAGACGTCATCCTCCTCACCGGTGCAGGCGAGGTCTTCCCGTTCTTTCGCATGCACACGCTTCTCCACTGCATGCTCGCGGATTTTGATGATGTGCCGGTGGTCGCCGCCTATCCGGGCAGCTTCAACGGCTCTTCCTTCCAGCTCTTTAACCGTCTGCCGGCCGATAACTACTACCGCGCCATCGATATCTCGTAAGCACGGCTCCCCGCAGACAAGGCCTGCCGCCGGTAACAACCCTTTGCCATAACGTTCCCAAACCCAAAGGAGCACCCATGGACAACACGATCGTTCGCGACCTCTTTGCAAAAGACATCAACCGTTCTATCAACGGTGTGGTTAAGGTCCAGGATTCAAAAGACGAGTCCATCCGCCAGGAGCTTGACGAGTACGTGGTGACGCGCGAACTGCAGGGGCACTTTGCCACGTTCTTCAAGGCATACGGCGATGCCATCGATGTTCCCACCGACAAGATCGGCGTGTGGATCAGCGGCTTCTTCGGTTCCGGTAAATCGCACTTTCTCAAGATGCTGAGCTACCTGCTCGAGAATCGCCAGATCGGCGGCAAGAACGCCATCCGCTACTTTGACGGCAAGATCGTCGACCCCATGGTCGCGGCTGCCATGGAGCGCGCCTGCTCGGTGCCCACGCAAGCTATCCTCTTTAACATCGATAGCAAGGCGGGCCAGTGGAAGCAGGGCGATACGGCCCCCACGGCGCTGCTTCGCGGCTTTGAGCGCATGTTCTACGAGGCGCGCGGCTTCTGCGGCGAGGACCTTAAGCTTGCAAAACTCGAGGACCACATCGATTCCCTGGGTAAGACCCAGGAGTTCCGCGAGGCTTTTGAGCGCGTCAACGGCGAGCCTTGGCTCCAGACCCGCGACACCTACAGCTACTTTGAGGACGACGTCGTTGAGGTGCTGCAGAGCGTGCTTGGCATGAGTGAAAAGGCCGCATGGAACTGGCTCGAGGGTTCTGAGGACGAGGTTTTGGCCCCCGATGTCTTTGCTAAAAAGGTCAAGGACTACGTGGACGCTCAGGCGGCGGCCCGCGGTGGCAACTTCCGCCTGCTCTTTATGGTCGACGAGGTGGGTCAGTTTATTACAAACGACCAGGACCCAAGCCTTATGCTGAGCCTTCAGACCATTGTCGAAGAGCTGGGGGCCGCTTGCGGTGGCCGCGTGTGGGTGATGGTCACGAGCCAGGAGGCCATCGACAACCTGAGCCTGCCCGTGGGCAACGACTTTTCAAAGATCCAAGGCCGCTTCAATACCCGCCTTTCGCTCTCCAGCTCCAGTGTGGACGAGGTCATCCAGCGCCGTGTGCTCGAGAAGACCGCGCCGGCTGCCGATATGCTTGCACAGGTCTACGAGCAAGACGCCGCCGTGCTTAAAAACAACTTTACCTTTGAGGGTGGCTCGCGCTCCGACCTTGCCGGCTACGCCAACTCCAAGGATTTTGTGGCCAGCTACCCGTTTGTGGGCTACCAGTTTAAGCTCCTGCCCGACGTGATGACCGAGGTGCGCAAGCACGGCGTCAAGGCCAAGCATATGTCCACGGGCGAGCGTTCCATGTTGAGCGCATTCCAAGAGAGTGCCCAGGCCATCCAGCATGACCAGACCGGTGCACTCGTGCCGTTCTGGCGCTTCTTCGACACCATCTCCAAAGACCTTGAGCACGGCATCATCCAGGTGGTCGACCGCGCGGTCCGCGCGGCC
>FR878721.1:35160-52686 GCA_000434535.1 Collinsella sp. CAG:166
GACCGCGCGGTCCGCGCGGCCGAGGACGCAAAGGGCCTTGAACCCTACGACGTTCAGGTACTCAGGCTCCTGTACCTGATTCGTTACATCGGCTACGTCAAGGCCACGGTCGAGAACATCTCCATCTTCATGATCGACGGCCTCGACGTGGACAAGCGCGCCCTCAAGAACCGCGTCAAGGAGTCCCTTGCCCGGCTGGAGCGCGAGAACTACGTGGCGCGCCAGGGCGATACCTATAGCTTCCTCACCGACGAGGAGCAGGAGATAGCGCAGGAGATCGCACGCACCCCAATCGATAACGCGCAGGTGATTGAGTCTATCAAAAAGCGCCTGTTCGACAGCATCTACATCGCGCGTAAACTCAACCGCGGGGCCAACGACTTCCCGTTTGACCGCTATGTGGACGGCTCAATCCACGGTGGCAGCATGGGCGGCATGGAGCTTTGCGTGGCGACTATGGCGAGCGACCTGGGCCGTGCGGACGACACCGAGTTGGCCTTGGCCTCTTCGGGCAAGGCCATCGTGGTCTTGAGCGACGAGGAGGATTATTGGGAGACGCTCGTCAACGCCGCCAAGATCCGCAAGTACGCCAAGACGCGAAATCTTCAGGAACTCCAGCCGAGTACGCGCCAGATCGTCGAGTCCAAGATACGCGAGGCTGCCCATAACGAGAAAGAGGCCGATACCCTTTTGAGCGAGGCCGTGCTCCATGCACGTTGCGCGGTCGACAGCCGCATGGTCGAGGTCCGTGCTACCAAGCCCGCCCAGGTCTTTGAGCAGGTGCTGGCGCAACTGTGCGATGTTGTCTTTGAAAAGGCTGGCTACATCGGTGCGCCGGTCACGAGCGACTCCGATATCCGCTCCACGCTGGCGGGCAACGTTCAAGTGGGGCTTGATGGCATGGACGCGGGCAACACGCGTGCACTCAAAGAGATTGAGGATTACCTTAAGGTTCAACACCAGCGCCACCTGGATACCGCTATGGGCGATATCCAGCGCCAGTACCAGCAAAGGCCCTTTGGCTGGCGCGAGGTCGACATCGCAAATGTGGTGGCGCAGCTTGTGGTGGAGCAGCGCGCGCAGGTGCTGTTTGGCGGTCAGACAGTTCAAGCTAACGACAGCCGCATGGTGGCACTCCTGCGCAAGGATGCCGATAAGGCCCAGGTGCGCTTGCGCATGCGCATGAGCGACCGGTTGCTGCGCGCCACGGGCGAACTCATGCGTGACCTGTTTGACCTCAAGACCGTGCCCTCCAACGAGGATAAACTTGTGGCCGAGCTCAAGGAGCGCCTTGAGGACTTGCGCGAGGCGTGCCTCGCCATAGCACGCGACTACTACACGGGCATCAAGCCGGCCTACCCGTATCCCGGTGAGGACGAGTGCGAGAAGATGCGCTCGGAGGTGGTCGACGTTCTTAAGGACCAGAGCGATTCCGAGGCGTTCTTGACCACGTTCACCAAGCACGAGGACCGCCTGCTCGATGCCAAGGAAGACTTTGACAAGGTGGTTGAGTTCTTCGAGTCCAACCAACGAACAGCGTTTGACCACGCCAAGGATTTCTTGAGCCGCACCGAGGGCATCGAGTATGCCTTCGATGACATTCCCAACGCGGTGGAGAACGTGGCAAAGGTACGCGAGATCCTCAAAGACCCAAAGCCCTACGGCCGCATTAAAGACCTTCAGCCGTTGATGGCACCCGTCAAGGAAGACATCAAAAAGCACCTGGGCATTCGCCGCAACGAGTTCTTGTGTCGTATCGAAAACGACCTGCAGGATTTGCGGAAGCAGGCCGAGAGCCAAGAAGGTTTTGTCAAGCAGGCCAAGGATGCCATCGCGGACGCCAACACCAGGTATGAGTCGTTCAAGAACCGCGCCCATGGCGTCCAGAGCCTCAACGAGCTTAACGCCCTCGCGGCAAACTGGGAAAACTGGATCGTTGCTGCAACCAACAAGATATACGACGCCGTGGATGAGGCCCGCATGCGAATGGACAACGAGCGCCGCACCACCGAGGTCACGAGTACGGGTGAGGTGGTCAAGAAGATCTCCAACAAGGGCGCCGCATCGTCTGCGCCCGTGCCCGCGTCTAAGCCCCAGCGCAAGATCAAGACCGTGCGCCGCGTCGATTTGGCCAAGCCGAGTCGCCTCTTGTCCGCAGAGGACGTGGAGCGCTACGTGGACGACCTGCGCTCCCGCCTTATGCAGGAGCTCGCTGCAAACGACGAGATTCGTATCAACTAACTCGCGGAGCCACCGGTGCCAAAGCGAGCACCGGTGGTTTATGGCGTTTAGAAAGGCTCATCAACCATGAACGATTCTGCTCTTAAGAGCTTCTGCACCTGGGCCCGTACAGAGCTCATCAAAGGCGTGGAGGCACAGATGGTGCGCTACGGCATCACCGAACCTGCACCTTCGCCCGTTGGGTCCGAGACCGTCAACGGCCTGCCCCTAAGTCCTGCTGAGGTTGAGCAGCGTGACGAGCTGCTGCGCATACAGACAGAGGTGGGTCACGAGGCGCTGCGCGACCGAGCGGCCTACACCTGGTTCAACCGCATCGTGGCCATTCGCTTTATGGATGCACGCGGATGGCTCCCCAGCCGTATGCGCATGCTGAGTCGTGCGGACGGCAGCCATGGCAGCGAGGCCGTGGAGAACGCACTGGACGTGGAGATAGCGACGGCCGATACCGATCGCATAGCCGAGCTCAAGATGGCGGGCTTGGATGAACCGCTGTGGCGCTACCTGTTTATGGCTCAGTGCGAGGAGCTTGCCGATTGCCTGCCGGGCGTCTTTGAACGCGTGGGCGGTGCCATGGAGCTGCTGTTGCCCCAGGGCCTCATGATGTCCGACGGCGTGGTGGGCAAACTCAACACCATTCTCGCTGACGAGGACTGGCGCAAGGGCGTGACCGTTCTGGGCTGGATGTATCAGTACTACAACGCTGACGTCAAAGACGAGTTCTTCAAGGCAAAACGCAAAGCAGCGGCGGCGGACATCGCGCCCGCCACGCAGCTCTTCACCCCCGAGTGGATCGTGCGCTATATGGTCCAGAACTCGCTCGGCCGTCTGTGGATGCTCAACAACCCGGGGAGTTCGCTGCGCGAGCGCATGGAGTATTACATCGAGCCCGATGCTGAGCACGAGGACTTCATTCGCATTTCGAGTCCCGAGGAGATAACCCTCTGCGACCCCGCATGCGGCTCGGGCCATATCTTGGTCTATGCGTTTGAGCTGCTCTTCCATATGTACGAGGAGCGCGGCTATCGTGAGCGCGAGATTCCCGAGCTCATTCTTACTAAAAACCTTGCAGGTATGGAAATCGATTCCCGCGCGGCACAGATCGCGGAGCTGGCGCTTGCCATGTGCGCCCGCGAGCACGACCGTCGCTTCTTTAGGCGTGGCGTTCGCGCCGACGTTGCCGTGCTCTCGAGCATCCCGCTAGGGGAGGACGAGCTGCCGGGTAACAAGAAGCTCGCCGAGGAGCTGAGTCATTTGGGCGAGATCGGTTCGCTGCTCAATCCCTCAGAGGACGAGATCGACGAGCTCAAGGCTGCCGCCGCGAGTTGTTCCGATGACCTTTTTGCCGCTACGGCCAAAACTAAGCTCGAAAGCGCTGCCGCCATCTGCGAGAAGCTGTCCCGTCGTTTTACCTGCACCGTTGCGAATCCTCCGTATATGGGCAGCAGCAGCTTTAATCCATTCATGAGCAAGTGGATCAAGAAGAACTACCCCGACGTGAAGAGCGACCTCTGCACGTGCTTTATCGAGCGCGGTTTTAACCTTGTCGAGGATAAGGGCTACGCCGCAATGGTTACCATGCAGAGTTGGATGTTCCTGGGCAGCTTTGAGAAGATGCGCTCTTCGATCATCGAGGGCAAGACGATTGTCTCGATGGCTCATCTCGGCCCCCGCGCATTTGACGCCATCGGCGGCGAGGTCGTCAACGTAACCTCCGATGTCATCTACAACGGCCGCGCGGCATACGAGGGCGCTTACGTGCGCCTCGTCGACATCAACGGCAGCGAGGCGAAGCGCCTCAAGCTGCTCGAGGCGATCCGAGATCCCGACTGCGGCTGGTTCTACCGCCGCGACGCCGACATCTTCAAGCAGATCCCCGGCGCCCCAATAGCCTACTGGGCTGGGGGCGGAATACTATCTGCATTTAAATCAAATCCAGCTGTTGGTACGCGCGCGTCGCTTCAAGCTGGAATCACAACGGGAAACAATGACTTATTCATTAGAGCTTGGTGGGAGGTCCAACTATCAAAGTTTGATAGGGAGTGCTCATCGATTAACGAGGTCCAAACCACAACGTGTTGGTATCCATGTAACAAAGGTGGTAGCTATCGCAAGTGGTATGGCAACCGAGATAACGTTATGAATTTCTCAGTCACTGGCCAACTGGAGATGAAAAAACAGTCAGGATTCCGCCCCGTCAGCCTTGATGATCAATTTAGGCCGTCGATCTCTTGGTCAGACGTTACGTCCGATCGCAATTCGTTTAGAGTCAACGGCGGACACAGTCTGTTTGAGCATGCTGGAAGTTGCGCATTTATTGCAGATGACAACCTGCTTCCGCTAATTGCCTACCTGAATTCATCCGCAGCATCTGTGATGCTCAGAATGATTAACCCAACTCTTAATTGTAATGCGGGCGTTGTGTCAAGGCTGCCGCTTCTTGGCCTTGGTGAAGAGGGCCGTATCTCTAGCATGGCTGAACTGGCTATCGAACTGTCAAAAACCGACTGGGACTCGTTTGAAACCTCCTGGGATTTTAAACGTCACCCCTTATTGTGAGTGATCAACATGAGGTACATTCGCCGACTATTTATTTTTTTGGCTGTTTCAATTCCATGCTTAGTGGTTTTCACGCTACTGTTTAAAGCTCTTCTTGGATTTCTATCCGGCATTTGCTCGCTTCCGTTGCTCAACTCTTTATCGTCGGGGGATTTGTTAAATGGAGTCGGGACGTTTTCGGCAGTCATTATTGCAGTGGTCTCGTATCAGCACGACATAGAAACGAAGCAAGAAGAAGAGAGGTCTCGGAGCGAAAAGGCTAAGCCTCAAGTTGAGGTGGACAGTTTCGAGGAAGATTACGGATTCATTGTTTCGATTACCAATGTAGGTTCCCGGCCAATTCCGTCAATTATTGTGGAGGAAAAGCCAGTCGTATCTAATCTTGAGCCTGGAGATACCTGTCGTTTTGATTACATCGGTTTTGAGTCGTGTGAGTCGTATGAAGGCGAGGTTGAAGGCTCCAATTACGTTGTTTCAACGAGGACCTTTCGCGATGGGGTAAGCCTTTGGCTCTTTATGTATGACATTTTGGGTAAGGCTTGGATGAGTGAATATACGCTCGAGGAAGATGGTGCCCGGTTGTTGGACGGACCCTCCTGGGTGCTGTGAGAAAAGCTTGACTACCACATAAAATGCCCCTTTGAATCATTGTTTTTAATCCCCTACTACCTGGAAGGCGTTCCATGTCAACACTGCTCGCCGATAAATACGAGGCTCGCAAAGCCGAGGTTAACGCTCGCTTTGAGCAGCTTCGCGCTAACGAGGAGGAGCTCAACCGAATCTTTGCCAAGATCTACAACATGGAGGGCGAGGTGCCCATCGAGGTCGAGGATAAGTACGTGTCGGTGGCGCGCATCTTTGATACCGCCGACGAGATCCCTGAGAGCTACAAGGGCAACAAGTACGTGCGTACCAAGCGCGACGAGATCACCTCGCTCATAAGCTATGCCGTGGGCTGCATGTTCGGCCGTTACTCGCTCGATGTGGACGGGCTCGTGCTGGCCGACCAAGGCGCCACGGTCGACGACTATCTGGCCAAGGTGCCCGATCCCGCGCACGTGACCTTTATGCCCGATGCCGACAATGTGCTGCCCATTACCGATGACGAGTATTTTGACGACGACATCGTGCGCTACTTTATCGACTTTGTGCGCACCGTGTATGGCGAGGGGACGCTTGAGCAGAACCTGGCCTTTATTGCCGAGGCACTCGGCGGCAAGGGTACCTCGCGCGAGGTGATCCGCACCTACTTTTTGAAGGACTTTTTTAAGGACCACTGCCAGACCTATAAGAAGCGCCCCATCTACTGGCTGTTCGACAGCGGCAAGAAGAACGGCTTCAAGTGCCTTGTTTACATGCATCGCTACCAGCCTGACCTGTTGGCTCGCATCCGCACCGACTATGTGCATGAGCAGCAGGAGCGCTACCGTGCCCAGATCGGGTATGCCAACGATGCCCTTGTCAGTGCCGAGCGCGGCGAGCGCGTGCGCTTGGATAAGCGCATCAAAAAGCTCAACGACCAGCTCAAAGAGACCATTGCTTACGAGGAGAAACTGCACCATTTGGCAGACCAGATGATTAAGATCGACCTGGATGACGGCGTCAAGGTCAACTACGCCAAGTTTCAGGATGTGCTGGCGAAGATTAAGTAACTGCAGATACGGTAAGGATATTCATGCCCAAGATCGATGTAGAAGAACAGCTCAAGCTGCGATTTTTGCAGCCGTTGCTCGCATGCATGCCCCGCCGTGTGGTGGTTTGGCACGATGCGGACGGCGAGTTTGCTCCTGAGTTTGAGCGATTGGCTGCCGAGGGTTTCGACGGCGTGGGGGCCGATGCCGGCGTAATGCCTGCTCACGGTGACTTTGAGCGCCCGGTGCGCTTTGTTGAGGCCTGCGAGGGCCGTATGTTTGCCGTCAAGAAGCTCATCAACCGCGATGACCTTGCGAGTGATATCTTGCTGTATCGCCGTTGCCCGCGCGGCAGGCTTGAGGGTGATTGGCTTGCCGATGTTGAGCTGTATGCCGATCAGTTCCAGGCTGACTATCTTTCGCTTTTGGCCGATCAGCTGGGCATCGAGAATATCGACGCCGTGCGCGAGAGCCTGCGCGAGCACAAGACGTTCTTTGATGCCAAGACCCGCTGCGCTAAGTTTGCCGCGTGTGTTCCGCATGCCTCGGGCGCATCCGATATCGAACTCGGCATCCTTACGGTGATTTTTGGCGGTAAAGAGCTTGGTGACGCGCGCCCCGCGTTTGTGCTGCGCGGCTGCATGACCACACTGCTGCACGAGGGCCCCGAGGCGCTGGCCGCGCTGGTGGATAAGTACAGCGTGCGCGATGTTCTCTCTGCCTTTATGCTGCGCTGCTATGGGTTTGATGGGCCGCTTTACGAGCGTGACTCATTGCTTATGCTTGCATCCCATGTGCTCCTTACGGCGGCATCCACCGCGCTTCCCGAGGGAGCGCTCAAGGGGCTTGAGAGCCATGTGGCTCCCGCCTACGGGCCCTATTGCCTTGAGGCGGTGCGTACGTGGGACCAGACCGCCGATGCCCAGGCATCGAGCGAGGACCTATTTGAGATTTGCCGTTTGGTTGAGGACGCCCGCGGACTCTTTGCACGGTTCGAGACCTTGCCGATCGATGTGCTAACCTCGCTTGATGTGTTTCCGTGCGTCAATGAGGCTGTGCTCTCGCAGCTGTTCTGCTCGTTTGCCCAGGGCGCGGACCGTGTTGAGGATGCGCGCGCATTTGCTGCGCGTCGCTGCGACCTAAGCTGGTACCGTCGTGTCGAGAGCTACTTTGACCTGCTTGCCGCTGTGGCCGATATGTGCGCGTTTAGGCAGGCGCACGCGGGCGGCTTCCATCTGGCGCAACCCCAGCAGGTGTGGGATGCCTACACGTCCGATTGGTATGCCATGGACGTTGCCTATCGCCATATGTGCGCCGCGTATCTGCGGACGCGCTCCGTTGAGTGCGATGTGCTCGAGGAGCCCACCCGCGCTGTGGCGGACTGGGCGGAGAATCTCTACAGCAACTGGTTCTTGGCGGATGCCAATGCCTGCTGGGCAGCCGCTGCGCAAGGGGAGTGGGCCGATTGCGGCTACATCGATGGCCCTGCACGGCAGGATGAGTTCTACTGGCATGTGCTGCCCACCTTTGTGGGCTCTGCCAAAACGACGGTTATTATCGTGAGCGACGCGTTGCGCTATGAGGTGGCCCGCGACGTTGCGGCGCTGCTCGAGCGCGAGCGCGGAGGCAACGTCAAGGTCTCTAGCATGCAGGCGGTCTTTCCCTCCATTACTGAGGTGGGCATGCCCGCGCTGCTGCCACACCAAGCGCTTGAGCTTGCAGCGGATGGCTCGTTTGTGTTGGCTGACGGCATGCCCACTGCCACGACTCCGCAGCGCGAGGCCGTGCTTGCCCACGTTGAGCCCACGGCCCGCGCTTTACGCTCGAGCACATACCTCAACATGACGGGAACCGAACGCAAGACGCTGCTCAAGGACTCAAAACTCGTCTACCTCTATCACAACAAGATCGATGCCACGGGCGAGAAGGCCGCTACGCAGGATGACGTCTTCGGTGCCTGTGCGGACGCCGTGGAGGAACTTGCTGCATTGGCGCGTCGCGTGTGCACCGACGCCCCGGGCGCGCGTGTTGTTATAACGGCGGACCACGGCTTTATCTACACGCGTCGGGAGCTCAGCGAGTGCCAGATGCTCGGCAAGCCGGACCTTCCCGTCCTTGACGCTCCCGTCATGTGCGGCAAGCGTCATCTGGTGGTGCCTAACGAGGCCGTGGGCGAGCTTTCGGATGAGGTACGCGAGGTGTTTGTTAATGTTGACATGGGACGTTTGGGCGCCGGTTTTGAGGGGTTTGCCCCGCGCGAGAATGTGCACTTCAAGCGTCCCGGCGGCACTAACAACTACGTCCACGGCGGCATGAGCCTGCAGGAGATCTGCGTGCCCGTTATCGGTTTTTGGCGTGCGCGCTCAGGTTCCAAGGACTTTGTCGACACGCACGCGGCGACGCTGCGCGTACTAAGTGAGGGACGCCGAGTGACCAACTCGCTCTTCTCTGTCAACTTGATCCAGGAAGAACCCGTCCAAGGCAAGGTTTTGCCGTGCGAGTACGAGCTGGTGTTTACCGATGTAAGTGGCAACGAGGTGAGCGATACGGTCAAGGCGCATGCTAACAAGACTTCTGTTAACTCGCAGGAGCGCGTGGTGCATGCCAAGTTTGCGTTGCATGCAGCGGATGGATTCTCGGCCAAGGGTCCGTACTATCTGGTCTGCCGCGAGCGCGAGACGAGCAAGATCGTTTGGCGCGAGACGTACACCATCGCTGTTTCGTTTGCCCCTGTTGCTGACTTTGGTTTTTAGGAGTGTGCCCTATGTTTGATAGCAATGACGACAATCTGTGGGAAGTTCCCTCGATTGATGTGAATGCGCCGGTGCAGGTTGCGGTGTCTGCAGAGGAGGCCGTGCCCGCCCCGGAGGCTGAGACTGCCGCAGAGGCCGTGGCTGCCGCGCCTGCCCCGGAGCCGACGGTGGCCGCGGTGCCCGATGAGGCTGCGGTGCCCGCCGAGGACGAATCCTCGACCGATGGCTATGACCAGGTCGTGGACGAGACCCCCGAGGACGACGGCTACGACATGGATGGGCTGGACGGCAAGCTGCTCGAGCACTTTGCTGGCAAGATCGTGCGCAAGGACCTGACGGCCCTTATGAAGCGCGGCGCCAACGTGCCCACCTTTGTGCTGGAGTATCTGCTGGGCATGTACTGCTCAACTGACGACGAGGATGCCGTGGCAGAGGGTTTGGGGCGCATCCGCAGGATCCTCACTGATAACTACGTGCGCCCCGACGAGTCCGAGCGCATTAAGTCCAAGATTCGCGAGCTGGGTCGCTTTACCATCATCGACAAGGTGACGGCCAAGCTCGACGAGTACAAAGACATCTACGTGGCATCGTTTGCCAATCTGACTATCGAGCCGTTTGTGATGCCTGCCGAGTACGTGCGCGACTATTCCAAGATTCTGCAGGGTGGCATTTGGTGCATTATGAGCATCGAGTACCGTCATCCCGTGGATGAGGAAGACGAGTTTGGCATGGAGGTCTTTGGCGACGATGCGCCGCGCCGCTCCAAGGCCAAGCGCAAAAAGCGCGGACCCGAGGACTCTCCGTTTAGCGTGGCGTCGCTCACACCCATCCAGATGCCCAACCTGGACCTGGATGCCATGGTCGACGAGCGCCAGTACTTTACGCGCGACGAATGGCTCAACATGCTGCTGCGCTCGGCTGGCTACGAACCCAGCGAGCTTTCCGAGAAAGAGCGCCTGCACTTTATCGAGCGTATGGTGCCGCTCATCGAGCGCAACTACAACCTGTGCGAGCTGGGTCCCCGCGGCACCGGCAAGAGCCATATCTACAAAGAGGTCTCGCCTTACGCCATCTTGCTTTCGGGCGGTCAGACCACCACGGCCAACCTGTTCGGCCGCATGAACTCCATGCGCGCCGATCGCGTGGGCTTGGTGGGCCATTGGGACTGCGTGACGTTTGACGAGGTCGCCGGCATGCGCTTTAAGGACACCAATGCCGTGCAGATCATGAAGGACTACATGGCGAGTGGCAGCTACGCGCGCGGCCGCGACCAGATCAACGCCGATGCCTCCATGGTCTTTGAGGGCAACATCAACGACACCGTGCAAAACGTTCTTAAGACCACGCACCTGTTTGATCCGTTCCCGCCGGAGTTTAACAACGATTCGGCCTTCTTCGACCGTATCCACTATTACCTGCCGGGCTGGGAGCTTCCCAAGATGCGCTCGAGCCTGCTGACCGGGCATTATGGCCTGATCACCGACTGCCTGTCGGAGTTTTGCAAGGAGATGCGCCGCAAGGACTTTACGCACCATATCGACCGTTACTTCCGCTTTAACAGCGACTTTAACAAGCGTGACGAAATCGCCGTGCGCAAGACCTTTAGCGGCCTTGCCAAGCTGCTGTTCCCCGACGAGGCCATGGACAAGGACGACGTACGCTGGCTGTTGGACTACGCCATCGAGGGCCGTCGCCGCGTAAAGGAGCAGCTCAAGATTATGGCGGGCGTTGAGTTTATCGACGTTAACCTGGGCTATATGGATGCCGACAACCCGCAGGACGTGCACGTGGTGCGCGTGCCCGAGCAGTCCGAGGACACGCTGATTCCCGATGGGCCGCTGCTGTCCGGCCACGTGTTTGGCGTGGGCAGATCACAGGGCGGCGAGGTTGCCGTGTACAAGTTGGAGAACAAGGCCGTTGCCGGCGAGTGCAAGTTTAAGCACGAGGGCGTGGCCTTTAACAAGCCGGTGCGCGATACCCTGGAGGCCGCGTTCGACAACTTTGTGAACCTGGCGAACCGCGTGGCGCCGGGCATGCACATTGGCTCCAAGGATTACCTGCTGTTCTACAACGACCTGCAGAGCAAGGGCCTGTCCGAGGAAGTTTCGCTTGCCGAGTTTGTGGGCCTGTGCTCCGCGGCGTGCAACCGCCCGGTGATGCCCGCGCTGGCGATTCCGGGCATCTTGCGCATGTCGGGCTCCATGGATGAAATCCGCGGGCTCGAGGACATTATGCGCGTGGCCAAAAACGCCGGCGCCAAGCGCGTGATTTTGCCGCTGAGCGCTATCGCGGGCCTGCAGAGTGTTTCTTCCGAGATTATTTCGGGGTTGAGCCCGGTGTTCTACATGGATGGCGACCCGGTCGACGCCGCGAAGAAGGCACTTGATCTGTAGGAGTGCGGGCGAGCGGGCTTGCGTGCGCGTGGGTCCGCGGGCGTGTTGGTGCGTAGTGCGTGAGGAGGCCTTGCCATGGCGGGCGAGCGTTCTGTCGGCGAGCTGCTCGACGAGCTGTTTGGCTTTGAATCGGTAGCCAAGCGTCAGACGGCGCTTGAGCAGTACGATCGCGGGGAGCTGGTGCGCAAAACACGCTCCCGCGAGCTGCTGGGCATGCTTAGGGGCTTCGAGGCTGCTGAGCACGCTGCGCGCGAGTCTGTCGTGCGGGCTGTTGACGGGTATGTTCGCCGTGTTGAGGGAGCCGCGCTTGCACGCGCTCGCAAGCGGGCGGGCATTGTTGGTCCGCTGCGGATGGAGCGCCGCTATGCTGCCTTTTTGCGCATGGAGGACAAAGCCGAGTTGCTGGCCCGTTTGGAGCAGACACTTGCGTTTATCGAGGTAAAGCTACGTGCGAATACGGCGGGCAAGGTGCGAGCGGCGTACGATGCTGCGGGGGCTATGGTGCTGCAGGACGTGGCGCGCCTGAGTAACGTGCGCGTTGTGGATTCTGTGCCTTTGGATGCCGACCTGCTGTGCGCGCAGCTGGAGCAGCTGCGCTGTGCCGCCGACGCGACGGACCTTGCGGGTATGATCACGGCGACGTTTGAGTCCGAGTTGAGTGCGACAGGGCCGCAGGACGCTGGCGGGTTTACGGGCGATTTGGCTGGCGATGTTGCTGGTGATGTGGCGCTGGAGCGTGAGCTTACTAACGTGCGCGGCGCTGCGCAGCGAGCGCGCTTGGCGGCGCAGGCGTACCGGGCCGAGCGTGCCGCCCACGTTGCGGGGAGCACGGTGGAGCCTTCGGGGCTGCCGGAGCCTGCTTGCGTTGCGTGCGAGATGGCGTGTGATGCCGGGGAGCTTTCCGAGTTGCTCACTCAGGTTAAGAAGTCGTTTGAGACCTACCGTCGCGTTGTTGCCGACGGCGGGTTGTTCTGTGCGTTTGGCTCTGGCTCACCGCATGGGATTTGCCGGGGCTTGAGCTATTTAGACTACGATTCACGGCTTGACGAAGACGTGCTGGTGGGCGAGTACGATGGCGCTACCAGACATGATATTCGCCGTGAGGTTCCGATTCCCGAGCTTGTGGACGAGGCTTCGGCTGATGGTGGCGACTCGCTCGAGGTTGCCGTGGCGCGCATGCGCGAGTTTAATGCGCGTCGCTACGATGGTGTGCTGGATGAGGATCCCGCGCGCCATGTGAATGCGTTTTGGTATGGACTCAAAAAGCTCAGCCAGTATTGCGAGGCCGCTGTGCGTGTGGACGAGCATGCTTGGGATTGCTTTATCGATAAGGTTCAGTTCGCCTGCGATGAGCCCGCGGGGCGCCTGGCCACGCAGATGGACGATAAACTGGTGGCAGCTTTTGTTGCTGCCGTGGAAGTGCTTGGCGCTGACGAGTAAGTGCTTGGCTTGGCGGGAGGTTTCACCGTGAAAATCGAAGTCGATGTAGACCAGCTGCGCGAGGGCTTGCTCGACCGTGCGGGGAGTGCGGCAGGCGTGGGCTTTCCCGCCGCCATGCTCGACGTGATGGATATCGAGGACGAGTCGCCGCAAGAGCTCCTAGCCCGAGCCGAACGCGAAGGCCTCAACCTCCGCGACTTTACCGTCGATGACGACTGCGGAGCGTCTGACGACTGGTGACCCCGGGTCAGTTCATCCTTTTCTTCCTGAGATATAAGAGAAATCCCTTTTTGAACGTCCTTCGGGTTCCAAAAAATAGCCGATCCGTCTTGGTTTCTTCCTTACTGTCAAACTTGATAGCCGTTAGCTCGATCGTGCAGATGTAGTCGGCAACTTGGAATAGCCGGTAGGCTCGCGGCGTGGCTTCTCGGTATACGATGACGTCCCTTGCTAGAACGTACTCGAGCGCAGAATGGATGACCTCCGTTACGATCGGTTGACCGTTGTCGTAGTAAATCTTAACGGTGTCGTATCGCTGGAAGAATTCCAGATGGTTGAAAAGTTCAACCGTGAGGTCTCGTCTCATTCTCTCCGCAAGACCGTTTTGATTGTCGGCGAATTCGCTCATTCGGTATTGCAGGCAGAGGTAACGTATGGGGAGATGCTGAATGAACGCGCGAAATGCGCTCAGCATGTGCCGTCGATGCTCTTTGGGAAGATCTTTGTAGTCGCCGTTTCCATTCAGTAGGGGTCCTGCATGAAAAGGCGTATTGGGAAGCGAGGACTGCGACAGGGCGCGCTCGTAGCGGTCAATGCGTTCAACGATTGCATCGTTTTGATCGTGAAAAACGAGGGTGACGAGGTAGTAGTTGGAGACGCCTCCGAGGTCGCCAGATTCGTCAACAAAGACGGAGAGTTCGCTCATGATGGGCCTCCATTTTTGCAAAAAAATGCCGGGGGTAAGACCCCGGCTCTTGGAGGCCCCTCTTTTGGAGGGAACCATATTCTTTATACCATGAGATAAGGGGTGCTTTCAAGTTTAATTATAATAAGCAAACATATGTTCGTCAAACTACCTGCGAAAAGTTCTTAGCCGCCGAGAGGTGGGGTAGAGCGGCTCGTAAATTGCTGACGCAATGGCGCCGGCGGTTTCCAGAGAACTGTTTAGTCTTGACTCGCATAAAAAATGCCGGGGGACATCCCCCGGCTCTTGGAGGTCCCTCTATTCGAGGGTACCGACTTCTTTATAGCATGAGATCGGACGGCTTTCAAATGGCGCCATGTGGATGGGATGGGATGGCGCGCCTGATAAAGCCCTCAATGAATGGCATCTAACTAGCGTTCGTGATATAAAGAAATCGGTCATCTCAAAAGAGAGGGCTTCCAAGTGCCGGGGACGTTTTCCCCGGCTTTTTTCATTTCGGTGTCAATTCAAATGTTTTTCAACCCATCCCCCCAATAACTTGCGGTGAAATAGGGACTGAAATGGCTGTTCAGAAGCCTATTCAATCCCTATTTCACCGCAAGTTATGGGTGGGGATGGCTACGATGCCAGCGTGGCGATGACGGCTTTGTCGCCGGCGTATATAAGGGTGTTGCCGTCGGGGATGATCGTTTGGCCGTCGCGCTTGAGCATTACCACGATAAAGGGGTGCTTGCCTTGCGGCACATCGCGCAGACGCTGGCCGGCCAAGCGACCGTGGGGTGTCACGGTGACCTCGCGCAGTGTAACCTCGGCACGCTCTTCGAACGTTGGGGCGGCCATCACCAGCAGATCGCCTTCCTGGATCACGGTGTCGCCATTGGGCAGTACCGGGTGCGCACCGTCGCGCAGCACCAGGACCACGAGCATATCTGTGGCGCTGCCAATGTCCGCGAGCGAGCGTCCGGCAAACGGATGGCCCGCGCCCACCTTGAGCTTTACAAACGACATGCCGTCCTCGTCGCGGTAATCGTTAAACGTGCGGCGCACGTCGCCTTCTGCATCGATCATATCGAGCTTCTTCGCCACCGCCGGCAGCAGCGAGCCCTGCACCACAATGCTCGACACGGCAATCACAAATACCAGGTCAAACAGGTCGTGTCCGCCGGGAACGCCGGCCACCACGGCAAAGAGACTAAAGACGACCGAAGCTGCTCCGCGCAGACCCGCCCAGCTTACGAGCGCGACCTGGCGGGGGTTCGTCTTAAAGGGCGCCAGGAGCACGCCGACGGCGATGGGACGGCTCACGAAGAGCATAAACGCCATGAGTGCCAGGCCCGGTAGCAGCATCTGCGGCAGGCGTGCGGGCGTTACGAGCAGGCCGAGCAAGAAGAAGATTGTCATCTCGGCCATCTCGGTGAGGGTGTCAAAGAAGTGCGCCATCTCGACTTTGCCGGTGATGTCGCTGGCACCCAGTACAATGCCTGTCAGGTATACAGCCAAAAAGCCGTTGCCGTCCAGATAGCTTGGTAGCGCGTAAGCGACGATCGCCACGGCGAACAAAAAGATGGTCTGCGCGCCCTCGGCCGTTGCATGTGCGCGTTCAATCAGGCGGCCCGCCGCCCAGCCGATGGCAAGGCCCAGGCCCGCGCCTAGAATGATCTGCTTGGCCAGCAGTGCGGGAATGTTGATGTCGCCGCCGGCCGCAAGGGTGGCGAGCACCGCAGTGAGCATGTAGGCGACGGGATCGTTGGAGCCCGATTCGACCTCGAGCAGTGAGTCGGTGCCACCTCTCAGCGACAGGTTGTGCTCGCGCAGCACGCTAAAGACGCTCGCCGCGTCGGTGGATGCCACGACCGAGCCCAGCAGCAGGCCGCCGATCCAGTCGAAGCCCAGTACAAAGTGCGCGAACACGCCGGTGATGCCAGCGGTGATGACGACGCCGAGCGTGCTCAGCAGCACCGCGGGCACGGCGACAGGTTTGGCGCGGTCGATGTTGGTGTTAAAGCCGCCGTAGAACATGATGAACAGCAGCGCCGTGCTGCAGACGGTTTCGGTGAGTTCGTAGTCGCTAAAGTCGATATGCGCCGGGCCGTTGACGCCCAACAGCATGCCGAGCGCGATAAAGATGAACAGGGTGGGGAAGGGGAGCTTTTTGCCGACGGGTTTGATGGTCAGGCACAGAATAATGACGAGGCCGATAAAGAGAAGGATCTGGTTCATGGATAGTGTCCGCTCCTGGGTGGTTGGCGTGGCACGGTCAGTTGTCTGCGGTTATTTGTACCCAAAGATGGTGGGTTTATGGGGTTGGATTGCGGGCGTGCGCGATATCGTCATAGACGGCTGCCGTCTTTGCCTCTGCTCGGAAACCCTTTCCAGCTTTATTGCAACGGAGTACAATGGGTAACGTTTAAGTTCAACTTGAAGTTTTAGTTGCGGCACCGGGCTTCGGCCGCAATGCAAGGAGAGGCGTACCATGGCGATCTATGTGACATCTGATGCTCACGGGCACGTGCGTGCGCTTGACGAGGCCCTGTCTAAGATCTCGTTGACGTCCGACGACACGCTGTACGTGCTGGGCGACATGATCGATCGCGGGCCCGATCCGGTCGGCGTTATTAAGCTCGTGCGCTCGCTGCCCAACGCCCACGTGCTCAAGGGTAATCACGAGCAGATCATGCTCGATGCCATCATTGGTCAGGATCCGCTCGATGCCGAGACCTGGGATATCAACGGTGGCTGGACGACGCGCGAGCAGCTCAACGACATGGAATTTGAGGCATACGAGGAGCTCGTGCGATGGATGGCCGCGCTGCCGCTCTACGCGGTGGTCGAGACCGAGGAGCGCCCGTATCTGCTGGTACATGCCGGTATTGAGACCGAGGCGGCGCAGGCGTTTTTGCTTGAGCATGGCGTCGATTGTGCCGATGGCGTTGGAGCGGTGGGTGCCGATCGCGAGCTGCTGCAGCAGATGCTCGCGGTGCAGTCGTCCGATGACCTGCTGTGGATTCGTCATGGCTATTGGGATGCGTCGACCGGGCTGCTTTCTGCCGAGGGCAAGGGCCCGGTCGTGGTGAGCGGTCACACGCCCACGGTATCGCTTGGGCGCTATTGCGAGGTCGGTGGTCTGGCGGGGCTCGATGAGGAATCGGGACGCGGGCAGATCGTGCGCTTGGGCGGCGAGGACACTGCTGGTGTGCCCGATCGCATCGACATCGACTGCGCCGCCGCCACCGGCTCCGAGTTCGGCCGCGTGGGCATCCTGCGCCTGGACGACGGGGCCGAGTTCTACGCGAACATCAACCCGGGCGAATAACCTTGTTCCGCCGATCTACCGTAGTTAATTTGGGACGGGGCTTTTTTGACTACTTTCGGAGAGTAGCGCCTTCTTGCTCGGTAAGCGCTAGAAATGAGGAGCGTCTGCGTCCTTGGCAGCGCGAAAATGCTCGAAAAACCGTCGCAACGGAGTCAAACGACGTCGCGGCGGTTCTTTTTTGGCTGCCCGCTGGCTAAGTGAGTAGACTAATTTGGAAATGCTGAGCACCCAACATGTTTGCTTCAACAAAACCGACGCTCCTATAAGTTGTCAA
>FR878722.1 GCA_000434535.1 Collinsella sp. CAG:166
GCGGACCCGGTCTTTCCGAGTCAAATGGATGGGAGATTCAACCCGTCCGACCGACTAGGCCTTGGCGGCCTCGGCGTCAGCGGGAGCCTCGGCGGCAGCGGCGCGACCATACTCGGCCTTGCCCATCTCGGACCACTCGGGCTCCTCGTCGGGCATGGAGCCGGCCTCCTTGCCGAAGAACTCCTTGAGGCAGTTGACGGCAACGATGAGGCCCAGGACCATCAGCAGGACGGCAAAGACGAGCTGCAGGCCCTTGGTGGCGGCGACGGAGACGGCAGCCGTGGTGGCGGTAGCCGGGATGGTACCGAAGAAGCCGTAGGCCTGGACGGCGGTCATGCAGCCCATGGCGCTCTGGACCAGCGAGGTGAAGGTGCAGCAGAGCAGGAAGACGACGGGCACGTAGAGCATCCAACCCTTGCGGCCGGTGCACTTGCAGAACACGGCGAGGGTGATCATGGTCATACCGCCGAGCAGCTGGTTGGAAGCACCAAAGAGCGGCCAGATGTTGGCATAACCACCAAAAGCGAGGGCGAGACCAGGAAGCAGGGTGACAACCGTGGCGAACCAGGGGTTGCCGAGGACCTTCATGTAGCCGGCCTTGGACTCGATGGCCAGGGCGTCGTTGGTCTGGGCAAAGAACTCAGAGAACGAAGTGCGGGCGATGCGGGCGACGGCGTCGAGCGAGGTCAGGGCCAGAGCGGAGACGTTCATGGTCATGAAGACGGTAGCGAGCGTGCCGTCAACACCGAAGGCCTGCATACCGCGGGAGATGCCAGCGGCGAAGATCTGGAACGGGGTGGAAGCGACACCGGCGTTGAGGGCGCCAGTACCGGCGGTGTTCATATCGGAGAACATGATGCCGGCGACGATGATGGCAAGGATGCCGACGAAGGACTCGACAATCATGGCGCCGTAACCGACCTTGACGGCGTCCTGCTCCTTCTCGACCTGTTTAGAAGAGGTGCCGGAAGAAACGAGGCTGTGGAAACCGGAGAGAGCACCGCAAGCGACAGAGACGAACAGGACCGGGAACATCATGCCGGAGGCAGTGGAGAAGCCGGTGAAGACCGGAGCGGTGATAGTGGCCTGACCGTTGACGCCCAGGACGACGATGCCGAGGACAGCGCAGACGATCATGACGATCATCATGATGGAAGTGAGGTAGTCACGCGGAGTCTTGAGCATCTGGATGGGCATAGCGCCAGCGAAGACCAGGTAGACCATGACGACGGCGAACCACTGGAACTTATCCAGGTAGACCGGGAACTGCATACCGACGGCGAACATGAGAACCATGAGGACCACGCCGGTGACGAACTCGGCAGCGCCGGTGAGGTTGAACTTCTTCTGGGCCCAACCAAAGGCGATGGCGACGAAGGTGAACAGGATGGAGATGGTACCAGCGCAGCCGGCGGCATAGGACTTGGTGAAGTCGACGGCACCGGTAGCAGCACCAGAAGCGTCAACGGCCGGGGTGAACATGAACGTCTTGCAGACCATGTCGGTGAAGGCGGCGATGACGATGATGCAGAACAGCCAGCAGAACAGCAGGAACAGGCGACGGCCGGTCTTGCCGATGTACTTCTCGATGAGCTGAGCGAGCGACTTGCCGTTGTTCTTCATCGAAGCGTACAGGGCACCAAAGTCGTGGACGGCGCCAAAGAAGATGCCGCCGACGAGGACCCAGAGCACGACGGGCAGCCAGCCAAAGGCCATGGCGACGATCGTACCCGTGACAGGGCCGGCACCGCAGATCGAGCTGAACTGGTGCGAGAACGCGGTGAAGGCGGAGACGGGCGAGAAGCTCTTGCCGTCCTTCATGCGCTTGGCCGGCGTGAGGGCCTCTTTGTCAACGCCCCACTTGTTGGCCAGCCAGCGGCCGTAGCCCAGATAGCCGCAGGCGAGCACCGCCGCGGCCACGACCATGAGCAAAACTCCGTTCATTACATTTCCTCCTCTAAAAAGAACTTCCTAGACATAAAAAATGAGGGCCGTCGGTTGCGCTCGACGGCCCTCATCTTCATCAGCCGCCCGTTATCGTACGGGCTAGCTGTATGTGCTAACCCGCATCAGATAATTACTACGCTGATAATGTTTAGCTGATGCGTGAACATGTCTAAGAAATCCTCTTCAATCATGATGCGAACGATCCGTGCGTGTTCACATCCCCCAGTGGATGAAAAGGAGTATGAAACTTTAGTTGCCTAAAGTCAACGCAAATATGTAATGAATTTTCAACTTTTTTTGAATTTCTCGGTATAAAACGCCACTGACCTCGGACTTTACCCCACGACAGTTTTTGCTTGAGAGATGCCCCCGAGAGCGGCGGGAGCCGGGCGGCGCATATGAACTTT
>FR878723.1:0-1530 GCA_000434535.1 Collinsella sp. CAG:166
CCTCGTCAAAGCGATGCGGAATAAACGGCGTGACATCGGCGCCAAACGTGCGCAGCGCCTCGGTCAGCAGGCAGGTCGACGTAATGCCGTCAACGTCAAAATCGCCAAAGACGGCGATGTGCTCGTGGTTGCGTATAGCGCGCTCGACGCGGTCGGCTACGACCGACATGCCCGGAATAACGAGCGGGTCGGCCCAATCGCGATCAAGCGAAGGCGTCAAAAATAGCTGGCCTTCCTCAATGGATGCAATGCCGTGCGCGACCATGATGCGCGCCACCAGTCCGGGAATGCCCAGACCAGCCGAAAGCTCCTTTTCGAGCTCGGGATTTTGCTGGGCGACCGCCCAGCGATGCGTCGTCTTAAGCGATGACATAAGCGCCCACCCCCGATAGGGGCAGGTCGCCGCGATACCTCTCACGGTTCATAGCGATGAGTCCTCTGTGTATGCCCGCTTCGGCAGGCAGATCTGTTGAACAAATTTATTATACCGTGCAGCGCGGACGCAAATCACCGCAGCACGCCGCGGTTTCGGTAAACGATGCCGGTAATAGCCTCGAAATATTCGAGCGTTTCTGACGCACGGACGCATGCGAGCGTCTAGCATATCCATTCAAAACGGATTCACGAGCAAAGGGAGTCACAAGCGCATATGAAGCAATGGGTTGGATTGGGCAAGTTTCTCGCTGGGCATATGCAGGTCATCGTTCCGATTTGCGTGGCACTCGGTGTGCTCTTTCCTCAGCAGATCGGCGTACTTAAGCCCATCGTTCCCGCCCTCTTCGCCTTTATGACGTTCCAAGGTGCGCTCAGCAACACCTTCCACCAGGTAGCTGAGGTGTTCCGCCGTCCGCTGCACCTGGCCTTGGCGTTGCTTGTCTCGGCGGCGCTTATCCCTATCGCAGCCTATGCCATGGGATCGTTATTCTTTGGCTCCAATCCCAACCTTGTCTGCGGCATCGTGCTCGAGTACAGCGTACCCGTGGCGGTCACTGCCTTTATGTGGATTAGCATGTTCGGCGGCAACGGCCCGCTCGCACTCACCATCATCCTGACGTCCTCGGTCATCTCACCTGTGACGATTCCGCTCACGCTTAAGCTCTTGCTGGGTGCCACCGTCTCGATCGACGTGCCGAGCATGATGCAGAACATGGCCTTTATGATCGCCATCCCCGCCGTGCTCGGTATCGTCATCAACGAACTCACGCGCGGCTGGGGCCACGAGAAGCTCTCCCCCGCGCTCTCGCCCGCCTGCAAGTTCATGATGATGGGCGTCATCGCGTCCAACTCCACCGCCATGAGCGAGTACGTGCTGCACATGAACGTCGAACGCTTGGAAGTCGCGCTCTTTATCCTGGTGTTCGCCATCAGCGGCTTTATCATCGGCATCCTGGTCGCCCGCGCCCTGCACCTGCCGTATAGCGAGACGACCACCATGTGCTTTACCTGCGGCATGCGCAATATCTCTTCGGGCGCCGTCATCGCCACGCAGTATTTTCCCGGCGAAGTCGTATTCCCCGTCATGTGTGGCAC
>FR878723.1:1653-8448 GCA_000434535.1 Collinsella sp. CAG:166
GGCCGCGATGCAATGGCGCGCTAAACCGTCCGCAGTGTGCGGGCGCTCACTTTACGATGTGAGCGCCTCCAGATGTGCGCGCAGGCGATCCGCGTCGATATCGAGTGTGGTCTCGGCATTGACCTGGGCTAGACGATAGCCCACAAAGTAGGGCGATACCACCCAACGCGGAAGCGCCTTGGCGACGGTTCGGCCGCCCATGTGGTAGAAGAACAAGTTGTACGACTCCGCACGACCGCCATGGTGCTCGTGCAAGATATAGCGCAGAGCCACCTGGATTGCATCGGCAAAGAGATCCGTCTCGGCTTGGTCTCTCGTGTCATCGCTGGCGGCGATTCCCTGCGGGGCTGAAACGTTGATCTCAAAGAACCCCATAATCGGTTCGGTTGAGATGTTGACCGAGATTCTCCCCTGTTGCCAGACATTGATGCCTTCTAAGTTGGCTGAGGTCAGCGCCGCATAGCCGTCCTCCTGTTCCAGACCCACAATCTGCATATGCGGATGGACCAGACTGCCACCCGAGAGCGGGCCCTTGTTCTTGTACATGAGCACGCTGCGATACTGCCGGGAGTCAATCATCTGCTGCCAGCAATCCAGAGCAAACCGCATAACATGATGCAGCTCGTCCGACGCATAGGTCACCAGGTCGGCATCGTGATCGGCCGACTCGATCAGCACGGTTTGACGGGTGGCGTGCAGGGTCTTGAACTTATTCTCGAGCCAAATGCAATCGCCATCACGGCGAATGATGTCGGTGAGCCCTTCTGTATCGCAAAAGGGGCACGCGGTGCCGGGACGACGGTTGTCGTCGGGCTTACCGTTTGCCTGCTGAACGTCAAATACCAGCGCCACGGGTTATACCTCCAGCGGCACAATCTTGGTGCCATGGAGCTCGGAGACGCCCAGTGCCGCCGCCACGGCATCGCGGTTGACCGTGGAAATGCCGCCGCCGGGAAGGATGATCAAGCGGTCGCCCGCATACTCGATCAAGCGGGCCAGGTTTTCGAAGTTGTCCTCGATCGGCGTACCGGCAGCGCCACCATGCGTCAGGATGCGTGTGATGCCGCAGTCGGCGAATATGTCAATCGCGTCGAGCTGAGCCTCGGGCGAGAGCTGATCAAACGCCATGTGGAAGGTGATGTCGATGAGCTCACGCTTGCATTCCTCGGTCGCGCAGCCCGCGGCCATCACGAGGGCGCCCAACGTAAGCTTGTCGAGCGCCCATCCGCCAGCGCAGGGCTTGCAGCAGCCAAAGACCAAGCCGTCAACGCCGGCGCTTACGGCAAGGCCCAGGTCCATCTCCATCATACGCAGCTCGTCCTGGCTGTAATGAAAGTCGCCACCACGCGGACGGATCATGCACATCACCTGTGCGCCATGTTCGTGAGCATAGTTGACCGTAGCGCTGATGACGCCGGCAGAAGGCGTGGTGCCACCGACGGCGAGGTTGTCGCACAGCTCAATGCGCCCCGCACCTGCCTCGATGGCCGCCGGCACACGCTCAAAGTTCTCGGCACAAAACTCGTACAGCATAGATAGACCCCCAAAAGACAGCGCATATTTTCCGACGGGCATTGTCACACATCCCCATGAAGTTGCGGTGGAATAGGGACTGTTTTGGCGTCTAGATCCCCCATTTAGTCCCTATTTCACCGCAATTTAAAAGGGGGCGCTGACCGGGTTGGTCAGCGCCCCTTCGTTGAATGGATTAACCGCCCAAGTAAGCTTTGCGGACGTTGTCGTCGTGCAGGAGTTCTTGGCCGGTGCCGGTCATGGTGATCTTGCCGGTCTCGAGCACGTAGCCGCGCGTGGCGATGGAAAGCGCCATCTGCGCGTTCTGCTCGACCAGAAGCACCGTGGTGCCGGCCTTGTGCAGATCCTCGACAATCTGGAAGATCTGCTCGATCAAAATCGGCGCCAGACCCATGGAGGGCTCGTCGAGCATGAGCAGCTTGGGGTTGCTCATAAGGGCGCGACCCATAACGAGCATCTGCTGCTCGCCGCCCGAAAGGGTGCCGGCCACCTGGCGGCGGCGCTCCTTAAGGCGCGGGAACTGCTCGTAGACGCGCTCAAGACCCGGGGCTACCGTGGACTTGGGCTGCGTGTAGGCGCCCATCTCCAGATTCTCCTCAACCGTCATCTGCAAAAAGGCGCGACGGCCCTCGGGAACCTGAGCCAGACCCTTGCCCACCAGCTTGTCGGCGGGCGTATGGGTAATGTCCTCGCCCATAAACTTGATGGAGCCGGTCTTGGAGCGCAGCAGGCCCGAGACAGTCTTGAGCGTGGTGGACTTGCCGGCACCGTTGGCGCCGATCAGGGCCACGATCTCGCCCTCGTTGACGTTAAAGGAGATGTCCTTGATGGCGTGGATGGCGCCGTACCAGACGTTGATGTTGTAGACGGAAAGCATCGGCTCTGCCATTTAGTTCTCCCCCTTATCCTGCTTGCCCAGATACGCCTCGATAACGGCGTCGTTGTTCTGGATCTCCTCGGCCGTACCCTTGGCGATGACCTTACCAAAGTTAAGCACGCAGATGCCCTCGCAGATGTTCATAACGAGCGACATATCATGCTCGATAAGCATGATGGCGATGCCGAAGGTGTCGCGAATCTTGACGATGTTCGCCATGAGCTCTGCGGTCTCGGACGGGTTCATGCCGGCGGCAGGCTCGTCGAGCAGCAGCAGCTTGGGGTTAGTGGCAAGCGCGCGGACGATTTCCAGACGGCGCTGAGCGCCGTAAGGAAGCGAGCCGGCCTGTTCATTTGCCAGGTGCTCCATGTCAAAAATGGACAGCAGCTCCATGGCGCGCTCGTGGGCGGCCTTCTCGTGCTTCCAATACGTCGGCAGGCGCAGCACGCCCTCAAAGCCGGAGTAGCGCTCCTGGTTGTGCAGGCCGACCTTAACGTTGTCCTCCACCGTCATGGTGTTGAACAGGCGAATGTTCTGGAACGTACGGGCAATACCCATGCGGTTGACCTGGTAGACCGACTTGCCCGAGGTGTCCTCACCATCGAGCAGGATGGTGCCGTGCGTAGGCTGGTACACCTTGGTGAGCAGGTTGAAGACCGTGGTCTTGCCGGCACCGTTGGGGCCGATGAGACCGGCGATCTCAGTCTTGCCGATGGTCAGGCTAAAGTCATCGACTGCCTTAAGGCCGCCGAATTCAATGCCCAGGTGGATGCACTCGAGCGCCGGGCGCTGGCCCAGGTCGCGGTCGGGAACGATGGCGCCAGAAGGATACGGGACCATCTTGCCCTTGTTGAACTCAAACTTACTGGGCATCGGCTGCCACCTCCTTCTTGGAAGCAAAGCGGTCCTTAATGCGTGCGAAGAACGCCTTGAGCTGCGGGTTGTTAGTAAAGACCATGACCAGGATCAACACGATGGCGTAGATGAGCATGCGGTAGTCCGAGAACTGACGGAGCAGCTCGGGGAGCACCGTGAGCAGCGCCGCGGCGATGACGGAGCCGCGCATGTTGCCCAGGCCGCCCAGGACCACGAACACCAGAATGAGGATCGATGTGTTGAAGTCGAACTTAGTGGCGGAAAGCTGCGAGAAGTTACCGCCGAACAGGGCTCCGGCAGCACCGGCGAGGGCAGCGGAAACCACGAAGGCGATCATGCGGTACTGGGTGACGGAGATGCCCACAGACTCGGCAGCGATCTTGTTGTCGCGCACGGCAATAATGGCACGACCGGTACGGCTGCGAACCAGGTTGAGCACAATCACGAGCGCGACCATAACCAGGATTGCGCCGGCAAGGAAGGTCGAATAGGTCGACACGCCCGATGCGCCCTGCGCGCCCTTGATGATGGCGGTGCCGTCCTCGAGCAGGTGCAGGTCGTCGATCGTGGAGTTACCCGTGATGTTAAAGATCACATGCAGGCCGCGGGAATCGACGCCCACAATGAGGCAGGTGACGACCTCTTTGATGATCTCGCCAAAAGCGAGGGTCACGATGGCCAGATAGTCGCCGCTCAGGCGCAGGACCGGAATACCGATCAAGAAGCCCAAGATGGCAGCGGCGATAGCGCCGACCACAATGCTGATGATCAGACGCATCGGATCGGACGGAACGGTGCTCTCCAGCGCGACGGCAGTGACGATGCCCGTATAGGCACCGACGCTCATAAAGCCCGCGTGGCCCAGCGACAAGTCGCCCGCAATGCCGACGACGAGGTTAAGGGAGATGGCCATGACGATATAGGCCGTGATGGGAACCAGCTGACCGGCAATCATGCGCGGGATCATGTGGTTGGACTGCATAAAGAACACGATGGCGAACGCCACAAGGCACATGGCGTACGTGACAAAGTCGTGACGCGTCTGCTTGTCTTTAAGAAACTTCATAACGCTCACCTACACCTTCTCGGGGACGTACTTGCCCAAGAGGCCGGCAGGCTTGACGAGCAGGACGATGATCAAAACACCAAAGACGATGGAGTTGGCAAGGCTCGTTGAAATGTAAGCCTGCGCCATCGCCTCGATGATGCCGATGAGAATACCGCCGACAAAGGCACCGGGGATGGAGCCGATGCCGCCGAAAACGGCAGCGTCGAAGGCCTTGATGCCAGGCATGGCACCCGTGGTGGGCTGCAGGACCGGCGAGTAGGAGCACAGGAGCACGCCGGCGATGGCAGCGAGGGCGGAGCCGATGGCGAACGTCATCGAGATGGTGCGGTTGACGTTGATGCCCATGAGCTGAGCGGCGGCCTTGTCCTCGGACACGGCGCGCATGGCCTTGCCCATCTTGGTCTTACCCGTAAAGAACATCAGGCCGGCCATGATAACCAGACAGGCGACGATGGTGACGAGCGAGACGGCGCTTACGTTGAACTTGGCCAAGAACTCCGGCACCTGGAAGGTGACGAGCGAAGTGAAGTTCTTGGGCGTGGCGCCCCACAGAAGCTGCGCGGCGTTCTGCAGGAAGTAAGACACGCCGATAGCCGTGATCAGAACGGCCAGCGGGCCTGCTTGGCGCAGCGGCTTATAGGCTAGGCCCTCAATGAGAACACCGAGAACCGTGCAGGCCACGCAAGAGAGAACTACAGATGCCCAGCCCGGGAGGCCGAGATACGACGTGGCGCAGAACGAGACATAGGCACCGACCATGATGACATCGCCGTGAGCGAAGTTCAGCATCTTGGCGATACCGTAGACCATGGTGTAGCCCAACGCGATGATGGCGTAGACGCTGCCCATGGACAGGCCGTTGACCAGGTATTGGATAAAGACCGTCATGTTCCACATCCCCCTTTCGAATAGGTTTCCAGTTAATGTATGAAACAGGGACGTTACATCGTCCCTAGATACCAAGCAAGCAGGGAAGGCCAAAACCTCCCCTGCTTGGGATCAAAACCGCTCTATGTAAGGCGGCCAATTAGGCCTGTACGTACTTGCCGTCGGTAATGACGTACGCCGTCGGGTCCTTCTGGACCTGGCCCTTGTCGTTCCAGGAGAGCTTGCCGGTCAGACCGTCAACGGTAATGTTGCGCATAGCCTCGGGAAGCTTCTCGGCAACCTCGGTCGGGTCGGCGTCGGCACCCAGGCCGGCTTCCTTGAGGGCCTCGACCACCGCATGCACGCCGTCGTAGGCGTCGGCGGCAAACTGGTCGGGGGTATCGCCGTACTTATCCTTGTAGGCGTTGACGAAGTCGGCGTTCTTCTCGTCGTCGGCGGAGAACGGGGTCATGAGCAGCAGGCCCTCGGCAAGAGAGGTGTCGAAGCCCTCAACGCCCAGGATACCGTCCATACCGTCGCAGCCCATCATCTTGACGTCGTAGCCCATGTCCTTGGCGTTCTTGAGCAGGACGGATGCGGGCGTGTAGTAGATCGGTGCAAAAATCATGGTGGCGCCGGCCTGCTTTGCCTTGGTCAGCTGGTTGGTAAAACTCGTAGCAGAGTCGTCCTTAAAGGTCTCCTCGTCGACAATCTCAAGCTTAGACTTAGCGGCCTGGGCCTTAAAAGAATCTGCGATGCCCGAAGAATAGGCGTCGCCGGAGTTATAGAAGAGCACGAACTTCTCGTCCGCATACTTCTCGGCCAGGAACTTGGCAGCGTTGACACCCTGGTTGGGGTCGGTGAAGCAAACCTGGAAGACGCAATCCTTGCCCTTGGTAACGTCCTCGGAGGACGCGGACGGGGTGATCATGAACGTCTCGGGGTCGTTACCACACTCTGCGGCAACGGCAACCGACGCACCCGTGGTGGTCGGACCGACGAGGGCCTGCATGCCCCAGTCGAGCAGGGTGTTGAAGGCGTTGACGGCCTTCTCGCCGTCAGCCTGGTCGTCCTCGGCCTTGCTGACAAGCGGCAGCTCCTTGGTCGAGAAATCCTTGCAACCAAGCTCGACAGCCTGGGTAACGGACTTGCCGTAGGACGCGTTGGCGCCGGTCAGCGGGCCGATGGTGCCGATCTTAAACGAAGCGTCGCCCGAAGCGGAACCACTGTCGCCGCCGTTGGAGGAGCAGCCAGCTAGAATGGACATCGCCCCCAGACCTGCTGCGCTCGCGATAACGCTCCTGCGATTCATAACAGGGTTCAATGACTTACCGGTGAGGCTCGACATGCGGCTCTCCTCTCAAATCTCGTCGGGTTTCGGTTACCCGACAGGCCATCCTTCGCCGTGTTCGGCGTTCGCAAAATAGTAGACGCTTTAGTTAAGGAAAGTGGCGATTATTTCAACTTTTCTTTGGATTTGTTCATTTATCCATAATTCTGCGTATTTCTATTACTTTATGCAGTATTGCCACTTTATTATGTAAAAGTAATGTTTCCATTCTGTTACAGGCGT
>FR878723.1:8511-8696 GCA_000434535.1 Collinsella sp. CAG:166
CTCACCGGTCGTGCTTTATGCGCACTTAGGCGGCGATGTACTTGCCGTCCTGAATCACATAGGCCGTAGCGGGCTTCTCGACTTGGCCTTCGTCGTTCCACGTGAGCTCGCCCGTCAGGCCCTCGATCTTGATCTTGCGCATGGCCTTGGCAAGGTCGCCGGCAATGTCGGCACCGTCGGCCGTA
>FR878724.1:0-4560 GCA_000434535.1 Collinsella sp. CAG:166
CCAGTTGGCCGTGACGCCTACAGGAGTGCTTACGCCGTCCGAGAGCGTCCAGATCATATCGAAGAAAATGTAGGCAGCAGACGTGTAGCCCAGCATGCTAAACAAAAGTTGCTGGGTGCTCGAGAACAGGGAGCGACGGCTTCGTACGGCAAGCCCGATAAGAATAATCATGCACAGCAGGAATATCTCAATCTTGAGTGCCTTAATCACTAGACGCCCTCCCCTCAATATCCAAGTGGTCAGAATCGCCCGATTCGTGTCTGGGCAATAAACGCCCCTTACTCCGCAGGGGTAAAGGGAATAATAGCAGAGCGCCCGAACATCACTGCAAAACAGTTTCCGTTCGGGCGCTCGGACGGCGCGAACTGCACGCCAGAATCAATTATCGGTAACGGCCGTTACTCGCCGTCGATGTCGGTCGCGACGGCCTCCTCAATAGCCTCGACGCCTTCGACCGACAGATCCTCTTCGCCGTGGCAGAACTTCTTATCGACCCAGCCGGTCAGAATCGGGGCCATGATTGCCGTGATGATGACGGCGGTGGCGATCTGCGCATACGCGGTGGGCGCAAGCTCGGCATAGCGTGGCGCGACCTCGGCAAGGGCAACCGGCGTGGTCATAGCCGTGCCGGCGATGGTGGAGCAAGCAACGGCGGCCTTGCCGTTGCCGCCGCACAAGCGCTCGAAAGCAAAGGTGATGGGACCGACGATAAAGAGGGTGATGAGGCCCAGCAGGATGCCCGAGATACCGCCGGTGATAAAGCTCGACAGGCTCATGGACGCACCGAGCTGAAATCCGATGACAGCGATCGCGGGATTGGCGCCGGGGACCAGCAGGTTCTTGATAAACGGGAACAAGTTGCCCAGGACCATACCGATAACAAGCGGCAGGATGGATCCGATGATGGTGCCGACGGGGATATTGGCGAGACCCGAGACACCGAGGATGATCATGGTGACGGCGGGGCCGGCCGTAAAGAACAGGATACCGACGGCGCCCTGCTCGGACTCATCGCCGAACTCGCCCATGATGCCCGTATAGAGCGCCATGTTGCAAAACGTAATGCCGCCGATGATGGAAACCGAACTCAGGCCTAAAAAGTTATCGTTAAAGAAGTACGCGACGCCCAGACCCAGCGCGGCTGCCACCACAAGCTTAGGAATCAGCACGACGATGCCGGTCTTGATGGCGCCCGGCGTGGACTTAAAGCTGATGCCGGCGCCCACGAACAGCAAGATCGCGGCAACGATGGTGTTGGAGCCGCCGCGGCAGGCAGCCGTAAAGAAGCCGCCGACTTCAAAGACCTGTGGGCAGAAGGTATTGAGCAAAAGGCCGACGATCATCGGATAGATCATGATGTCGCCCGGGATGCGCGGTACCTTGAATTTCTTTTGCTCGTTGGCGGTCGCTTCCTGTGCCATGAAACCCCCATTTCCGCTGACGCAGAACAAAAGCCCACGTCACGCTTTGCTACAGTAAAGTTTGACCATGGTACCAGAAGAAGCAGACCGCCTCGGTGAGAAATTCGATTCGTTAGGCCGGGACGATAACGCGTCCTGCTCCTATACGAGGCTCAAAACGATATAGAACACGATGCCCGAAACGCAGCACCACAACATCGACTTTGTCTTGATTGCCACCGCTACGACGCCGGCGGCCGCAATCCAGGGAACCAAGGCAGGCCAGAGTCCCGCGTCGAACGCGCCGGGGTTCACCAAGTCGTTGGCGACCAGCGCGGCAAAGGCAGCGGGCGGGATATAGCCCAGGGCCTCGGTAATGCGGGGCGACAGGGTCCGCCCGCGCAAGGCGAACGCCGGCGCGATGCGAAAGAACGCGATAGCAGCCCACGACGACAGCCACAGAACCAAGAACTCGTTAACGGGCATCGCGGACACCTCTTCCGTCAAATACAGCATCGCACGCCAGCGCAATGGCAATGCCGACCACGACACTTGCCGGCACGGCAATATTCGTGAGGCCCAAGAACTTGCATACGGAGACGGATACCGCACCCGAAACCGCCGCGACAACGTTGCCGCGCGACAGCCGCTGCGAAAAGAGCAGACAGATAAAGAGCGAGGTGCAGACAAAGGCTGCAATGGCGGTGGGAACATCGACAACGGCGCCGACGATAGCGCCCATCGTACACGAAACGCCCCATGTTGCGATAAGGATCGCGTTGAGCACAAAGGACTCGCGCGGGCCCCAATCCTCCCCTTCAACCAACTTGGCAAGCGAGATGCCATATGCCTCCTCGGTAAGTGTCGCGGCAACAGCCAGCGTCTGACGCTTCGAGGCACCCCTCAGATGCGGCGCGATCGATGCCGAGTAAAGCGCAAAACGCGAGGAGATGGCGGCAACGCTCGCGATAATCGAAGGTGCCGGTACGCCCGCCAGCCAAAGATTGCAGATCATAAACTGACCGCTGCCCGTCACAAACGTGCTGCTCAGGGCAAAGACCATCCAGGGCTCCATTCCCGTCTGTCCCATGATCATTCCGCACGGCGCGCCTATTGCAACATAGGTAAGCATCACTGGCCAGACGGTTCTAACGATTTTGAGCACCATACGCTTCTCATCCTGACAAGGTCTCCGAGCCGCATGTAGCGACACGGCAGAATCATCATCCGACAGCAACCGAGTTCACCTACAATTGCCACCGGATCGAAAGACACAACTTTTTAGGAAGTCATTATGACAGCTATCGATCGAGACCGGGCGCGCGCGGCCTTCAAAAGCTACACCGATGCCTACGACGCCACCAACCCACGCATCGCGCTCAAAATCGAGCATACGTACCACGTGGCCGAGGCATGCGATGCCGTAGCGCGCGAGCAGGGCTGGTCGTCAGAAGATATTGACCTGGCATGGCTTTGCGGCCTGCTACACGATATGGGCCGCTTTGAGCAGCTGCGACGCTGGGACACCTTTAAGGACGCCGAGAGCATGAGCCATGCGGCGCTGGGCATCGAGGTCCTCTTTGGCGAGAATCCCGCCGATGCACCCGCCGTAACGAGCATCCGCGACTTTATCGATGACCCGGCAGAAGATGAGCTCATCCGAGCGAGCATTGCCTATCACAGCGATTTCCGTCTACCCGCGCAGCTCGACGTGCGCACGCGAAGCTTCTGCGATATCGTGCGCGATGGTGACAAGATCGACATTATGCGCACCATCGCCGACAGCACCGTCGAGACCATCCTTAAGGTGGATGAGGACGCATTTCTCGCCAGCCACTTCTCGGCACCGACGCTGGCCGCCTTTGACGAGCACCGCTGCGTCACGCGCGATGAGCGCGATGAGCCCGCCGACTTCTTGGTGGGGCTCATCTGCTTTATGTTTGAGCTCGTCTATCCGGCAAGCCGTGCGCTGGCGCGCGTGCAGGGCGATATCTATCGCCTGCTCGACGCGCCCTTTGGCATTACGCGCCCCTTTACCGATCCCGCCACGCAAGCGACCTGGGAGCGCCTAAAGGACGAGATGCGCGACTGGCTGGCGCGCACCTAGCGCTCAAGCTGGGCCAGTAGCTCCTCGACGACCTCGACGGCATCGCCGACAACCTTGTACTGGGCAGCACCAAAGATGGGGGCATCCGGGTCCTCGTTGATGGCGATAATGCACTCTGCCCCACCGATGCCGGCAAGATGCTGGATGGCGCCCGAAACACCGATACTCACGAGAAGTTTGGGCGAAACCGATACGCCCGTCTGGCCAATCTGATGGCGATACTCCAACCAGCCGGCCTCCACGACAGGTCGCGTGCAGCCAAGCTCGGCTCCCAGAGCCTCGGCGAGCCTTCGCATCAGCGGCAGGGTTTTCTTGGAACCAATGCCGCGACCCACCACGACAAGGCGCTCGGCATCGGCGATCGAAGCCTGCTGCCCCCACTCCTCGGCGGGAATCGAAATCTCGACACGAGCCTTGGCGTCTTCCGCAAGCGATACCTGGGTGATCGTGCCGGAGCGGCCGTAGTCAAAGTCGGGCGCCTTAAAGATACCGGGGCGCACCGTTGCCATCTGGGGACGATGATTGGGGCAGACGATGGTGGCCATCAGGTTGCCGCCAAACGCCGGACGCGTCTGTTGCAGCAGTCCCGTCTCCGTATCCATCGAAAGTACGGTGCAGTCAGCCGTAAGGCCCGTCTGCAAACGCACGGCAACGCCGGGTGCCAGTTCGCGGCCAAAAGCGGTCGCGCCGTACAGGATGGCCTCGGGTTTGCGTTCGGCTACCAAATCGCAGATCAAGCGGGCGTAGACCTCCGCATCGTTTTGGCGCAGGCGCTCGTCGCGACAGGCCAGGACTTCGTCGGCGCCCGCGCAAACCAGATGCTCCAGGTCACCGAGAGAACCCTCGGGGCCCATACCGACCAGTGCCGCCAGACGGCAGCCGCGAGCATCGGCAAGCTCGCGCCCCTTGCCCATAAGCTCATAGGCAACGGGAGTCACCGTATCGTGCTCGTCGGTCTGCACGAATACCCAAATGTCTCGATACGCATCGAGGTCAACCGCACCAGCGGCCTCGTCACGCTCGATCGAGATAGCGTTGACAGGGCAGGCGTCG
>FR878724.1:4679-10300 GCA_000434535.1 Collinsella sp. CAG:166
AGGCGCGAACGCAGCGACCGCAGCCGATACAGGCTTCGCTATCGATAATCAGTCCGCTCATCTATGCCATCCCCTCGATAATCTTGGCAAGTTTTGCCGCCTGCTCGGACGCCGTTCCGTCAACGTCCTCGCACGTTTGGTCACGGTCGGGCACAAACGAGCGCACGACCTGTGTCGGCGACCCGGCAAGACCGCAACGCGCGGGGTCGGCGTTCACGTCGGCGGCACTGACCACGCGCACGTCCGCCTCCTCCGCCGCGCGAATACCGGCAATACTCGGCATACGCAACTGGCCAATCTCCTTGGCAGTCGTCATCGCACACGGCATCTCAAGATAGACCGTCTCCTCGCCGGCATCGCATCCGTGAACGAGCGCCAGCGAGCCATACGTCGTAAAGCCCGCGCTTTGCACGCAGCTCACGTCGGTCACGCAGGGAATCTCAAAGGCACCGGCAAGCTCGGGGCCAATCTGGGCCGTATCGCCATCCACCGCCATCTTGCCGCAGATGAGCAGGTCGAAGTCCTCGTCGAGCGCCTCGATGCCGCACTTGAGGGCGTAGGTGGTTGCCAGGGTATCGGCACCTGCAAAGGCGCGATCGGTCAGCAGCAGCGCGTCGTCGGCACCTCGAGCGATGCAGTCGCGCAGCAGCGACTCGGTCGCGGGGATGCCCATCGACACCACCGTCACGCGCACGTCCATGCCAAAGCCGATAAAGTCGTCTTTCAGCGCCAGCGCGCATTCCAAAGCGCTCGCATCAAAGGGATTAATGACCGCCTGCTTGCCATCGCGCACGATGGTATTGGTCTTGGGGTCCATCTTGACCTCGGTGCTGCCCGGCACGGCCTTGACGCACACCACCATATGGAAATCGCTCATCTTCACGCGCCCCCTTTCTGGACGAGCTCATCCAAGAGCTTCTCCGAAAACAGGTTGCCGCGACCCAGCTGCCCGTCGGGATCGAGCTGGAGCTTGAGCCGCGCCGACTCGACCATGGCCTCGTGACCGTACATCGTCTCTAAGAAGCCCGCCTTGATCTTGCCGACGCCGTGCTCGGCAGAAACGGCACCGCCCATAGCCGTTACCTCCGCAGCCCACTGGGCAAACAGCTCGCCACCGCGACGGTAGTCCTGCGCATCGCGCGGCAGGATGTTCACATGCAGATGGTTGTTACCGATGTGCCCCCAGGCAGCAGATTCAAGCCCGCTTTCGGCCAGTGTGCGGCGATAGAGGGCCACGACATCGGCAAGGCGTGCATTGGGCACCGACATGTCCGAACCCAGTTTGGTGATGGTGGGATCCGTGCGGCGACGCTCGTCGATAAGCATATTGACGCTCTCGGGGACCGCATGGCGGAAGAACCGCTGGCACTCGCGATCGACCTCGGTGCGCGCGACCCATGTCGCATCGTCGCTGCCGCCCGCAAGCTCTAGCACCCACCCCAAGTGATACAGCTCCTCAGTCGCCTGAACTTCGTCGTCGCAGTCGAGCTCCACGTAGACACAGACCTTGGCGTCTTTGTCGAGCGCCGGCAGCGAGGCGAACGCGGTCGACTGCTCGCGCTGGCGACGTAGAATATCCAGGGCGCCAGCATCGAAGTACTCGATGGCAGCCGCATGGGACAGGACTGGGCGCACGGAATCGGTGAAGGACACGGCCTTGTCTTCGCTGTCAAAGAAACAGCTCACGCCCCAAACGACCGCAGGTGCCGCCTGCAGGGCAATCTCGAGCTCGGTGATAACGCCGAGCGTGCCACAAGCGCCGATAAAGAGGTCGATGGCGTCCATTTCGTCCGCAACGAAATAGCCTGAGGCATTTTTTGTCTTGGGCATGGTATAGCCGGGAAGATCGAGCTCGAGTGTACGGCCCGCTGCCGTCACGAGCGATAAGTGGCGGCCCCGGGCAAAAGCCTCGCCGCGCTGAAGCTCAAGCAAATCGCCATCAGCCAGCGCGACGTGGAGTCCAGTGATATGCGGACGCATGGGGCCATAAGCGTAGCTGCGGGCGCCGGAGGCGTTGCATGCCGCCATGCCGCCCAGACAGGCAGACGCCTCGGTGGGATCGGTGGGAAAAAACTGCTCCGGGGCCTCTTGGAACTCCTCGTAGGCCTCAAGCGATGCCTGGTCCCAACCAGCGATCGGCAGCACCTTCTTGCTCAGCTGCTTGCGCAGCTCCGAGAGCACAACGCCCGGCTCCACACGCAGCAGAAATTGACCTTGTTCATCGCGGCGAAGGCCCAAGTAGCGATTCATACGGGAAGTATTGAGGATATGCCCGCCGTGGGGCACGGCGCCGGCGGCAAGGCCAGTTCGGGCGCCCTGAACCGTTACCGGGACACACTCGGCATGGAGCTTTCCCAAAATGACGCGGACCTCGTCTTCCGTTGTCGGAAACGAGATGCTCGAGGCCTCGCCCGATGCGCGAGACTCATCGCGACCATACTCTTCGAACTCGTCGGTGAAGGGTTTGATGGTTGCAGACACGCGAACTCCCCTTTAGCTAACTACAGTGTTTGCAGGGAGATGTTACCGCATCGTTTCGTCGACGTGTTCGAGACCGTCTCCATAATTGGCGATTTTTACGTTCGTGCAATTCGGCGAGCGGCTTGATTTCCTCGACAGACGATGCTTTTGACACATATGGCCCCACCGTCGCCGACCGCGCGATTGTCGCTCGAAAAAAGTTGGAGTATTTTTTGCCGCCTTTTACCTGCGGAGACGCCAATCCGTCAAGCATTTGGTCAGAAATTGGTCAAGTAGCGGCTGATACGGTCGGCGTCGACAGCCAAAACCGATAGAAGTTTTGGCCCAGAAGCAGGGAGGTTCCCATGGCATATTACTGGCCCCAGTACGGCATCGCCATCGAAGTCGACGACGATCCCCATCTCCTGCCTTTCGACGAAGAGGCATTCCCCGATACGACGGTCTACCACGTTACCACCGATGTGATCTGCGACCCCGAGTCGTTCTCGGCGCTCGCCCACCACATCGCGCATATCCACGACATCGAGCTCCCTCCCGACTTCGAAGAGCTCGTCTACTCGCGCCGCCTGATGCTTCACATGCTCTTTGGAGCGGACCCGTCCACCTTTGCGCGCATCTATACCGCCAAGGATGCCGCATGAGCGCGAAGAAGCCACCCCGCTTTGCAGGCCTGGGTCGTCGCAAGAAGCTCATCGTTGCCTGCTTGGCCATCGTCTGCGCCCTTGTCGCCGTAGGACTATACGCTTGGCAGTCGCAGCCCGTACCCGAGGCGGGCGCTTCGGTTACGACGGCCGAGGGCAAAACGCGTCAGGAAATCCAAGATGAGCTCGACGCCATCGTCCGCGACAACATGATGACGATTTCGGTCGCACCGGTCGCTCAGCTGCAGGAGGACGGCAAGCTGCGCGTCAACGTGCAAAACGTCCAAGACAATAAATTTCCCCAGCGATTCCGCGTCATCCAAAACGACGAGACCATGTACGAATCCGGTGTGGTCGAGACCGGCAAGACAATCGAAACGTGCCCCGCCGGCGACATCAAAGAAGGCGAGGCGTACATCGAGATCCAGGCACTCGATGCAAAGACCCTCGACAGCCACGGCAATCCGACACGTGTCAAGGTACGGGTTGAGCAAGCCGAGAACTAGCTTTCCGGCCGGCGCGGCACCGCACGCGATTCACCAGCATTCGTCCAATCATCGCGGGGACGGCCCGCGGCGAATAGAAAGGAACGACCATGGACATCACCAGGAATATGAACGGAGCCAGAGCGCTCGTCGTGGGCGCAGGGCTCGCGCTCGCGCTCGCAATGGGCGCCGCCCCGACGCCAGCTATGGCAGCCGGGCGCGTTGGAACCACGAAGGTAATGGTCAGGACCGAGATCGACAACGTTGAGTTCAAAGTTCCGACGGTTATTCCCTTCGTCGCCAAGGCCGACGGCACGCTTCAGGGCCCCTCAGAAGACGCGACCACCATCGACAATCATTCGGCCTACGGCATCCATGTCACCAACATGAAGATCGACGCCATGAACACCTGGACCATTGCCGCCGACGCCAAGGCCGGAACCGCGCAGAACTCCATCGACTTTAAGGTCGGCCCCGACGGCGCGCTCCAGAACGCCAGCGCCGCAATGCAGGGAACGGGCCTCGATCTTTCCAAGAATGCAGCCTTCGACATGGGCTACCAGGGCATTGCCGGTGGCACGGACAAAATTAAGCTCAAGACAAGCGGAAACGTCGCCCGCGTCACGCGCGACATCTTCCGCGTAACCGGCGAAGGCGATCAGGTTGCAACGATCACCTGGACGGTCGAGCCCGGTGCGCACACGGCATAAGGCCGTCGCCCTGGCCGCCGCCGTCAGCATCCTAGCGTTTGGCCCAGCCATGGCCTTTGCCCAGCAAGAACAGGCGCAGGCCGCCACGCAAGTGACGGTCGACATCTCGGGGCTCGACCGCGGCGACCGCGAGGAACCATTGGCGCAGACAGGCGATGGACGATGGCTCTTGGCAGCAGGCGCCACAGCAGCAGGCGCGGGAACCGCCAGCCTCGGCCTGCACATCAAACGCAGCCAGAAACAAAACACGGACAGGCCGCACTAAATTAGCTAAGGAGACCCCATGGCATCGAAGAACCTTTTGCCCGTCGTCGCACTCTGCGGCGCGCTCGCAACCGGAACGCCTGTCGCCGCTTGGGCGACTCCCGTCATGGCAGACTCCTTACCAGCAGCCCTAAGCTCCGCATCAAATCCGTCGAGCGCCATTGCGTGTAAGCGTTTTTCGATCGCACAGGCTGCAATCTCAACCTCGGGATGCCTTCGTCGTAATACGGACGGTTCGATAGTCGTGGATATCAATCGTTCGAACAAGGCAAACGGCTCCCAGGCGGGGTACGCCGTCTGCACGTGGCGCTCGGTTGTGCTCGACGCAGATGGCGATCCGTGCGATTTGGAGCTGCGCATCGACATCGCTTCGGTCGATGACTCGGCGAACGGAGCGAAGGTCGCCTTCGACGGTACGTTTTTTGAGAAAGGAGGCGGTATATGTCTGGGCTGCTCCGCCGCGAATGCAGACGACACGCAGCCCACCCTCTCATTCACGGCATCGTTGCGGCTGACCAAAGCCGGCACCGATGCCATCGCGGCGGGAGAAGCGTCCCTGCTGTTCTACGCCGTCAGCGCCAAAGACACAGACGCTCATTTCGAGAAGCCAGCCGGATCACTCAGCCTTACACGAGGGATAGAGGCAGGCCCTATTGAAATCGATGCCCACGCGCAAAGCAGGCAACGCATTCTTGCCGACCCGGCGCTTCTCGAAATGGAGTGGAACGGATCCGGAGCCATCGGAATTCTCCCCTCCGCGCTTGACGCCAAGACGCTCCCCCCAAACGACGAACCCATCAACGCAACCATACAAGAAGAGAGCACGGATAAAGAAGCAGGTGCGGGCGACACGCCGTCGCCGACAAACAGCGTCCCAGCTTCTTTCGAAACACCGAATGAGCCCGCTACCGATCCAAACGATCCCGAGCTCGCGGACAGTCTGGGGCTTGCTGATCCTCAGGAGATCGATGAAGGTAACTGCTGCGTGCTTGCCGCGCTCGACCACACGACGACCGTCGATGCAGCAAGCATCGAAGTTG
>FR878724.1:10316-12881 GCA_000434535.1 Collinsella sp. CAG:166
AGCATCGAAGTTGCCGCCGCTAATCAGCCCGTCCGCAAGTCGGCTATCATCGCATTTCCTGAATCCATCGAAGTCGTCTTTTTGCCATCGGGCGAGGTCGTGGCCCCAACACTGCTCACCTTGTTGGGCGCCAAGAATACTCGAAACGAAATTAAAAAGGTCACAGTTGTCGACCCTGCAACCACCGCCAGGCTGCGTCTATACGCCGTTGCCGCAAACGGAAGCAAGACCCTGGAATTCGATGGCGACACACTTCTAGCCTGGCGACGTCTGGACATTATGCAAGACGTCTCGTATCAGATCGAACTCGAAGGGTTTGATCGTGCCCGCGATGCCAATATCATCGCCGCGGCTATTGAATCCCCGCAGCGGCTTATGACACTGCGCTTTGAATACTATCCCTATGTCCCGACAACCACCTGAGGCTTAAATGCTGCACATCATTCCTAATACCACTTATATAACGTATTAGATGGGTTGCGATGTGCCTCGCATTTCGTTCTGCTACGATTGCCACGTTGGCATCAATACAGGAGGACTCATGCCGGGCTTGGGAACAATCATCAACGTTGTGCTTTTAGTTGCGGGCGGTCTTTTAGGATTAGCGGGCGGCCGCTTCATTACACCGCGCATCCAAGACACGCTCATGAAAGCATCGGGGCTGTGCGTCCTGTTTATCGGCCTGGGCGGCACCATGCAAAAGATGCTCATCATCGATGGAAAGGCGCTAGCGACCACCGGTACCACCATGCTCATCGTCTCATTTGCGCTCGGTTCGCTCATCGGCGAGGCCGTCAACTTGGAAGCTGCCATCGAGAACCTTGGCGAATGGCTCAAGCGCAAAACCGGCAGCGAGGGCGATAACGAGTTCACCAACGCTTTTGTCTCGACATCGCTGACCGTCTGCATCGGTGCCATGGCTATCGTGGGATCAATCCAAGACGGTCTGCTCGGCGACTGGTCCACGCTCGCCCTCAAGGGCGCGCTGGACTGCATCATCGTTTGCACCATGACGGCCTCGCTCGGACGCGGCTGCATCTTCTCGGCCCTGCCCGTCGCCGTGTTCCAGGGAACGATTACGCTGTTTGCCGGCGCGCTCTCCCCCATCATGACCACCGCCGCCCTCGACAGCCTATCGCTCGTGGGCTCTATGCTCATCTTCTGCGTCGGCGTCAATCTCATCCGTCCCCAGACCTTCCGCACGGCCAATATGCTCCCCTCCGTTGTCATAGCCGTCATCTACACCCTCCTGTTCTAAATCTATCTACATAGCGGTATCTCGAACACCTGTTTGATGCTGTGCTATGATATGAGGTCACCGAAGCTGCGTTAGGAGAGGAGAAGCGGTGGCCGACCAGGACATCAAGATGCTCATCGAGCGCATTATGGCCGAGGCCCGGACCCATCAGTCCGCCCGTTTCTCACATGAAGTCTACGCAGACGAGCCGATTCTCAAAACCGGTCGTCAGATGCAGAACTTCCTTCCCGACCAGTACCGCAAGATGCGCGAGATATCGCGCTGGCAGGATGACCCCAAAGGCGGTGCGGGACGCTGGCTTTCGGAAGCCGAACTTTTCTACCGCCAAGGCCAGCTGATGGCTGACTTTGAGGACGATTGCCCCTATAACGGTACGTTCAAGTCGTACTTCCCAACCTACAACGCCATGAGCGATCGCCAGCTGCGCGGGTACTTTACCTGGCGCGCACGGGTACGCCGCGGAACCGTCGAGGAAACGTCTACGTCCTTTGCCTTTCTGTATCTCTATGAGCTGATTTGCGGCATTGGCGTAGATAATCCGCTCGATGGTTTTAACAAGATCAAGGCTTTTTGGGATGTCTATCGCGCCTTCGAGCCCGGCATCGACCGGTTTGCGCGCGTGTGGCTGCAGGATTACGCCGTGTTCCACGGGCTCGACCCCAAGTTGCTTCGTGACTCTAAAACCGTCATGTTCGATAACGCCCTTATCGAGCTGCGACGCGCGGCACGAGACCTTGTACCAGCACCGGCACCGTCCGGCCAGACCCCCAAGCGTCGCAAAACCTCCGAACCCACGCTCCCCCTTCCGCCCGATGAGGTGCGCGAGGAGCGACTCATGGCCGCCATCAACGCCCTCTCCACGTACAACCTAAGTAACTCGCGGCTCGACCGCAGCCACCACCGCGATCTGCGCCACGTGGCATGCGCCGTGTATGTCCGCATGGCGCGCTACTATGACACGCACCGAAAGACCGGCATCGTGGCGAGCTTATTTGGGGAGGAGACGGCCATGCCCTACACCATGTTTGCCTCGGCCGTATTCTTTGCGCCCGAGCGCCACGAGGACTGCGAATACCGCCTGGATCCTATCCATATCTACCGTTGCCAAAACGGCTTTTGGGAATGCATGCGTATCCACGGTAGTAGGCAAAAGAGCAGCAAGCTCGGTGAAATGATGCGCGCCTGCGACCAACGCCTGCGCCTGGCGCTGGACCCCGCCCATCCCCTTAAGGAAGAAAAGGTCCCCAAATATCTGGCCAAGATTATCGATGACGAGATTGTGGCATGGCTTTCGTGGGATGCCGCGC
>FR878725.1:0-206 GCA_000434535.1 Collinsella sp. CAG:166
CTGATGCACGGCCCACTTGCGGCGCGTGGCATCCTGGTAGATAGCCGGCAAAAACGTAAACCGCGGTGGGTCCAAAATCGTATCCGTGATGGTAAACACATCGGGATCAAAGGCATCCTGCGGGTTTTTCTTCTTGAACAGCCCCATATCACCCTCCCGTACTAGCATTAAACAACTCAAGCTGAATATAGCACCAATTTCAAGCC
>FR878725.1:309-17128 GCA_000434535.1 Collinsella sp. CAG:166
GGGCCGGGGTGCCTGCCTTGTTTTGAGAAGTTCGCGGAGCCCACTTTTCAAAACAAGGCAGGCACCCCGGCCCCGCCGGCAAATAGCGGACACTCCGCATGCAATCTATGCAAACAAACAAGTACGCTTAGCTACATTCGGTAAGCTCGAGCACGCTGCCCTTAACGATAAGCGCCGGCTCCAGGACGACCTCTTCGGCACGCCTGCCGCCCCTACCGGCAAGACGCTTGGACATGCAGCCAAAAGCATGCTCCGCAAGGACACCAGGATCCTGCTCAATCGCGGTCAGCGCCGGCTCAAAGAGAACGTCGGCCGCCGAGTTGTCATAGCTCACCACCGAGATATCGCCCGGGATGCTCTTCCCCATCTCGTGCAAGCGCTTGAGCAGACCGAGGGCGATGTTATCCGAACTTGCGAACACAGCGGTGGCATCAGTTGCGAGCACCGCCTCCGAGGCCTCATAGGCACTCGGAATGTAGTACTCGCTCTCAAACTCCAAACGTGCGTCGATAGGCAGGCCAACCTCGCGCAGCGCGCGCTCATAGCCGGCAAGTCGCTTACGCCCCGTATTGGAACGGCGCGCGTTAACCAAGCAGGCAATGCGACGGTGGCCCTGCTCGATCAGATAGCGAGTGGCCATGTAGCCACCCATCTCGTGGTCGAACATCACCTTGTCGCACTCGAGCCCCTCAATGGCACGGTCGACCATCACGGCAGGGATAGGCAGATGGCTGACTTCTTCGCGCAGGGCGCGGTCGTCGGAGAACTCGTCGCCCACAACCAGGAAGACACCATCAACGCCGCGCGTTACCAGCTGGCGCAGCAGCTCCAGATCGTCGTCGGCACTTCCACCCGAGCTGGTAATGAAGAGCGCATAGCCGTCCTCGCGGCAGCGCTTTTCCAGGCTACCGGCGAGCGAGGCAAAAAAGCGGCTCTCGATGTTAGGGACGATAAGGCCCAGCGTGCGCGACTCGCGCATGACCAGACTACGCGCAATCTGATTAGGAACATAGTGGTTGCGCGCCGCAACCTCCTTGATGAGCTTGCGGTTTTCTTCCGAGATGCGACAGGGCCGATTATTGAGAACAAGCGAGACTGACGAGGGGGAAAGCCCCACCTCCTGGGCAATCTGCTTGAGGGTGACTTTGTTGGCCATCTCGCTCCTTCCAGGTTTACGCGCAATCTCTTGAAAGTATAGCGACCGCCCCTCTACCTCGGTGATAAACACTTTACCAATCCGGTAGACGGCTGTTTTATCGCCGCCAGCGCACCAAATCCGTCCGGGTGGGGTATATTGCAATCGATTGATGACAACGACCACCAAAAGGCGGATATTCGTATGCACGAGAACGACTTTTTTAACGAGGACCTGCTGTGCGCGCTTGCTGGCGTTGCCGGCGAGGACAACGTGCTGATGAGCGAGCCCATGCGCGAGCACACCACGTTTAAGATCGGCGGCCCGGCCGACGTCTTTGTCACGCCCGATACCGAGCAGGGCCTCGTCGCCACGCTCGATACCTGCTATCGCTGCGATCTGCCCCTCACCATCGTGGGCAACGGCTCCGACCTGCTCGTCGGCGACAAGGGTATCCGCGGCGTCGTCGTGGCGTTGGGCGAAGGCCTCTCCGACATTACGGTCGACGGTACGCACGTCACGGCGGCGGCCGGCGCCTTGCTTTCCGATGTTGCCGCTGCGGCAGCCGAGGCCGGTCTCACCGGCATGGAGCCCATCTCGGGCATCCCCGGATCGGTCGGCGGCGCCTGCTACATGAACGCCGGTGCCTACGGTGCCTGCATGGCCGATGTGCTAGAGTCCGTGCGCGTCTACAAACCCGCTCGCCAGCTCGACGACGGCACCCGCGGCAGCGGCAATATCATTGAGTTCGATGTCAATGAGCTCAACCTGGGCTATCGCAAGAGCCGCATTGCCGACGACGGCTTCATCGTGCTTTCGGCCACCTTCAATCTCGCTCCGGGCAACGCCGCGATGATCAAGGCCGACATGGACGACTACCGCCAGCGCCGCGAGGACAAGCAGCCGCTCGACATGCCGAGTGCCGGCTCCACCTTCAAGCGCCCCGAGGGCTACTTTGCCGGCAAGCTCATCATGGATGCCGGCCTGCGAGGACACGCCGTTGGCGGCGCGCAGGTAAGCGAAAAGCACTGCGGCTTTATCGTCAACGCCGACCACGCCACCGCCGCCGACGTCGACGAACTCATCCGCCACATCCAGGCAACCGTCAAAGACCAATTCAACGTAGACCTAGAACCCGAAGTCCACCGAGTAGGCGAATTTTTATAAAAAGAAGGCCCCGAAAGGGGCCTTCACCATATTTATTCAGATAACCCAGTCCGGTGTGTCGCGCTCAGGACCCGAGAGGGCCGGAACAGTCCGAGAGGCATAAGGTTGATCGCGAGTTCCGCACGAGCCGGAGAGCACTTAATGTGCTCTCCGTGCGAGCAGGACTGCCCGAGCAGGCAACCTTATGCCTCTCGGACTGTCCCGGACCAAGCCGCAGTTACGACAGCGCAATACCGCCAAGCCAGCCCCAACGCACGCCAGAGCCAGTGCCATAGAAGCTAATAAACGAATCAAGCGACTTAGACGTAATGGCGCCCTCGTTGCTCATAACGATGCCGCCGCCAACGTAGATACCCACATGACCGTAGATAAGGCCCGGAGCACCCGTGCCGCTGTGCGAGGAATCGGCCACGATCATGCCCACCTGCAGCGCCGAGCGGTCGGAGCTATAGCACCATGCGTTAAACATATCGCACGCGTTACCGCCAAAGTAGCCAACGCCGGCGTTACGGAAGACATTGGTAACCCACGCCGCGCACCAGTTCTGGCCCGGCGAAGGCGTGGAGTAGCACGCGTTGACGACGGCCTGCTGTTTGCCCGAGCCGGCATTCTGTTGCGGGGTTCCGGGCGCATACGATCCGCCACCCGAGTAGGAATTGTTCTTGTTCGCGGCGGCAGCGGCAGCGGCAGCCTTCCTAGCGGCCTCCTCAGCCTGGGCGGCAGCGAGGATCTCGGAATCGCGCTGAGCCATGAGCTCCTTGACGTCGTCGGAAAGACCGTTCAGCACGGTCTGGACTTCTTGCTGCTTGGCCTGCATATCCTGCATCTGAGCCGTCTGCTGGTCCTTGAGTTTTTCCAGGTCGGCCTTTTGTGCTTCGAGCTCGGTCTTCTGTGCGTCGAGCTCTTCCCGGATGGTCTGAATGTCCTCGATGGCATCGCGGTCGCTCTTGTTGATCTTCTCAACGTAATGCGCGTTGGCGACGAGTTCCTCAAACGAGCCAGAGGCCAGCAGCAGCGACAGGATGTTCGTGCCGCCGGACTTGTAGCTGGCGGCCACGCGATCGGAAAGGTCGTTGCGCTTCTTCTTGAGCTCGGCCTTCTTTTCATCGATCTGGGCCTGCGTGTCGTCAATCTTGCCCTGGACATTCTCGATGTCGTTGAGGGTCTGGGCATTCTTGTTGGCCAGCGCCGCATACTCATTTGCGATGCTGTCGAGCTGGGCCTGAACCTCGTCGAGCTGGGCCTGGGCAGCATTCAGTTTATCGGTGGTTTCTTTGGAAGCCTCCGCCGCACGGGCGCGAGCGGGCAGGCCAAAAAGAACTGCCGCAGAAGCGGCGCCGAACAGGGCCTTGAGGGCAGTGCGGCGCGAGAGCTCCTGGGAAAGGATGAAATCGCTGTTTGGTGACATATGTACTCCGTTACATGTTTATTTATATGTCGCTCAACTCATACATATTAGCGTACATATGGCGCGTCCCGACGATTTCCACGAACGGCAAGAAACTACAAGGTCAGCGGCTCGTAAGCAAATGCCAAAGATCAGGTTATGCGTACGCAAGCTCTTCTGATGAGTACGTTAGCACAATCCTCTGCTTTTCCTACAGCGCACGATTTGGGCGTCCCTGCCTGCGCTATACTCCCGTGAAGAAGTGTTCCTGATTCGATAGGAGACTACATGTCCAAAGCACTCGACCCCAAAGACACCTGCGTCCTCGTTACCGGTGGCGCCGGTTTTATCGGCTCGCACACCGTCGTTCAGCTGCTCGAGGGTGGCTACCAGGTCGTCATCGTCGATGATCTCTCCAACTCCAGCGCCGTCGCCGTCGACCGCGTCAAGACCATCGTGGGCGACGAGGCCGCCAAGAACCTCACCTTCTACGAGGCCAACGTGCTCGACCGCGATGCGATGAACAAGATCTTCGATACCCATCAGATCGACCGTGTCATCCACTTTGCCGGCTTTAAGGCCGTCGGCGAGTCGGTGAGCAAGCCCGTCGAGTACTATCACAACAACATCGAGAACACCCTGGTGCTCATCGACGTCATGCGCAACCATGGCTGCAAGTCCATCATCTTCTCGAGCTCCTCGACCGTCTACGGCGACCCGGACAACCCGCCCGTCACCGAGGAGGATCCTAAGAAGCCCGCGACCAACCCCTATGGTTGGACCAAGTGGATGATCGAGCAGATCCTTATGGACGTCCACACCGCCGACCCCGAGTGGGACGTCGTGCTGCTCCGTTACTTCAACCCCATTGGCGCTCATCCGTCGGGCCTGATCGGCGAGGACCCCAAGGGCATCCCCAACAACCTGGTGCCTTATGTCGCCCAGGTCGCCGTGGGCAAGCTCGAGGCCGTTCAGGTCTTTGGCAACGACTACCCCACCCCCGACGGCACCGGCGTGCGCGACTACATCCACGTGTGCGATCTGGCCTCTGGTCACGTTGCCGCCCTTAACTGGATGAACGGCAAAACCGGCGTCGAGATCTTTAACCTGGGCACCGGCACCGGCACCTCGGTACTCGAGGTCGTTGCCGCCTTCTCCAAGGCTTGTGGCAAGGAGCTGCCCTATGTGATCCGCGAGCGCCGCGCCGGCGACATCGCTGCCAACTGGTGCGATGCCTCCAAGGCCGAGCGCATGATGGGCTGGAAGGCCCAGTACGACATCGCGGACATGTGCCGCGATAGCTGGAACTGGCAGAGCCACAACCCCAACGGCTTCGCCGACGCCGAGTAGCAAAAACCTACATACCGCTCTTGCCCCGATCTCACGTTGTGAGGTCGGGGCTTTTTTTCATGGCATGTAACCATTCGCCGAAAATCGACCAACTTTTTTATCTTGCCTGTACATGTTTAAACAACCTGTTTTACAATAGGCGTATCGAATCAGAACATCGGTGGCGGACTGCACACCCATCGGCAGGCCGACCCCACAACAAGAAGGTTGGTGAGCGCATTCATGGAGCGTGCAAGCGGCGTCCTCATGCCCGTCTCATCTCTGCCCGGACCATACGGAATCGGCGGCTTTGGCTGGAATGCCTACGACTTCGTCGATTTTCTCGCCTCGTGCAAACAACATTACTGGCAGATTCTGCCCCTTACGACGACCAGCTATGGCGATTCGCCCTATCAGTCGTTCTCGGCCCGCGCAGGCAACCCCAACTTTATCGACTTTGCCGAGCTTATCGAGACAGGGTATCTGGAGCAGCGCGATATCGATGGCGTGTACCTGGGATCCGACCCCAGCAATGTTGACTACGGTGCTATCTTTGGCGGCCGCCGTCAGATTCTCGACCGCGCCGCCGAGCGCTTTGCTGCCGACAAGCCGGCCGATTTCGATGACTTTATCCAGGCCAACGAGGACTGGCTCATCCCCTACTGCGAGTTCATGACCGTCAAAGAGGAGTGCGGACTCAAGGCGTTTTGGGAGTGGCCCGCAGAACTGCGCACCCGCGGCGAAGCATCTGCCAAGGTCTGCGCCGCCCATCCCGCGCGCATGCTCTACCACCAGATGACGCAGTATTTCTTCGACCGCCAATGGAGCCGCCTCAAGGCCTATGCCAACGAGCGCGACATTCTCATCATCGGCGACCTGCCCATCTATGTCTCGCGTGACTCCGTCGAGATGTGGGCGACGCCTGAGCTCTTTAAGATCGACGCCGCCGGCAATCCCGTGAGCGTCGCCGGCACGCCGCCCGACCAGTTCTCGGCCACCGGCCAGTACTGGGGCAACCCCATCTACGACTGGGACGCCATGGAGTCCGACGGCTTCTCCTGGTGGGAGGGCCGCATTCGCGCCGCCCTCGACATGTACGACGTCATCCGCCTGGATCACTTCCGCGGCTTCGAGGCCTATTGGGAGGTGCCGTTCTCCTCGCCCGATTCGTCCTACGGTTCGTGGACGCAGGGTCCCGGCCTCAAGTTCTTCAAGACGCTCGAGGAAAAGCTCGGCACGCTGCCCATCATCGCCGAGGACCTGGGCTTCCTCACCCCCGGCGTCATCGACATGCGCGACAACTCGGGCTTCCCCGGCATGAAGATCCTGCAGTTTGCCTTTGAGGGCACCAACTCGTACTACCTGCCGCATAACTACATCGCCAACACCGTCGCCTATGTGGGCACCCACGACAACGAGACGGCGCGCGGTTGGTTTGAGGGAACGGCCACCCCGCGTCAGCGCGAGCAGGCAGCCCTGTACACCCATCAGCAGGCCGGCGAACCCATGGCAGATGCACTCAATCGCACCATCGCCGCCAGCGTGAGCGACACGTGCATCTACACCATGCAGGACCTGCTCAACTTGGGCAACGAGGCGCGCATCAACACCCCTGCCACGCTGGGCGGCAACTGGACCTGGCGCATGCTCGACGGCGCCATCACCCGCGAGCTCGAGCACAAACTCACCGACTGGACCGAGACCTATTTCCGCATCCCGTCGGAAGCCGAAATCGAGCTTCCTCAATAGGAGCCACCGCGCCCGACCCCTCCCCACCGTGCGGACGCGCTTGCTTTTCCCGCGCGAGGCCACCCCAATCCCCTCGCGCGGGCTTCTTATGAATTGCAGACATGAAACAACCCATCACAGGAGAAAACATGCCCCAAATTAACCTCATGGAACTCGCCGAGCAGTCTTTTGGCACCTCGCTCGAGCAGCTCGACGACCGTCGCATTTACAAGCTGCTGGTCAAACTCGTGCAGGAGCGCTCCGCCGCCCGCCCGCTCAACAACGGCAAGAAAAAGCTCTATTACATTTCCGCCGAATTTTTGATCGGCAAGCTGCTCATCAACAACATGATCGACCTCGGCATCTACGACGAGGTTAAGGACCAGCTCACCGCCGCAGGCCACGACCTCAACAAGATCGAGGAATTCGAGGTCGAGCCGTCACTCGGCAACGGCGGCCTGGGCCGCTTGGCCGCATGCTTCCTGGATTCCATCGCCACGCTGGGCTTGACCGGCGATGGCGTGGGCCTCAACTATCACTACGGTCTGTTCCGTCAGCGCTTTGTCGACAACCAGCAGAAGGCCGTCCCCGACGAGTGGCTCGGTGAGCAGGACATCCTAGTCGACGATGACCGCTCCTACACCGTCGAGTTCGGCGATTTTGCCGTTACTTCCAAGCTCGTCAACATCGATGTGCCCGGTTACGGCCAGCCCACCAAGAACCGCCTGCGCCTGTTCGACCTGGCGAGCGTCGACGACGGCCTGGTCCCCGGCAGCTCCATCGACTTCGACAAGACCGAGATCGCCAAGAACCTCACCTTGTTCCTCTACCCCGACGATTCCGACGAGCAGGGCCGCCTGCTTCGCATCTATCAGGAGTACTTCATGGTGAGCAACGCCGCCCAGCTCCTGATCGACGAGGCCGTCGAGCGCGGCAGCAACCTGCACGATCTGGCCGACTATGCCGTGGTCCAAATTAACGACACGCACCCCACCATGGTCATCCCCGAGCTCATTCGCTTGCTCACCACCGAGCATGGCATCGAGTTTGACGAGGCCGTGACCATCGTACGCTCCATGGTCGCCTACACTAACCACACGATTCTTGCCGAGGCGCTCGAGAAGTGGCCGCTCGCCAGCCTGCAGAAGGTCTCCCCTGCCATCGCCGACATTATCGTCAAGCTCGATGAGATCGCGAAGGCCGAGCACGATGACCCGCGCGTCGCCATCATCGACGAACACGATACCGTCCACATGGCCCACATGGACATCCACTTTGGCTTCTCCATCAACGGCGTAGCCGCCCTCCACACCAAGATCCTGGAGGACACCGAGCTTCATCCGTTCTACGAGATCTATCCCGAGAAGTTCTCCAACAAGACCAACGGCATCACCTTCCGCCGCTGGATCCATGGGGCCAACCCCGCGCTCGCCAGCCTGCTCGACGATGTGATCGGCACCGACTGGCGCAGCACCGGCGATCTGAGCAAACTCGCCAAGTTCGCCGACGACAAGGACGTTCTTGAGCGCCTGGCCGCCACCAAGGTCGAGGCCAAGGCCATCATGCGCCAGTTCATGGCGCTCGAGCAGGGCGTGACCATTCCCTCCAACGCCATCATCGACGTCCAGGTCAAGCGCATCCACGAGTACAAGCGCCAGCAGATGCTCGCGCTCTACATCATCTGGAAGTACCTCGATATCAAGAACGGCAACAGACCTAAGCACCCCGTCACCATCATCTTTGGCGGCAAGGCGGCGCCTGCCTACACTATCGCGCAGGACATCATCCATCTGATCTTGACGCTGTCGCAGTGGATTGCAAACGACCCCGACGTAGCTCCCTACCTGCAGGTTGTCATGATCGAGAACTACAACGTCACCGCCGCCGAGCGCGTGATCCCCGCCGCTGATATCTCCGAGCAGATCAGCCTGGCCTCCAAGGAGGCGAGCGGCACATCCAACATGAAGTTCATGCTCAACGGCGCCCTAACCCTGTGCACGCTCGACGGTGCCAACGTGGAGATTGCCGAGCTCGTGGGCGACGAGAACATCTATACCTTTGGCGCCTCTTCCAAACAGGTCGAGCAGCTCTATGCCAACGGCACCTATGACGCCGGTATGCTCTACCGCAAGCCCGGCATTAAACTGCTGGTGGACTTCATCACCAACCCGGCCTTTATGGCGACCGGCAATGCCGAGCGCCTGCAGCGCCTGCACGACGACATTAAGGGCAAGGACTGGTTTATGGCCCTGCTCGACATTGAGGAGTACATCCAGACCAAGGAGCGCGTGCTGGCCGACTACGAGGACCAGGACGCCTGGATGCGCAAGACGCTCATCAATATCGCCAACGCCGGCACCTTCTCGTCCGACCGCACCATCTCCCAGTACAACGACGAGATCTGGCACCTGAACTAATTTCACTTCCCTTACCCATCCTCTTGAGAAACGGAGTCGTGGCAACACGGCTCCGTTTTTTGTGCCCGCACGTTATCCTGTGACCCGACTCGACCGAAGAATCTCGATCTGTAACAGCTACTCGGTAAAAACGGCCCCAGCTGTTACAGATTGAGACATACCGGCCCCTCCCCTTGGGTTTATCTCAATCTGTAACATCTAACGTCCGAAATCGGCCCTACCCGTTACAGATCGAGACAAACGACCGGCCAGACAACCCCAACACAAAGAAAGGCTCCCCTCTCGCCCAGTGGACGGGAGGGGAGCCTTATATGTGACCGCGGCAAAAGGATGGCAATACCGCAGTCGCCCAAAGGGAGGGCCTGGATGCACCGGGCCTAGATAAGGTTCTTGCCAGATACCTTATCGAAGAGATGGGTCGCGTTCTTCTCGAACTTGAACCAGATGGTGTCGCCAGCCTTGAGCGCGCCCTTGGCCTCGAGGTCGACGACGGGGATAATCAGAACAAACTGGCCGTCGGGAGCGGTCACGTGGACATGCTCGGTCGAGCCCATGAGCTCGGTCACCTCGACGGTGCCCTGGAGCGCACCCTCCTCGTCCTTGTCGGCAAGCAGGATCTGCTCGGGACGCACGCCGGCCGTAATCTCCTTCACGTCGCCGCCGTCCCAGTTGAGGGCAAGCTGAGCGCAAGTCTCGGGGGCGAGCGCCACGTTCATATCCTCGGTCTTGACGGTAAAGCCGTTGCCCGAGCGCACCAGCTGGGCATCGAAGAAGTTCATCTGCGGCACGCCGATAAAGCCGGCGACGAAGATGTTCGCGGGATGGTTGAAGACCTCCTGCGGGGTGGCGATCTGCTGGACGACGCCGTCCTTCATGACCACGATACGGTCACCGAGGGTCATAGCCTCGGTCTGGTCGTGAGTAACATAAATGAACGTGCCCTTGATCTCGTGGCGCAGCTTAATGAGCTCGGCACGCATCTGGTTACGAAGCTTGGCGTCCAGGTTGGACAGTGGCTCGTCCATCAGGAAGACCTTGGGGTCACGCACGATGGCGCGGCCGATAGCGACACGCTGGCGCTGGCCGCCCGAAAGCGCCTTGGGCTTACGGTCGAGGTACTCGGTAATGCCCAGAATCTCGGCAGCAGAGCGAACTTTGCGGTCGATCTCGTCCTTGGGGACCTTCTTGAGCTCGAGCGTAAACGCCATGTTCTCGTACACCGTCATATTGGGGTACAGAGCATAGCTCTGGAACACCATGGCGATGTCGCGGTCCTTGGGCGCCACGTCGTTGACGCGCTTGCCGTCGATGAGCACATCGCCCGAGGTGATGTCCTCCAGGCCGGCGACCATGCGCATCGTCGTGGACTTACCGCAGCCAGAGGGGCCAACGAGGACGACGAACTCCTGATCGTGAACGGTGAGGTTGAAGTCCTCTACAGCGAGCACACCGTCCTCGGTAACCTTGAGGTTGTGCTTCTTCTCCTCGGTCTTCTTCTTTTTGCCAAAGAAGCCCTTCTTTTTGGACTCGGTGTTGGGATACACCTTCTGAACATGTTTGAGAACGATCTCGGCCATGTCTTTACCTTTCGATATGCGGCGCCGCGCTGAGGGGCGCCGCAGAAACTTGCAAAACAGTTACGGCATCAGCCCTTGACGGCACCTGCCACCACGCCGTCGATGATGTACTTCTGGCAGAGGATGTACATGATAACGATGGGGATAACGACCATCATGATGCAGGCCATCATGGGGCCGAGCTCGACGTGGCCGTAGCCGCCGCGGAAGTACTGGATCAAGATAGGAATGGTCTTGTACTTGGTGGAGTCGAGCGTAAGGTAGGGCAGCAGATAGTCGTTCCAGACCCACATGGTCTCGAGGATGCCGACCGAAAGATAGGTGGGCTTCATGATGGGAAGGACGATCTTAAAGAACACCTGGACCGGGTTGCAGCCATCAATCATGGCCGCCTCCTCGATCTCGAGCGGGATGTTCTTTACAAAACCGGCGAACATAAAGACCGCCAGGCCCGCGCCAAAGCCGAGGTAGATAAAGCAGATGTTGAACGGCGTGTTGAAGCCGATGCGGTCCGCCAAATTGGACAGCGTGAACATGAGCATCTGGAACGGCACGACCATCGAGAACACGAACAGGTAATAGAAGAAGTTCGAGATCTTGTTGTTGACACGAACCACGTACCAAGCGCACATGGAGCAGCACACCAAGATCAGCACGACCGACGTGACCGTGATGATGAGCGAGTACATAAATGCCGAGGCAAAGCCCTGCTCGTTAAGGGCGTGCATGTAGTTTGCGAGGCCGTTGAACGTCTCGGGCGTGAGTAGATCGAATGCCGTTGTGGTGCTGATTGCGGTCGCTTTCTTAAAAGAATTAAGCGCAATCATGAACACGGGGTAGATCCACGCGAGCGACAGGATCGTAAAGAAAATCGAGAGCGCGCGGTTGATAACCTTATCGCGTTTCATTACTGCTGCACCTCCTTGGACCTCGTGGCCTTAAGCTGGATCATGGAGATGGCCACGACCAGGATGCAGAAGATAACCGCCTTGGCCTGACCAATGCCCTGCCATGCGATACCGGCACGCGAATAGAACGTGTTGTAGATGTTCAGGGCGAGCATCTCGGTGGAGTGCGCGGGGGCGCCGCCGGTAAGGGCGAGGTTCTGGTCGAACAGCTTAAAGCCGTTGGTGATGGACAGGAACAGGCAGATGGTGATGGTCGGCATCAGGTTAGGGATCTTAACCTTCCAAAACGTCTGCCATGCCGTAGCGCCGTCGACCTTGGCGGCCTCGATGTAGTCGGACGGAATGGACTGCAGACCAGCGATGTAGATGATCATCATGTAGCCGACCTGCTGCCACAGGGTCAGGATGATAAGGCCCCAGAAGCCAGCAGCAGAGTTAAGAGCAATGAGCTGGGCGCCCACGTTGGAGAGCAGGCAGTTGATCAGAATCTGCCAAATGTAGCCCAGCACGATGCCGCCGATCAGGTTAGGCATAAAGAAGATCGTACGGAAGATGTTGGTGCCTTTGAGCGCCTTGCGGGTGAGCGCCTGCGCAATGGCCAGGGCGATTACGTTGATGAGCACCGTCGACAGGAAGGCAAACGCCACGGTAAAGAAGAACGACGTGGAGAACTGCGGATCGGACAGCGCGCGCACGTAGTTCTCGATACCGACAAAGTGCGCGTTACTAATGATAATAAACTGGCAGAACGAGAGATAGAAGCCCTGGATAAAAGGGATCACGAACCCGATCATAAACGCCAGGCACGTGGGCAGCATAAAGAGCGGCCACCAGCGCTTGAGTGCTTTGCCCATAAAAGGGTCCTTTCAATATGCAGGGGGCGGGCAAACCAACGTCTGCCCGCCCCCTGTCGCTAATCAGATAGCTTGGGCAGCAACTGCTTACTCGGAAGCGGCCTTCTCGGTCTTCCAGCCATCGACGAAGGCGTTCTTGACGCCGTCCCACTTGCTGTTATCGGCAGCGTAGGCAATCAGAGCCTGCTTGAGGTTCTTCTTCCACTCCTCGGAGGGAATGTAGACGAAGTCCCAAGCGACGGTCTTCTTGCCGTCCTTGGCCATGGCAACGGCCTGCTGCGAGAAGACGTTGGTGGTCTCCTTGGCGCTCTTGAACGGAGCGGTCAGACCCATCTTGTCGGCGATGATGCTGGTCGGGGTGTCAGCGGTGACGCACCAATACATGAAGTCCTCGGTGGCCTTCTGGGCATCCTCGGAAGCCTGGGAACTGACGCACCAGTAGTTCTCGCCGCCGGAGCACAGGCCCTGGTTCTCCTCGCCGTCAACACCGATGTAGATCGGCATCATGCCAATCTGATCGTCGGTCATGCCGGCCTTGACGAGGTCAGAGTAGGCCCAAGAGCCGTTCTGGTAGAAGACGGCCTTGCCGGTTGCGAACTCGTTGGTGGCGTCGTCGCCGGTCTTGGAAGCAAGCTGCGAAGGATCGCAGGTGGAGTCGGTGATGTACAGGTCGAAAATCTGCTTGTAGTTGTCGAGGAACTCACCCTTGATCTCGTCGTCCTCCTGGTTGTGCTCCTTCTCAAACTCGTAGTAGAGCGGCATGTTGGCAAGGTGGGTGGTGTAGCGCCAGCTGGAGGAGTCGTCCATGCCGGCGGAAGTGAAGGCACCCTCGACACCAAGCTCGTCCTTGCGGGCCTGGATGTCATCGGCACAAGCCTTCAGCTTGTCGAAGGAGTTGATGTCCTCGGCCTTGTAGCCAGCCTTCTCGAGCAGCTGCTTGTTGTAGATGATGCCGAAGCTCTCCTGGACCCAGTCGATACCCAGATCCTTGCCGTCGGACTGCAGAGCCAGGGAGTCGTCGATGAGCTCACCGCGGAGCTTGGTATCGGACAGGTCGGCGCAGTAGTCCTTCCAGTTCTTAAGACCGGTGGGGCCGTTGACCTGGAACAGGGTCGGAGCGGAGCTCTTGGACATCTCGGACTTGAGCTTCTCCTCGTAGGTGTTGGAGGCGGCGGTCACGATCTTGACCTCGACGCCCTTCTCCTTCTTATAGGCCTTGGCGATCTCCTTCCACTCCTTGTCGACCTCGGGCTTGAATTGGAGGAAGTAGACCTCGGCAGCGTCACCAGAAGCAGAGGAGCCGGAGCCGGCAGAACCACCGCAGCCCACGAGACCCAGACCAAGAACCGCAGCCGCGGAACCAGCAAAGCCCAGGAACTGCCTTCTGCTCATTTCGTTCTTCATTACAATCCACCCTTTCACACCGTGGCGGCACCCTTTGCCGCCGCCTTCGGAGATTGGCTCGGGGACTTTGCCCCTTTCGCTGATTTGTACAATACGCTATTTGGCTAGTTGTTTGAACAAGTATTACTAGAGCGGTAGAAAAACTTCGGTGAACGGTAATTTCAACTTGATACTTGACAAGTTTTGTATAAACAATTATTTGTTATCAAATGCAGAGAAAACGCCCGGTCAAGCCGATGCATCGTCGGTTTGACCGGGCGTTTTCTCTTTGAGGGCATGAGTCTCGCAGGCTGCGAGCTAGCCGGCTATCGCTTGGAGTTGACGCGGTAATGGAAGATCTCGGGGTGTGTGCGAGTGTGCGTCACCTCAAACAAGATGCCATCCGAGGTGTACGACTGACTCTCCATGACGGCAACGCAGTTGTATTTGCCGAGGTCAAGATAGCTGCAGTCTTCATCGTTGGCGAGCTCGACACTCACCGTACGACGGCTCGCCATCACTTTGACACCGCGCTTGTGCTCCAGATAGCCGTAAATAGAATCTGCCGCGATCTCGGGGGTCAGGCCCTTGGCGATCGACGCCAAAAAATAGCCATGGTCCACTTGGCGCGCGTTGCCGTTGAGGCTTCGGACACGCACTACGCGAATCAACTCCTCGCCCACCCTAAAGCCCAGGCGACGAGAGAGCTGCTCGGTGCAGACCAGATGTTCAAAAGACTTAACGTCCGTCGATGCAACGGCATTGTTGCGCTTTGCAAACTCGCCAAACGACTCAACCTCTTCGAGTGCGCCCAACATGTCGGTTTCGCCCTTAAGCCAAATAACGCGCACGCCCTTGCCGTGTATGGGCTGCACAAACATCCCGTCGGCCAGCATGCTCAAAGCGCGGCGGACGGTATTGCGCGTGCAGCCAAATTCCGCGGTCAGCTCGGCTTCGGTTGGCAGCATCTCCTGAAACGCATAGGTCCCATTAATGATGCGCGAGCGTATTTCTCGGTAGATTCCTTCGTATATCGCTTTTGGCATTGTTTCACCTCTACATTATTCATTTTCGGCTAGGCACGATAGCATTTCTTAAAGTTGTTTAAACCGAATATCGGTAAAGCGACAGGATTTAACCGTTGACGGTTTCTGTCATGCCCAAATCGGTTTCGCTCAAAACTGCCGGTACGACAATCGTCCGGTCCTCTACAATGAATCCATTGTTTAAACGTTTCCCCACGCGCAACGCGCCTCGATATTCGGAAGGCAGAACATGCTGCAAAAAATCCAACGCTTTGGCGGGGCAATGTTCGCGCCCGCCATGCTGTTTTCTATATCAGGCCTCATGGTCGGCGTCTCCGCTCTCGCAACGACTGCGGACATCGTCGGCGATCTCGCCGTATACGGAACCCCTTGGTACGCTTTTTGGACCATCATCCAACGCGGCTCGTGGACGGTCTTTAAACGCCTCCCGCTCCTTTTTGCCGTAGCGCTGCCCATCGGCCTTGCCCAAAAACAACCGGCTCGTTGCTGCCTCGAAGCTCTCGTCGCCTATTTTGCCTATTGCTTCTTTTTGAGCGAAATCATTAAGCTGAGCGGAGACAATCTTGGACTTAAGTACCCGTCGTCTTTGACCTCCGCTAGCGGCATCACCATCATCGACGGCATCAAGACGCTCGACACCGGCATTATCGGCCCGCTGGCGGTGTCGGCAACCGTCGTCGCCATCCATGACCGCTTCTACGATGCCAAGGTTCCCGATTGGCTCGGTACCTTCTCGGGCTCCTCGCTGGTCTACCTCATCAGCTTTTTTGCCGTGTTCGCCCTTGCCGCCATCTCGGCCGCCATCGTGCCCTTCGTATACGCTGTGACCGAAACGCTGCGCCATGCACTTACGAGCGTCGGCCCCTTTGGCGTGGGCATCTTTGTGCTTTTGGAGCGAGCGCTCGAGCCCATGGGGCTGCACCACCTGCTCTACATGCCGATCTACTACGACAACCTGGTCATTAACGACGGCATCTACGCCACGTGGAGCAGCTTGCTCCCCATCCTCTCCCATAGCACGCGCCCCCTTAATGAACTTGCGCCGTGGGCCGGTTTTACCGCCACCGGCTGGGTCAAGCTCTTTGGCCTTCCCGCCATCGCAGCCGCGTTCTACTCCACCGCAAAACCAGAGCGCCGCGCCGGCCTCAGGGTCATCCTTGTTCCCGCCATCATCGCCTCGGTGGTTTGCGGCGTTACCGAGCCACTCGAGTTTCTCTTTATGTTCACCCACCCCGGGCTCTTTTTTCTCTACGCCGTCTTATCGTCTTGCCTTGCCACAACCATGAATCTCTTTGGCATCGTCGGTATCTTCTCGGGCGGCCTCATGGAGATGGCAGCCTTCAACTTTATTCCGCTCATGCGCACGCATGCCGGTGCCTATCTTTTGGCACTCGGTATCGGCCTTGCCTTTAGCCTCATCTTTTTTGTTAGTTTTCGAGCACTCATCTTGATCTATGACCTTAAGACGCCGGGCCGCGAGGATCATGTCGCCAATCGCGCGGCAATCGATCATTTAACGGGAAGCGGCTTTGCCAAAGAGCAATCTCCCAATGACGAGGTCAATAGTCGATCCGATCAAGATCACGTCCTCGCTGAGCGGGCAATTCAGCTTTTAGGTGGCGTTGGCAATATTGTGGGCGCAACCAACTGCGCCACGCGCCTGCGCGTCGAGGTCGCAGACCCTTCCATCGTTGCAGATAACGCGGCGTTTGTCGCGGCGGGCGCCAAGGGCCTCATCATTACGGGCAAGACCGCCCAGGTGATCATCGGCATCTCCGTTCCCCGCGTTAAAGAGCATTTTGACCAGATCATGGGCCTCGAGCCGGGATTTGTGCCCACCGCCTCGGCCTCCCCTGTCGCCAGCCCAACCCACAAGCACGGCGATATC
>FR878726.1:0-2828 GCA_000434535.1 Collinsella sp. CAG:166
GACGCTCTGGTAGTCCCCGAGCATGCGGGAAGCGCAAGTGGTGCGCGTGCCCACGAGGTTCATGTTGTCCTTAATGGCCAGCGGCACGCCCGCGAGCGGAGGCAGCGGCTTGCCTGCGGCGCGGTCGGCATCCACGCGCGCGGCGGCCTCGAGCGCAAGCTCGGGCGCCACCTGCAGGAATGCCTGGACCCCGCCCTCGCGTGCCTCAATGGCGGCAAGGGAGGCCTGGGCCACCTCGGTAGCGGTAAAGTCGCCGGCGACAACGCCCGCGGCAATCTGGGCGGCGGTAAGGGAATCGAAGCTTAGCGCCATTACTCGCTCTCCCCCTCTCCCAAAATGGACGGCACGCGGAAGTAGCGGTCGCGCGCGCTGCCAGCGTTTTCCAGCGCGACGTCGAGCGGCAGGTCGCGCTCGGACTCGCGCAGGTCATCGCCCATCACGTTGGACAGGCTTCCGATGGGATGGAACGTGGGCTCCACGTCGGGCAAGTCATATTGCAAGACGGGCTCGAGCATCTGGACGGCATCGTTCATGTAGGACGTCATCTGGGCGAGCTCGTCATCGGTCAGTGCGATCTTTGCGTACTCGGCGATGCCGCGCACGTCTTTCTCGCTGAGTGCCATAGGCGCTCCCTTCCGCATAACAGTTAAACCGCTCTAGTATACAGGGCGGCGCCGGCTTGGAGCAGGCGCTTTACCCAAATGCAGCGAAAACGTAACGAGGGCGGCGGGCTGGCAGGCAACGAGCTGGCGGTTCTGCTGCGAAATCGCACCGTCCATAGCGAAAACCGTCCTGTCCACAGCGAAAAGCATCCCGCCCACAACGAAAGCCGTCCCGCCCACAACGAATACCATCACAACATTCGACGTTTTTCGCCAAAATCGCGATTTTCGTCGAATGTTGGGACGGTTTGGAAGCCCTGACCACCACAAAGGTGCCTGTCCCCATTGCGGTGGTTCTGAACAATTGCTATGCCGAGGCCTTGGCCTTGCGGCGCTTGCGGACCGCATGGATCACAATGTCCAGCAGCAACAGCAGGATGGCCACAACCACGATGAGCACGGCGAACTCGCGCTTGCCCCAGTGGCGGCCGGCGAGCGACTTTTGCTTGTCGACATCCTTCTTGTTGTACTTGGTGCGCACGCAATGCACCAGCAGACGATGGTCGTTCACGCCATAGGGCGTGCAGGTAACGAGCGTCACCTTGTCGGCGCCGGGCTCAATGGTCAGCGACTCCATCTCCTCGGGCAGCACGACCTCGGAGTCGACCATCTTGTAGGCGAGCGTCTTGTTCATGGTGTGCAGCAGTACCAGGTCGCCGGGCTCCAGCGAATGGATGTCGTCGAACATGCTCAGGTTGCGCATGCCCGAGTGCGCGGTGAGCACGCAATGCGTCGAGGTGCCGCCCACCGGCAGGCTCGTGCCCTCCAGGTGGCCAACGCCCGCCATAAGGACTTCCTCGCTCGTGCCATGATAGATGGGCATGCTCACGTCGATGGAGGGGATCTCGACCCAGCTCATCATGGGGTCGCGGTCAAAGATGAGCTGCTGATCGTATGGCTCGATCTGGTCGGCGGGAAGCTCGGTGGCCTCGCCCGCCAGCTGCTCGTTATAGGAGCGCGCCTGAAGCAGGATGCGCTCGCGCTCCTCTTCGGAGAGCGCATCCACGGTGCTGGACACGGTGCTGATCTGGTTGAACACGCCCGAGGCTTCGAGCCGGTCCAAGATCCAAGGCCAGGTCATAAGGCCCACGCCAATAAGGATGATGACGATGGTGATGAGCCGGTCAGCCCAGCGCGGCAATCGCTTGCGACGGCGCTTAGGTTTTGGTTGAGGTTTGGGCTGAGGGCTTGAGCCGCCGTTGTCCGCGGCGTTATTGCTCTTCATATGTTTGGCGCCCTGCACCATCGCCAGTCACTCCTCTACAGCTCAGGTTGTCTAAACAAATAATAGCCGATTAGCGAGCTTCCACGCCGGACAACGCCGCTAGACTGCACCGTCCAGTCGAGGATAAGCCCAGCATTTGCGTTTTCAAAATGTTCCGAATCGGCGGGGCGATTCGGGATACAATGTCAATAGAAAACGACGCACCCCGCGTAAGTGTACAAGAGCGCGGGCGGCCTAGTTTTCAGCTTTTGTTAAATGCCCGGGATCCGACCCCCGGGCATTCTTATTTGCGCTTTCGGCGCAAATGCCGTCCACCGTCCGCACCGCGCGTGCGCCTACGGACCTTAAACCGAACCTCATACGAGTCAAGAAACGCGATGACGAACGTGCCCACCGCCGCGAGGGCGGCGAGCGCGTTAAGGAATTTCAGCATATGGTGACCTCCGATCGAGTCGTCGGCCGCCCGCGCACGGGATGCGTCGCAAGGCCATTTTACTGCGAGCGTATGCACCCACGCCTGGTAAACGCGATTTTGACAAACATTTGTTCGATAGTTACACACACGGTTCCTCGCCCAGCGGAGCCTGGCCGCATTGTCCGGGTTTGCCCGACGTGTTTGCGTTTTCAAAATGTCCCGAATCGGCGGAGAGATTCGGGATACAATAGCTACAGGAAACGACGCACCCCGCGTAAGTGTTCGAAAGCGCGGGCGGCCTAGTTTTCTGGTTTTGTTAAATGCCCGGGATCCGACCCCCGGGCATTCTTATTTGCGCTTGTTGCGGCGCAAATGCCTTCTACCGTCCGCACCGCGCGTGCGCCTACGGACCTTAAACCGAACCTCATACGATTCAAGAAACGCGATGACGAACGTGCCCGCATCGGACGATGGAGGCTGGCTGCGTTGTCCAAAAAAACGGGGCAGACTCCGCACTGGAGTCTGC
>FR878726.1:2835-33003 GCA_000434535.1 Collinsella sp. CAG:166
CAGACTCCGCACTGGAGTCTGCCCCGAAAAGAGAATGGCAAAGCAAGAACGTCGATGGACGAGAAAAGTGTCCGCAAGTCTCATGGCCATCACATCCCACCTGCCAAAGGGATGGGTGAGCGAGCGTTACTCCTGCTCGGACTCCTCAGCCTGCTTACGGCTGCGGATGAGGTGAGCCACGCCGATGCACAGCACCGCGCCGCCAGCAATCCAAGTGAAGGTCACACCGTTGAGACCGGTGAACGGGAGGCCGGAGCCCTTCTGGTCGACGATGGTGAGGTGCACCTTGCCGTCGGCGGCCTCGGTATTAGTTTGAGCCACCTTGACGAGATCCTCATTGGTACCAGGAGCAAGAGTGCAGCCGGGATTCACAACAGTCGTATCATCTGCCGGAAGCGAACCGCGAGTAATGGTAAACGTAATACCCTTGCTGTGAGAGTTATCGTAACCAGGCGCCGGTTTGACCTCTGTGAGGACGTAAGTGCCCTCATCGAGACCGACGACGTTAATCTTGCCGCTTGCGTCGGTCTTCAGCGTTGCCTGGTTTTTATTGGGCGTCTTGGTACCATCTGCCTTGATATAATTATTGGTATCGCTCTGCTCCTGCAGCGTAAACTCAACATCGGCGAGATGCGGATTCTCAGTCTCTGAACCAACCTTGGTTACATCGATGCCATAGGTGTAGTCATAGGCAGGATGCTCAACCGTGGTGCCATGTTCGGTAGTGTGCGGATTGTTGGAATAAGTCAGGATAACCTTGTTCTTTTGCGGAATGCCGACCAAACCTTGGAGCGCAGGCTTCATCACTCCGTTTTCGAAAATCTTTGAAGAGTCGAGCTTGGCTTTATACTCAACAGTCACCTTGGTCTTCGCATTAAAGGTGACAGAACCGCTCGAGCACGTGCACGCCTTGAGGTTCGAAAAGACCACCTTGAGCTCATTGTTCACGTAAGTTGCATCATAACCCGACGTTACTTCGTCGCCATTGATCTTTACAATAACTTTAGGTTTATCCGTACCGTCCTTGAGCTCGGCAGACATAGAGTCAGGCAACTCGTCCTTGAACTCATAATAATACTCATCGTAGGTGTTGATATTGCTCGCAACCGTGCCGGTAAGCTGATAGTCGATAAACTGATCCATTCCGGAGTCAGCTGCCTTGTTAGGGTTCGTAAAATCCCCGAAAGAACTGCTATCGGCATCATCCTTGACAGCCTTGGTTACGTTAGGAACATTCTTCTTGGGCTCCACATTTACATCGGCGCCACCGACGACAGCGAAAATCGGTGAGGTGTAAGCGTCTGCATTGCCATCAGCTCCAGTAGTTTTACCGACTGACTTCGTTTCGAAAAGCCAGTAGCCGGCGTCGATGTGCTCAAATGTTCCCTTGGTACCACTCTTCGCATCTGTCCACGTCTCGCTCTCAAGCGACTTAGCAATCATGTCGAGCACACTTCCGGAACTGACGTTTTTTTCCACAACTTCAGAACTGTGGTTATTGATGAAGTTGACCCATGCCTGGGCGGAATAATCGTTAGGCAAATCAGTAGGTTTAGAGCCCGTATCAACATTATCAAACGCCGTAGTCACTGCAGCCTTCACGGAATCATTTGCCCAATCAATGTCGGAAAGGGTCTTATCGCCAGACCAGGCACTTCCATCATAATCCTGCGTGACATTAGCCTTGAAAATCTGGATACCCTTAAAGGTCGTATCCGTATAGATCTTCTCGTCAATCTTTACATTGCCGCCCGTGGCCACCGTCGGCGTAACCTCAGCAAACGCCATGGTCACCGGGGCCATCACGCCGCCGAAGCCCAGCGCTGCTGTGAGGCCGGCGGTTACTGCCAGGCGTGCGATGTTCTTGCTCATGCTCATCTTCTTTTCCTCTGCTTTCTGCTCGAATTCCATTTGATCTAAATCTGTCTGTCTGTGTCTTAGCATCTGCTTCGCTACGTCTCGCCCCGCTCTCTGTGGGGCTGCCAGCTACTCTTTATGGCTGCCACCTCCCCGCTTGACCAGGAGCGCGACCACGATGAGCGCGGCTCCGGCGACCGCTGCGGCGGCCGCGGCGTACATTGCCATATCGCCAGTCGAGGGCATAAAGCCTCCGGTGGTAATGCTAGGGGGTGTGCCGGTGGGCGTGTTGATGAGCGACGCCTCCAGGCTGCCCGTCGACCCGTCCGCGCTGTCGGCGCGCACGGGCGACTCGGCCGTGACGGTGAGCTTGGGCTTGGCTGCGGCCACCTGGTCGACGTCCAGGCCCTCGGCCTTGACCGTCACGGAGCGCGTGCCCTCAAAGGCGTTGTAGCCCTTGGGCGCCTTGAGCTCGCGGACCTCCAGCTTGCCCGAGTCCACGCCCGAGACGGTCACGCGGCCGTCCTCGCCCGTGGTGACGGTGGCCTTGCCATCCGCATCCCACGTGCCGTCGGCCGCCAGCGTGCGACCACGGTCGTCGGCGATGCTCAGGACCGCCCCGGCAAGCGGCTTGTCGCCGTCGCTGCCGCGCTTGGTGAGCGCGAGATCCCAGGTGTAGGCGCACGCATCGTCGCTCGGCGTGCGGGTGAAGCCGGCGTCGCCGGACTGGTCGGCAAAGGGAGAGCGCGGGTAGCGCAGGTAGACCTCGTTGGGGTTGCCCTTAGCGATGCCGTGGTTGCACGCGCTGTTGAGCGGCGCGTTGTACACGGCGACCACGCGGGCGCCCGCGGTGAAGGCGTCGGCCCCGCCGAGCGCGGCGATGAGGTCGCCGGTGCGCACGGTGAAGGTCTTACCGTCGACCGCTACCTTGGTGGCGCACTGGGCCGTGATATCGGTCCAGCCCTTCGCGGGCTCGGTGCCGGCGCGGCCGTCCTTGCCGGCCGAGACGGCGTCGAAGCCGCCGTCCGCGCCCGCCGCCACGTACACGCGCATGCTCGCGGCCACCTTGGAGGGATCGAGCCCCGCGCTCATGGTGTCGACGAACCGCACCGTATAGGTGTCGTAGGCCGTTAGCCCTGCCGGAACCGTGGCCGAGAGGCGCCAGTACAGGTCGTCGGCGACCGTGGCGTCGGCGGCCTTCTGCCAGGCGGCGGTGCCGTCCTCCAGCACGTGCTTGGCGACCTTGGGCGTCGCGGCCTTGGGCTTGACGGTGACGGCGCTGCCGCCCACCAGGGCCATGATCGGCGCGGTGCCGGCCTCGCCCTGGGCGATGGCGTCGTCGTCGGCGACGATGAGCCAGTAGCCGCAGGGCAGCTTGGCCGTCGTGCCCGCGTTAAGGCCCACGAACACGGCGCCAGAGCTCTGGAGGGAACGAGCGAGCTGTGCGCTCAGCGCGCTCGTAAGGTGGGAATCGGTGTTGAGCCACTCGGCAGCTTCCTGCGCGGTGGTCTGGGAATTGGGCATGCCGGCGCTATGCAGCACAGGCAGGACAGCGTCGCGCGCGGCGTCGCTTGCCCAGGCGAGGTCGGTGGCGATCTTGGCGTCGCTGTCGCCGTCGACGACGTTGGCGCTAAAGATCTGGTAGGCGTCGTAGCTGCTCGCCACGGTGCCGCTCACCGTGATGGAACCGGTCGAGGTCGGCGCGGCCTGCGCGGAAGCGGGGAGCACAACCGCGCAGGTGCCGATCAGGAGGGTAAGCAGCGCAAACAAGATCGGGAAGGAGCAAACTTTCTTATTCACGACGCTTACCTCCCTTCGCATTCGCCTTACGACGAATGTGCATCCAGGCCGCAGCAGCGCAAAGCACCGCCGCGCCGGCAAGGTACGTCAGAGTGACGCCCGACATACCAGAAAGGGGCAAAGAGGTGGAGTAGGTGTTGGTGAAGCTGGGAAGGCTTTGGCCAGCGCTGGTGTCCTCACCGTATTTAAGCGGTTGCTGCTTATCAGCGGAGATCTCTTTGCCCTTGGCATTGAAAATCTTGGTGTAAGACACTTCGCACTTAATCGTCTTATCAGACTGATCAGTTGCGTTGACCGTAATCTTGTAGACCGACTTGTCGTACGTGTAGTTCGTGAACGGTGCGGTCGGCGGCTGTTCGCGGACGTAATAGGTGAAGGTATTGCTTGCACCACGGCCGGTGGAGTCAGACTCGAGCTTGTTTAGCTTATCGAGTGTGTACTCAATCTTGTCGACGAAGCTCAGGGTCTGGGACTTCTTGTCGCCAGCCTTCGTATTAACCGTCTTAGCGTTATTAAAGTCCTCGTTATCCGCAAACTCGAGCGTAAACTCCTTCATCTCGCCACCCTTAACGACCTTGGTCGCCTTAGGAGTCCAGGAGCCGTACGAGTTGTACGGAGTGTATTCGTTAGTGAAAGTCACCGAGCTATCTTCACAGGCAATTGGATAATAGCCATCTCTATTCTGCACATTGTCCCATGAATTTGTGACACTCCACACCCCAGATGACTTGTCGAGTTCATGCTTGGTCACACTGACGTTTTCAATCGTGTAGTTATGGATGTTGAGGGGTATCTGCTTGTTCGGGTTTTCTTTTGTCGGAACAGTCATGAGCTCGGTCTTTATATCCTTAACCGATGCCACAATCTCATACACAGCTGAGTCGTATGTGATGTCGGAGTCCTCGCCGGTATCTTCGACCAAGTAGTATGTGATTTTGTCAGCCGTACCGCTCGCTGCGAACTGTTCACCAAGCTTAAACGTGATGTTGCCGCTTGCATCATTATTTGCAGTTCCCACCTCAGCGCAAGCGTCGCGATTGAATTTCCCATTAACGAAAGGATCTTCCGAATCCTTGCGGTAGACCATAAAGGTGAACTCATTCCCAGTGAGCGTTTTGTTCTTATCAGTCTGCGAATCGATTAGCTTCTTGGTCGCCTTCAGCTTAAGGCTCGGGTAGACATACGTATCCGCAGGCTGACCCAAGTACAGATCGCCATTCGACATGATGCCACCGCCATGATCCCAGGAATAATTTCCGGTGATGAAGGTTGTCGCAGCTTTCTGCGCAGCCGTCGCCTCATCGCTTCCGGCTTGAACACCCGAAGTCAATCCTATGCTTTGATAAATCTGCACACCGCCATTGGCGGGAATATCAATCTTCTCCTTGAGCTCTTTACTTCCCGAATACTGGGCATCTCCGCCGCCGAGCATCTTGCCGATTACTGCCGCAATCGGATCAGTATGGCCAGCCTTTGCCGCAAGGAAGAAATCGGCATGACCGTTCTCGCGAAACACCTCCGAGTTGTATGCATCTCTATCTTCAGTCTTTTCACCACCACCACCTGAAAGATGGGGTTTAGCTTCATTGCCGGTATTTTTCTCCTTGTTGTAAACATTTTCATTATTAAAATGATTATCATCATGCTCTTCGCCGGCAGACAAATTGCCAAAGATTGCCGTGCCCTCAGTGTTCGTTACCAACGTCTTGCCCGTGGGGCAGACTGCAACGCCGCCGCCGTAGCCGTCGGCTGTATTGGCGCTAATGTACGAGTTGTACACAAAGAGCCTGCCAGCATTAGATGCTGCAACATTCGAATCACCCTGAACAAAGATGCCGCCGCCGCCCCAGTCAAAGCGAGACATGCAGTGGTTATTAGTGATGTAGACTGGGCTATCTTTTGACGCTCCACTTATCATCGCGTCAATCATCTGGCCCACTCGGATGCCGGCACCTTCAGATCGGTAGCTCACGTTAGAGGCAATAATTCCTCCTTTAATGTCGAGCCATGCCCTATCATGTTGAAAAATATTGGTTACGTAAACGCCGCCGCCAGCTTCCTCGGAATAGTTGCCAGTAATCTGGCCACCAGAAATGGTGACATGGGCGCCGTTATTGGCAGCAAGCCCAGCGCCGCCATGGCCACCCTGGCCATCCTCGCCGCAAAACTTGGCGTATTTATTGTTAGTGATGTAGCCACCAGAAACGGTCACACTACCGCCCGAAACCAAGATGCCGCCACCGAGACCAACCGAATCAGAATACGTAGCGTTGCCAGAAATGATTCCACCCGCAAGCTTCAAGGTGGCTCCATTGTCAGCGTAGACGCCGCCGCCAGAAGCTGCCTTGTTTCCCGCGACCACACCGTCTGTCATTTCGAGGCTGGCTTTCGCGCCCGTTATGCACAGACCACCGCCCCAGCCACCGCCGTTGCCGTTGGTGACGTAACCGCCTTCGATTTTGACCTTACCCGTAGAAAAAATCACATGGCCGTCATCGCCCAGATTGGCGGCCGTGGTAATCATGCCGCCCTTGAGATCGAGCGTGCAGTCCTCATTAACGGTGACCACTCGCTTTACGGAACCCCTGTCCGATGCCGCAACGATAGCGCCAAAGCCCGTAACGTCATGCTTGTACGTAGTCTCGGTGGTGCAAAGTCCATCTGTATTGGGCGTGCTCTTAGTCTCATAGTAAGTAAGACTCTTGGGTGCGCCGCCATTAGAGCTAGACCCGTCTCCCTTTTCCCATGTCATAGTCGCAGGCTGACCCGCCGTCGTTTCGACCCGAGACTGTTTGTCTATTGTTTTACCTGAAGTTTTACCTGAATCCTCGATAGTGAGTGTGGCTCCTTCTTTGACCACAAAGAAGGAGTCTTTGTTGCCGGAACCATGGCAGAGCATGTTGCCGTTAAGATCGATGGTTGTGTCTTTGTTGATGACAATCTGCTGATTCGAATAGGCATAACCCGTCAGTCGAAACGTACCGCCACCGGTGAATCGTCCAGCAACGTCACCGTTTACCTCGATATAGCCATCGTCACTGACGGGAGCGATAGCGTTTTCGTCGCTATTTTCATTATCGGAAGGCTGTGCGTCGGAAGGCTGCGCGGTGCTCTTGGCTTCCGCGCCATCGGCAGTCGAGTCTGCTGCAACGATATCTTCGCTCGCGTCACCCTCGGTCTCGTCACTATTCTGGTTTTCGGTATCCCCGTTGTTGGTGTTGTCTACATCAGTAGACTCACTTGAGGAACCCCCCCCCATCACAGTTTCCTCGGTAGAATCTGTCTGGGCGTCGTTGGCAATGGCCTGCGAGATCGGAGGCATGACGAGTGACAGTACCAGGCTCAATACGGAGGCTCCGCACAAAACGCCTGCCAGTACACGGCGCGTCGCTTTTTTACTCTGCTTAGTTTTTTCTGAATTCGCTTTCATCGATGTCTCCTCCCCAAGAGACCGCGATCTTGCTCTTTCACTATCAAACGTATCTGCGCAACCTGTAATTGCGCACGCTTATAGTACATATTGTAACGATTGTTTGAACATCTAAGCAAAAATACCGATAGTTTTGTAGCGAATTCTCAATTCTCTTGACATTTGCTCGGATTTACCTTCGTTTATTCGCTATGAAATATCTATTTCTACTGGTAATTAAGCTAGTTATCATTTTTTAATAGCATTTTATTTATTTGCACAACATTTTGCTCAAGAGTAAACATCCTGTGAACGGTTGAAAATCGACCGTGAGCGGTAGGTCATTAACCGGGAGGAATAGACTACCAAATTGGTGGGAATATCTTTAACCCATCGGTAGTTAGAAGCGAGATGTTCATACAACCAAATTTGAATTTGCGCGCAGTTTTTAGGCATCAATTCGCCCAAATCGCCTGAGGCTACCGCAAAGGGGCCTGCTCCCTTTTGCGGTGGTTCTCCCCCAGCGCTACAGCAGATGCTCCTCGATAAAGATCGCGATGCCGTCTTTGTCGTTACTCGCGGTTACAAAGTCGGCGGCGGCCCGGGTGGCGTCGCTGCCGTTTGCCATGGCCACGCCCACGCCGGCGTCGGCCACCATGCAGGTGTCGTTGTCCGCATCGCCAAACACGCAGATGTCCTGGAGCTCCATGTCGTTGAGCTCCGCCACGCGCACAAGGCCGCGCGTCTTGGACACGCGCGGATCCATGAACTCGTAGAGCCGCTGCGTGGTTTGCAGAGCCGCCGCCTTAACAGTGTCATCGGCAAACGTCGACGCCCGCTCAATCACCCGCGGCATCACCTCGGGCGCCATGGTAAACATCACCTTGGGCTGCGGCTCGCGCAAAAACTCGGCAAAATCGACCACCTGGTAGGGCACGCCGTCGACGCGCGACAGGTGCTCGACGCACGCGTTGCTCTCGGGCACGTAGAACACGCCGTCTCGGGGGCAGACGGGCGTTGCCGGAAGGTCCGCCATGTGTTTGCAGATGCGCGCGATGGTCTCGCCCGGCAGCGGATAGCTCAGCTCGTTGATGTCGTGCGCGCGGTCGATGACCTCGGCGCCACCGCAGCCCACCATCACGTCCACCAGGCCTTCGATGCCCCAGAGCTCGTACATGGCCTCGGTCGCGTGGGCGTCGCGCCCGGTGCACAGGCCAAAGAGCACGCCGCGCTCGCGCAGGGTGCGGATCGCCGCCACGGTGCGCGGGGACACCGTGTGCTGGCTCGTGAGCAGCGTGCCGTCGATATCGCAGAACACGGCTTTGATGTGGCTGAAGGTGGCGTCCATGGGGGCCTTTCTAGGTTGTGCGGCGGTGCTGAATGTGGTCGGAAATGGTGTACATGGTATACCAAGGCGCGGGCGCGGCCTGTCAAAGCGAAAACCACCACAAAGGAGTCTGGCCCCTTTGTGGTGACCGGACCCGCAGGATGGCATGGCCCGGGGCGCAAACCATCACAACATTCGACGTTATTCGGCAAAATCGCGATTTTCATCGAATGTTGTGATGGTTTTTACTGCTTTGCGGCACGATCCAAATGCCGGCGGCCAAACAGCAGCAGCGCCGCGGGAACCGCCGTCACGACCATGCCCGCACCAACGAGCGTCTGCTGCACACCAAACGTCGCCGCCAGCCACGGAGCAATCGCCAGCGGGGCCACGCCGGCGAACATATTGCCAAAACCCATGACCGAGTTGATGCGACCGAGCTGCTCGAGCGGGGCCGTCGTTTGTACGATGGTGTTGTGGAGCGGGTTGACGACGCCCCAGGCCACGCCCAGGGCAATCTGGCCGACAAGGGCTACGCCCACGTACGGCGTTCCCACGTAGAGCAGGCTTCCCAGACCCACGGACATGAGCGCCACAAGCAGCGTTTTAAGGTTGACCAGGTGCGGCGGCAAGCGGAGCGCGGCCACGGCGCCCAGCACCGCGCCCACGCCGCAGGCCGACGAAAGCCAGCCCATCCACTCAACACCGACGTGCAGAACATCGCGGTAGAAGAACGACTCCAGCGGGTCGAAGGCGCCATAGCCAAAGTTCGAGAGGAAGATGATGCAGAAAAGTAACGCGAGGACGCTGTTGGTAAAGACTGTCTTGATGCTGGTCGCGAAGGTGACGCGGGTGGATTTACTGGAGTCGGAGCTTTGACTGGCAGTACTTGCCGTTGTGCTGCTATCCGCGGGAGTACTTTCGCGCGCGGCGACGCGACCCGCTTGCGGTCTAAAGCCCCAGCCGGCAATAAACGCCAGTACGGTAAAAATCATCATGAGCACGAACACCGCGCGCGACGACGCAGCAGCCGCGACAAAGCCGCCCAGCGTGGGGCCGACGATGATACTCACGTTTGAGAACATGGCAATGGCGGAGTTGATGTCTTTGAGCTCGACGGGGTCGTTGGTGAGGTAGGCCGGATAGGACGTGGCGATGGGCTGGGCGAACCCCATCACAAAGCCCAGGAGCACCGCGCCGAGCAGGACGATGCCGGTCGCGCTGCCAAAGGCAATAATCGCCACGCCGGTTGCCAGCGCGCCGACGATGCTCAGCAAGAAATGGTGGCGCGGGCCCCAAGCGTCGAGCGCCGCGCCACCCGCGAAGGATCCCAGGATCACGAAAACGTTCATAAACAGGACGGCCAGCGATGTCGCCACGACCGAGGCATCGTCTGTATAGGTGAGTGTTCCGATAACGCCGATAAAGTAGCTGGTCTGAAAACCGGTGTAGATGAGAAAGCGCATCGCCACCAGGCGCTTGGCCTGCACGGACAGCGATGATTGAGGCTTTGAAAAAAGGGAGGCGAGCATGGAGACTCCTTGTTTCATACGAATGCGGACGGCGGGCATTCGCCACCGTCTGTCAAATCAATCTATCCGCATGAAACATTAAGGACGCATCGAGCCCCTCTCTCCGTTTTTCGCCCGTCATGAACTACTTGGTAGATTGTAAGGCATGTCCCACGCATCTACCAAAGCAAAAACCACCACAAAGGCGCCTGGCCCCTTTGTGGTGGAAATGACGTTTGCCCAGATAAAACATGCCAAAATAAACCTGTCCCTTTTTGGCATGTTATGGCAACGCAGCGAGCCGGTTCCAAGTGCCCCAGGTCGCCCCGAAAGAGGAGCGACGCGTACTTTGGTACGCGAGCGACGGCTTGAGGGGCGAGATGGGGTGCTTGGGGCCGGCGCAGCGTCAAGCCTGAAGGTGGTCTTGGATGAGATCGCAGATGGCTCGGGCGTCGTTGATGTTGATGGCTCGGGTCGCAAAGCCTGCGTCGAAGGCCTGGCGTGCCAGGGCTTCGTTGCAGGCAAGGGCCAGCGTGTGACCGTCGACCAGGTCGAGCGAGCTCTTGCCGCGCAGACGGTCGACACCGGAGCGCGCGACCACGATGTTGTCGAAGCCCTCGGTCTTGTAGCCCTCGATGATCACCACGTCGACATCGTTATAGCGCGACAGCAGCTCGCGCGCGGGCATCTCGTCCTCCTCGCGCGTGTCGGCGTACTCCGCCCAGCGCGTGGCGCAGATGAGACCCACATGCTTGGATCCGGCCTGGTGATGGCGCCACGTATCTTTAGCGGGCACATCGATATCGAAGCCGTGATGCCCATGATGTTTAAGCGAACCCACGCGCAGGCCGCGGCGAGTGAGCTCGGCAATGACCTTCTCGACGAGCGTAGTCTTGCCCGAATTTTGGTAGCCGATAAACGCGATCGCGGGGACGGCCGGTGCCGGAGCTGCGGGCGCGACGGCGACGGGTGCGCTTGCGGGCGCGGCACCGTCAGCGGCCACGGCCTCAACGGCAGCGGCCTGACGCTCTGCACGATCCCACACACCCGAGCGGCCGCCCTCCTTGTGCAGCAGGCGCACGTCGACGATCTCCATGCCGCGATCGACCGCCTTGCACATGTCATAGATCGTTAGGCACGCGGCACTCGCGCCGGTCAGGGCCTCCATCTCGATACCCGTCTTGCCCGTCACGCCGGCCGTAACCAGTACGTGAAAGCCAACCTGCCCGTCCGCGCGCGCCGGCGCCCAGCCCTCGGGAACGTCATCGACAGGCGTCCCCGCCGAAGCGATGGGCGCAATATCGCACTTGCTCTTGGTAATGAGCAACGGATGGCACATGGGAATGATATCGCTCGTGCGCTTGATGGCCATGATGCCCGCCACGCGCGCACAGGCGAGCACGTCGCCCTTTTTGGCGCGGTCTTGCAGCACCATGGCCTGCGTCTCGGGATGCATGAGGATGGTGCCCTCGGCGATGGCAATGCGATGAGTCTCGGCCTTGTCGGACACGTCGACCATGCGCACCTCGCCTTTGGCGTCCACGTGCGTCAGCTCGTCGCGACGAGCGTCACGGGCGGGCTCGGTGGCAGCGCTGGCAGTCGACTGCGCGGCTGCGACGGCGTCGCCTTTGTTGGCAGACGAGGCTTTGTGGGCAGACATCGCGGCCCTGCGAGCGGCCTTGGTGGCATCGGCGTATCTGCTCTTGGCCATATGATCATCCTCCGATTTGGGACATAAATCGTTGCGTGCCCTCAATTATCGCGTGTTCCTGCGGTTTGTGGGCCACGGCATCGCGCCAAATCGAAAGTACCTGCATATCATCACCACGGCGCAGGGCGTCGCGCACCGAATACTCGGCATCGCTGAACAGGCACGGACGCACGTTGCCATCGGCCGTCAGGCGCAGACGGTTGCAGTTCGCGCAAAAATGATTAGACATGGCGCTAATGAAGCCGACCGTTCCCGCCGCGCCCGGAAAGTGCCAGTAGCGCGCAGGGCCCGCGCCGGCAGGAGCGTCGTTGATGTCGAGCGGCTCGAGCTCGCCCAGTCCCGCCGCGGCGGCCCCGGCATTGATGCGCGCCCGCAGCTCGTCGCTCGGCACGGTATCGCTCGCGTCCCACAGCTCAGGATTGAGCGCGGGCGCATGCGGGTCCACAGCGCAATGCGAGCTCGTGCGCTCGTCGCCGATGGGCATGTATTCGATAAAGCGCAGGTGGATGGGGCGGTCGACGGTCAGCCGTGCGAGGGCCGCCACATCCTGGTTGAGCCGGCGCACCACAACGCAGTTGACCTTAACGGGCTCAAAGCCCCAAGCCAGCGCCGCGTCGATGCCAGCCATGGTCTGCTCGAGTCGACCCAGGCGCGTGATCTTTCCAAAGAGCGTAGGGTCGAGCGTATCGAGCGAGATATTGACGCGGTTAAGCCCGGCATCTTTGAGCTGCGGTGCCAGCTGGGGCAGCAGGGCGCCGTTGGTGGTGAGCGAGATATCCTCGATCTGCGGAATCGCGCGAATGTCGCGAATGAGCGGAATGATACGGCGGCTGACCAGCGGCTCGCCGCCCGTCAGGCGCACGCGGCGAATGCCCTCCCCCGCCACCAGGCGCACAAAGCGGGCGATTTCCTCGGCGCTGAGCAGCTCGTCGTGTGCGCGGGGCGCCACGCCATCGGCCGGCATGCAGTAAATGCAGCGGAAATTGCACTTGTCGGTAACGGCAATGCGCAGGTAGTTGATATCGCGGCCAAAGCCGTCATGTTGCACGCGCCCGTCCACGCAGCCCTCCCCTCACGCGGCGTTTTATTCTTCGGAAAACATAATACCCCACGAGAGAATCGTGCCGACACCCGTACGACAGGACAGGTCACTTCGAGCAAAACGGACTTGCCAAGCCCATCCTCAACACAGACCATCACAACATTCGATGCTTTTCCCGATTTTGGCGAAAAACGTCGAATGTTGTGATGGTTTGCCTGTCCACGGCACCCCGTAGAAGGACCAAAGCGCCCCTAGAGGCCGCCATCCCAGTGCCGAATCACGAATTCTCGCAGGTCGTTCTGACGTTTCTGGAACGCTTCGCTTCGGTCGCACTTAAGGCCCATAGCGAGGGCGATGGCGTTCATCGCCCGGTGCAATTGCAGCTGGTGGGCAAACTGAGTCCCGGTGAGGACGATCATCCTAAAGCCCAGCGCGCTCAGCACGGTCATACGCTCCGCATCCGACGCGCTGCGCTGTTTGTCAAGATGGTCCGAACCGTTGTATTCAATCCCCGTACCACTCGCAGGCGCATATACGTCGATCTCGAAATACCCGGCCTTTGCGAGATACTTGAACTCGTTGGGAACATCGACCCGATGGTTGAGCTCGATCTTGGTGCATCCCAGCCCTCCCTGGGAACGTTTTGCTACGACCATGATTGCGGTGGCCGTCTCCATGGGCGACCGCGCGCCATCGTGCACGCGCTTGAGCACGGCGGCCGCGCGTACAGCCCCCTGACGAGATCGGTTCTCATTGCAATAGGCAATCAAGTCGGCAACGGTATACCTCTGCCCCATCTCGATATAATCGCCTGTCGACAGATGATTCAAATGGTATCGGGCGCAGATTTCGTAGCCATATTCCAGCTGCTCGGGCTCGCTCATCCACGAACCCGCCTGGACAAAGCACATGGCCTCATCAACCACTAGAAGGCCCTCTGCCACCTCGATAAGATGGCCTGGAGGTACCGGCGCTCCAAACACGTGGCACCTAAATCCAGCCGGCGTCGAGCGCTCAAAATCGAAGTTGACGAGCGTGTCGATATGATCGAGCTCTTCTCGTGGAATACCAAGCGAAACCAGATAGCCGGTAACGATCCCAACTGCCGTTGAAGCCCTCAGCCCCTTGGCATCGAGTCCCAATTTGGGCAGGCCCGCGGTCGGCTCCGCCTCATTAGCAAGCGAGTCCTCATCGTATAGGCTGCTTGCTCGCGAGAGCGGCTCGGACGGGCGCGCCACGTTGTGGTACAGCCAGGCAGTCTTATGGGACAGGACGATCGGCAGGTCCATGAGCCCTCCAATGGAGTCGGATAACCAACCTTATTCCCCTGCCCACGGGTCCGCACACCTTCGTGCGCAAGAAAGCGATTCCACCCGGTCGAGTGGCAGAAAAACCATCACAACATTCGATGCTTTTCCCGATTTTGGCAAAAAACGTCGAATGTTGTGATGGTTTGAGACGAGGTGAGGAACACGGAGGGGTCAAAGCATCGTGCTCGAACGGGTTAATCCAGCTCTTTTAAGCCATGCGCCAGCTGCCAGTACTCGCCGTGCTGGGCGAGCAGCTCTTCGTGCGTGCCGCGCTCGATGATGCGGCCGTGTTCGAGGACCATGATGGCGTCGGCGTCGCGGACAGTGGACAGGCGGTGCGCGATCATAAACGTGGTGCGACCGCGCATGATGCGGTCCATACCGCGCTCGATGAGCTTTTCGGTACGCGTGTCGATGGAACTCGTGGCCTCGTCCAGGATGAGCACCGGCGGATCGGCGACGGCCACGCGCGCGATGGCGAGCAGCTGACGCTGACCCTGCGACAGGTTGGCGCCGTCGGCCGTGACCGGTGTGTCGTAGCCCCGCGGCAGGCGGCGGATAAACGAGTCGGCGCAGGCGGCCTCGGCAGCGGCGCGCACCTCCTCGTCGGTCGCGTCGAGCTTGCCAAAGCGGATGTTCTGCGCAATGGTGCCGCTAAACAGGTGCGTGTCCTGCAGCACAATGCCGAGCGACCCGCGCAGGCTGGCCTTGGCAATGTGCTTGACGTCGATGCCGTCGTACGTGATCTCGCCGTCATCGACCTCGTAGAAGCGGTTGATGAGGTTGGTGATGGTCGTCTTGCCGGCACCCGTGGAGCCTACAAACGCGATCTTTTGCCCCGGCTTGGCAAACAGGTTGAGGTCCGTGAGCACGCGGGTGCACGGCACGTAGGAAAAATCCACGGCATGGAAGCGCACGTCGCCGGCAAGCGGGACCAAGCCGCACGTGAGCTCGGTGCCGTCGGCAGCCACCGCGCGGCCCGACTCATCAACGGCTGCCACATCATGCAAATGCCCGTACGCGCCCACGCCCTGGCCCTCGGGAATTTTCCACGCCCACGCGGCATCGCCCGTCTGCACCAGCTCCACGCAGCCCTCGTCCACCTCGGGCTCAAGGTCCATGGCGGCAAACAGGCGCTCGGCACCGGCCAACGCGTTGAGCAAGAAGTTGCCGAGCTGCGTAAACTGGTTGATGGGCATGGCGGCCTGGCGCACAAAGACCAGGTAGCTCGCGAGCGCACCTACGTCGGCGAGCCCCTTGATGCAGAGCATGCCGCCCGCCACGGCGACGATGGCATAGTTGACGTAGCCAATCACGACGGTCATGGGCACCATGGAGTTGGCATAGCTCACGGCGGCGGTGCCGGTGCGGCGAAGCTCGTCGTTGCGGCAGGTGAAGCCGGCAACATTCGCCGCCTCGCGGTTAAAGACCTTGATGACCTTTTGGCCCGAGACCATCTCTTCGATATATCCGTCCAGGTCGCCAAGCGATGCCTGCTGGGCGGCAAAGAAGCGCTTAGAGCGCGCGCCCGAATAGCGCGCATACAGCACAATGGCCGCATCGCACACGAGTGTGATAATCGTGAGCTGCCAGTTAAGGATGATGAGCATGGCCGTGGTGCCCACAACCTGAATGGCGGCCTGAATCACGTTGGCAAAGCTGTTGTTGAGCGCCTCGGAGACGGTGTCGACGTCGTTGGTGAAAAAACTCATGATGTCGCCCGAGCGCGTGCTGTCAAAATAACTGAGCGGCAGCGTCTGGATGTGCGCGAACAGGTCGCGGCGAATATCGGACACCACGTGTTGGGCCGCGCGCACCATAATCTGCGAGTAGCCCAGGGCCGAAAGCACGCCCGCAGCGTAGATGATCGCCGTCAGGATGACCTGCTTGGCAAGCAGTTCCTCCCCGCCCGTGGCCAAACCGTTAACGATGGGGCGCACCATGTAGGTGCCGGCGAGGCTCGCGATGGCGGCGACGGAGGCGAGCACGCCCACCGCGAGCAACGAGAACTTGGCATGCCCCATGTAGGAGAGCAGGCGGCGCACAGTGCGTTTGAGGTCGGCCGGGCGTGCTTGGGCTGCGGTCTTAGGCATGGCGCTCACCCCCTTCCAAGGGTGATCCGCATGCGACGGAGGAAAACGGATCATTCGCGCAGCCACCGTCGTTGCCGTCGCCGGCGTCCGCGTTCCTCGCAAACTCCATCTGCGAGGCATAAATCTCCTGGTATATGTTGTCGCCCGTTAGCAGTTCCTCGTGCGTGCCCACGCCGTGGACACGACCGTCGTCCAATACCACAATGCGATCGGCATCCATGACACTCGCGATGCGCTGGGCGATGATGAGCACGGTCGTATCGGAAATCCGGGCGATGTGCTCGCGAATCTTAGCGTCGGTCGCCATATCGACCGCGCTGGTGGAGTCATCAAAAATGAGCACGCGCGGATGCTTGAGCAGCGTGCGCGCGATGCACAGGCGTTGCTTCTGGCCACCCGAGACACCGGCGCCGCCTTGGCCCAACTCGCCGTCCAGCCCGCCGATGCGATCAAGGAACTCGTCCACGCACGCTGCGCGGCAAGCCGCGAGGAGCTCATCGTCCGACGCTTGCGGATTGCCCCACTGCAGGTTCTCGCGCACGGTACCCGTAAACAGCACATTCTTTTGCAGCACAATGCCCACAGCGTCGCGCAAGGCGGCGAGGTCGTAGTCGCGCACGTCGCGTCCGCCCACAAGCACGGCGCCTTCGGTGGCGTCGTACAGGCGCGCAATCAGCTGCACAAGTGAGCTCTTGCCCGAGCCCGTACCGCCGAGGATGCCCACCGTCGAGCCGCTCTCGATGCGAAGGTCGATATGCTCGAGCACATCCTCGGCTGCATCCGCGCGGTATTTAAAGGAAACGTCGCGAAACTCGATACTGCCGTCCGCTGGCGCCGCAATCGCGAGGTCTCCCGCGGGGTTGGCGATAAAGGGCTCCTCATCGAGCACCTCGGCGATACGGCCCACACTCGTGAGAGCGCGCGTGAGCAGCAAAAACACATTGGAAATCATCATGAGCGAGTTCATGATCAGCAGCACGTAACTCATAAAGCCCGTGAGCGAGCCCACGCCCAAGCGACCTTCGATGATCATGCGGCCGCCAATCCACAGAATGGAAAGCGCCGCCACGTACATCGACAGCTGAAACACCGGCAGGTTGAGCACAGCGTTGCCAAAGGTCTTGGTCGCCGTGCCGGCGAGCTCGGTATTGACGGTGTCGAACTTGTCGCACTCGTGCTCGGCGCGCACGTAAGCCTTCACGGCGCGCACGGCGGTAAGGTCCTCTTGCACCACGCCGTTGAGGTGGTCCATCGAGGTCTGGAGTTGGCGGTAGAGCGGACTGACGCGATAGGTGATGGCACCCAGCACGATTGCCAGCACGGGCAAGATGATCGCAAAGACGGTGGCGAGCGGGCGCGACAGCATCAGCGCGTAGATAAGGCCGACGATAAGCGTCACCGGGCCGCGCACCATAGGGCGAAAGCCGTTGCTCACAGCATTTTGGATAACGGTGATGTCCGTGGTCATGCGAGTGACGAGCGAGCTGGCGTCGTAGTTGTCCAGGTTACCAAAAGCGAGCGTCTGAATCTTTTTGTACTCGGCCTCGCGCAGGTTAGCGCCTAGGCCCGAGGCAACGCGGGCGGACGTGTGTGCATAACCCAAGCCCAGTACCAGCGAAAGCGCAGCGCACACCAACATGTACGCGCCCTGCAGCAGCATGTAGTTGATATCACCCGCAGGCACGCCCACATCGATGATGTTGGCCATGATGACCGGGATAAACAGCTCGAGCACCGTCTCGACCGACACAAAGAACACGCCGAGAATGGCATCGCGACGGTATGCCCCTAGATAGGAAAACAGTATTTTGAGATTGCGCACGCAGGTTCAACCCCCATCAAACGTTGTTCGCAAACGCACGTATTATTGCGCGCCGAATAATGGTGTCAAGTATTCCGAAATCGTTTTCTGCAAGGTTAGCGACGGCGGCGAGTTCTCGTGACGTGTGTCCATATTCACTCGGAATAATGGTGCGCGCGATTTTTTTCGCCCCACTGCCGACACAAACCTTGACTCTACAATCGTTGTAGGGTTTTCACTACACTGGTACGTAAACAAACCCAGCCAGAAAGCCTCGCCCATGGAACACGACCTCACACGCGGCAATGTCCTTAAGACCATCGCGGTCTTTGCCCTGCCCTATATGCTCTCGTACTTTTTGCAGATGCTCTACGGTATGGCCGACCTGTACATGATGGGGCAATTTAGCGGCGCCGCCGGCATCACCGCCGTGGGCAATGGTGCGCAGACGCTCTATATCATTACCGTGACGCTCGTGGGCCTGGCCATGGGAACGACGGTGATCGTCGGCCACGCCGTGGGCTCGCGCCGCTTCGACCGCGCCGAGACCGCCATCGGCAACACCATCACGCTGTTTATGGGTGTCTCGGTGGTGCTGGCCGCCGTCCTGCTCGCACTGTGCCCGCAAATCGTGGCACTCATTGGCACGCCGGCCGAGGCAGTCGAAGGAACCGCCGCCTACCTGCGTATCTGCTTTATGGGCATTCCCTTTATCGCCGCATACAATATCCTCTCGGCCATCTTTCGCGGGCTGGGCGATTCGCGCTCGCCTATGTACGTGATCGGCGTGGCATGCATCATCAACATCGCGCTCGACTTTCTGTTTATCGGGCACATGGGGCTCGGCCCCGTGGGCGCGGCGCTCGGCACGGTAACCGCGCAGACGGCCAGCGTTGCCCTCGCGCTCGTGTGGCTCAAGAGCCGCCGCACGAACATCCACGTTAAGCGCAGCGACCTGCGCCCCCAGCCCGAAGTGCTCGGCAGCATTCTTAAGATCGGTGTGCCCGTGGCCGTGCAGGACGGCTGCATCCAGGTGGCGTTTATGTTTATCACCGTCATCGCCAACCACCGAGGGCTCGTCGATGCCGCCGCCGTGGGCCTGGTCGAGAAGATGATCAGCTTTTTGTTCATTGTGCCGAGCTCCATGGGCGCCACCGTCAGCGCGCTCACGGCGCAAAACGCCGGCGCGGGCAAGGGCGACCGCGCACGTCAGGTACTCAAGGACGCCATGACGATCTCGGTGGTGTACGGTTGCTTGATCACGGTGTTGATGTGGCTGGTGGCGCCGGCGTTTATTGGCTTTTTTGCCAAGGACGCTGCAGTAGTCGCGGCCGGTACCGGCTATATGCGCAGCTACATTTTCGACGCAATCTTTGCCGGCATCCACATTTGCTTTAGCGGCTTTTTCGCTGCGTATGGCAAGAGCTACATCGGCTTTGCGCACAACGTGCTGGCCGTGGCGCTCATTCGCGTGCCGGGCGCGTGGCTGCTGTCGAACGCCTATTCCGACACGCTGTTTCCCATGGGCATCGCTTCGCCGTGCGGATCGATTTTGTCGGCAGTCATTTGCGTGATTGCGTTTACCGTACTCAACCGGCGCGGGGCTTTTGACAAGTTGGCAGCGTAGCGGGGCAACGCGAAATCGCCCTGATCGACGACATCATCAGCGACGACCCCGCGACCTACGTGACGCAGATCACGGTGCCCGTTACTGTGCTCGATTAAGAACCTCCCGGACAGGCATGAAGTGCAGCTCAACTAACGAGCGTCGGCTACAGGAGAACTACCATGCCGGGGACAGTCCCCGATATGGCGGTTTTACTCCTCCGGAATCGGAAACGCACGGATGAACTCTGCAGGCGAGAAGGTCTTGATGGTCGAGCGCACAAAAGCGGCTCGGTCACGCGTGATGATAAAGTCCACGCCGGCACGCTCGGCCATCGCGCGGATACAGCCGTCCTCAAAGTCCGGTTCATCGGAATAGGCGGAGGTAAAACAAGCTTCTTGGTCCAGAGGCTCTACCGAGTAGCTCTTAAGGCAGTCGCGAACCACCTCGCGGGCGCACGCCTCGCCTGCCTGTTTAGTGAGAATGTAGTACGCGTCCTTGAGAGAGCAGGCCGAAACAACACCCTCGATAAGCCCCACGTCAACGAGCCCCTTGATCGTTTGCGCCGCTGCGTGCTCCGGCCGGCCCGGAAGCACGCAATCGAGCAGAAAATTGGTATCGAGAAATGCCCTCATAGGTAGCGCTCCCTCGCGACGCGCTTTTCATCTTCAACCGTCATCGTGTCGAGCGGCGTTCCCTTTGGCATGTTAGCCACGATATCGAGATACTCCTGGTAGTCCTCATTCTCCGCGAGCATCTCACGGATCTCCTTCCAGGTGATCTTGGGATGCCACATCGTACCCACGTCGCGCTTGGGCTTGCCCGTGCCGCACGTCGGCTTTGCGCCCCCACGCTCCTGGGCAGCGTCATATTCCACCGTAACTGGACCTTCATAGTCGAGCGGCACGATCTTGAACAACGGCTTGCTCCGCTTGAAGACCACAACCTCCTCGCCCTCATTGGCAACCTTTTCGGCCACCTGCGTAAGGTTTTGGCGCAGTTCCGAAAACGCGACGGTAACCATAACTGCTCCTCTCAACATATATCTTCACTGCTCAGTATACACGTTAATGTTAATGTTAAAGTGTATAAAACTCATCACAATGGGGCAGCCACGTTGTGGGACCTCACTGCGGGGCCCCTTTGCTTTGTATGAATCTTCTATCGCTCCGGAACGACACCACTCCGCAGGGTCACCCTCAGCAACCTACATGACGCAGATCATGCTGCCCGCCACCACGCCCAAATAAAAACCTCCCGGAAAGTATCAACCTTTCCGGGAGGTTTTCTAATTTGGTTATCAATGTCCTAAGCCTGGGGCACCTCACCGGTCGCAAGGATATGCTCGAGCGCATCCTCATCCAACACGGGTACGCCCAGCCGCTCGGCCTTGGTGAGCTTGGAGCCCGCTTTGGGACCGGCGACCAGATAGCTCGTCTTCTTTGACACACTGCCCGAAACCTTGGCGCCGAGCACCTTGAGCGCCGCGCCCGCCTCGTCGCGGGTGCGGTTGACGAGCGCGCCGGTGAGCACGAAGGTCAGGCCCGCGAGTGGCTGCGCGTCGGCGAGCTCGCCCGCCACGCCAGCGTCGGCTGCGGCCTGTGCATGTGCGGCGCCCAGGTCGACCTCGAGCGACAGGCCCGCCTGGCGCAGGCGCTCCAGCACGGCAAGGTTTTCGGGCACGGCCAGGAACTGCTTGACGCTCGCCGCGATCTTGGGACCGATGCCCTCGCACTCGGCGATGTCCTCTTCGCTCGCCAAGATAAGCTTGTCAATCGACAGGAATCGCTCGGCGATGACCTCGCCCACGCTCTTGCCCACGTGGCGGATGCCCAGGGCAAACAGCACGCGACCGAGCGGCTGGCTCTTGGACTTGTTGAGCTCGGCGATGATTTTCTCGGCCGTCTTGAGGCCCACCGGAATGGGGTCGCCCTTCTTGACGCCCTTTTTGCTGTTGGAGCTAGCGTACACGCGGCCCGTGTCCAGCCCGGCGATATCGTCGACCGTGAGCTGGTAGAAGTCAGCGACATCGTGAATCAGGCCGGCGGCGATCATCTTGTCGACGATCTCGTCGCCCAGTCCGTCGACGTCCATGCAGCCACGGCTCACCCAATGGAGCAGGCGCTCCTTGAGCTGCGCAGGGCAGTCGATGGACACGCAGCGGTAGGCGACCTCGCCATCCTCGTGGACCACGGGGCTGCCGCACACGGGGCAGACCTCGGGCATGTGCCAGTCAACCGAATCGGCCGGGCGCTTGTCGAGCACCGGGCCCACGACCTCGGGAATCACGTCGCCCGCCTTGTGCACGATGATGGTGTCGCCCTCGCGCACGTTTTTGCGGCGGATCTCGTCGATGTTGTGCAGCGTGGCGCGCGCGATGGTGGAGCCGGCAACCGTCACCGGGTCGAACTCGGCGACCGGCGTGAGCACACCGGTGCGGCCCACCTGGATGCGAATTTCGCGCAGGACGGTCTGCTTTTCCTCGGGCGGGAACTTAAAGGCAATGGCCCAGCGCGGTGCGCGGGCGGTAAAGCCCAGGTCGAGCTGTTGCTGGAAGCTGTCAACCTTTACGACTACGCCGTCGATGTCGTAATCCAGGTCGCCGCGGTGCTCGAGCGCCTGGGCACAGAACTTGTGGACCTCGGCCGGCGTGGCGCAACGAGCCACGTTGGGGTTGACGCTAAAGCCGGCGCTACGCAGCCAATCGAGGAACTCGCGCTGGCTGTGGACGTGCAGCGGGTCGGTATCGGCGATGGCATAAATAAAGGTGGCCAGGTCGCGGCGTGCCGTGACCTTGGGGTCCTTTTGGCGCAGGCTGCCGGCGGCGGCATTGCGCGGGTTGGCGAAGGGGTCGCGTCCCTCGGCATCGGCCTCTTCGTTCAGACGAACAAAGCTGCCCTTAGGCATGTAGACCTCGCCGCGCACCTCGATGGTGCGCTCGCGGTCGGCACCCATATGGACGAGCGCCGGCTCGGACAGATGCATGGGCACATCCTTGATGGTGCGCACGTTAAGCGACACGTCCTCGCCCGTGGTGCCATCGCCACGTGTGGCCGCACGTACGAAGGTGCCGTTTTGGTAGGTAAGGGCCACGCCCAGGCCGTCGATCTTGAGCTCGCAGGTATAGGTGACGCTACCGGCGCCGAGCGCATCCTCGGTGCGTTGGAGCCACGCGTCGAGCTCATCCAAATCCATGGCATCGTCCATGGAATACATGCGCGCCATATGCGTGACCGGCGTAAACTGCTCGCTCACGTACCCGCCCACGCGTTGGGTGTAGCTGTCGGGCGTCACCAGGTCGGGGTAGGTCGCCTCGATTTCCTGCAGCTCAACGAGCATTTTGTCAAAGGCGGCGTCCGTAATCTCGGGCGCATCGAGCATGTAGTAGCGATAGGCGTGGTAATCGAGCTCGTGGCGCAGCTCGGCCGCGCGCGTTGCCGCCTGGGCACGGGCATCGGTCGGTGCGGTGGCTTCCGCGGTCGTGGGCGTTTCGGTATCGATGTCCACGCCGTCACCAAACAGGCTCGATTGCTCCATAGCGGCACTCCTTCGCTCGATTTCAAACGGATACAAGAGTACCACCGGTCACCATGGCGCCGAATAGCCCTTTCGAACCGCACCGAATCGGCAGCCGACGGACCCCGAGCAGCTTTCGGATTATACAAATCTGAACTAACTGTCCAGACCATTACGAACCAGGCCTCTTGTCAGCCCCAAGTGATCCGTTTTCCTCCGTCCCCAACGGATCAATAAGAAAAGAGGGGCTGTCCCGCGTTGGTGGGACAGCCCCTCTGGCATCGGTATGAGCGAAACGGCTCGCTAGTAGCCCTGGCCGTAGCCCTGACCCTGGCCCCGCTGGCCTAACAGCTCCTCCAGGTACTGGCGCAGCTGCTCGTCGGTAATACCGCCGTTGCCGGTGTCGGTCGAACTGTCGTCCTGCTGCTGGTTCTGCAGCTCCTCGTCGGAGCCCAGCTCGACGGTGACCTTTTTCTCTTCCTTGCCGCGCATAAGCGTGATCTCGACCTTCTCGCCCACCTCGTGGCTGCGCAGTGCGATGATCAGACCATCGGCGCTCGTGATTTCGTCGTCGCCCAGCTTGGTGATGACGTCGCCCTCTTGGATGCCAGCCTTGGCGGCGGGACCGTCCTCGACGACGCTCGCCACATACGCGCCGCTATCGGTGCTCAGCTTGTTGGTGCGGGCGTTGAGCGCATTGACGCTCGAAAGCGTAGCGCCCATGTACGGATGCACCGGCGTCTTGCCGTCGATAATCTGGTCGGCAATGTTCTTGGCGTAGTTAACCGGAATGGCAAAGCCCACGCCCGAGCTGGAGCCCGAGTAGCTCTCGATGAGCGAGTTGATACCCACGAGCTCGCCATTGTCGTTGACGAGCGCGCCGCCGGAGTTGCCCGGGTTGATGGCGGCATCGGTCTGAATCATGTTGGCATAGATGGTGTTACCGCTGGTAGAGCTCATGGCCGTGGAACGATAGAGCGCCGACACGATACCCGTGGAGACAGACTGCTCGTTGCCGAACGGCGAGCCGATCGCCATAACCCACTCGCCAACGTTGAGCTTGGAGGAGTCGCCAATTTCGATCGGCGTAAGCTTGGAGGCGTCGGCGTCCTTGAGCTTGATGACGGCCAGGTCGCTCGAGGCGTCGTTGCCCACGAACTCGGCCTCGTAGGTGGTGCCGTCGTCCATGGTCACCACGTACTGGTCATAGCCATCGACCACGTGGTTGTTGGTGAGGATGTGGCCCTCGGTATCGAGCACCACGCCCGAACCGACGCTGCCCGAGCTATCCGACTCGTCGGCAGACTGCGAAAGCGAGCCATTCTGGCTGCCGCTCGAAGTGGCGGTAATGGAAACGACGGAGGGCAGGGCCTTGGCAGAAACGGCCTCGGCCAACGTGGTGTCCTCGGAATCAATCGTAATCTTTTGCGTCGATGAGCCCGAAGCGCCCGCCGTCACGGCGTTCTTGCCGCCGCCAATGTTGAGCGTGCCGCTCATGATAAGCGCGATGACCAGCAGGGCGCCGCAGGCACAGCCGGCGAGTGCCGTAATAAAGATCGGCAGCTTTTTGGTCTTGGTCTTGACCACCGTGTGCTTGTTCACGACCTGCGCACCGCCCAGCGGCTTTCCGGTCTGCGTGTCGTAGGCCTGCACGTAGGGAATGTTGCTGTCGGCAGGCGTCGACTCCACCTGCACGCGCGGCTGCTGCTGGGTCTCGCCGGCGTTGCCCGCATCCTGGGGACGCTGGGAATCGTACTCGCTCATAGCTGCGATCCTTTCGTCAAATAACCAAAGGCCCGCCAAACATGTGGCGGGCCATCATTGTTCACGTTGAGTTGTACCCCAATATGCGGGCGTACGTGTATGAGAACGCAATCTTTTAGGAAGGCTTAAGTTCTGCCGCAGACCCGAAAGGAATCCACGCATGCGGCGAAACCACCACAAAGGCGTCTGCCCCTTTGTGGTGGAAATCTAGTCCTTAAACAGATAACCCACGCCGCGGACGGTGGTGATGTGTGCCGCGATCTGCGGGCCTACCTTGGAGCGGATGCGTCGAATGTGCACGTCGACGGTGCGCGTGCCGCCGCAGTACTCAAAGCCCCACACGCGGTGCAGCAGCACCTCGCGGCTGTAGGCGCGGTTGGGGTGCGTCGCCAAAAAGCTCAGCAGCGAGTACTCCATCAGCGTCAGGTCGATGGGCTCATCATCGAGCGTCACCTGGTAGGTGGCCAGGTTAATCTCGAGGTTATCGATGTTGAGCACATCGTCGGCGGTGACGGTCTCCTCCTCGCCCATCAGGCGCTGCGCACGAGCCTTGAGCTCGTTGGGTGTCGCCGTGGGGCATACAAAGTCGGCATGCGCGTGATTCGGCAGGCGCAGGGTGCCGAGCGCCTCATCGTCAACGATCACCAGCATGGGAACGCCGCCGCGGTCGTCGAGCCACTTGGCAATCTGATCGATACGGTCGCTGCGGATGCCATCGGAATCGAGGATCAGCAGGTCAAAGTCGTGCGCTGCAGTCGGCGAATCGGGGGTGGCCAGGCTCACCTCGACACCCAGGGTGGTCGTCAAGCTGCGGGCAAACTCGTGGAAGCGCGTCGTGCGCGCCATGAACAGGGCACTCTTTTCGGACATATCGGCCTCCAAAGAAATGAGCTCAATCGTACTGGAACAAGCCAGCGCGATTAGGAGTTCGCCAGGTAGTGCTTAATCTCCCACTCGGTAATCGTAGACTCAAACTTATGCCACTCGTCGCGCTTCTTTTTGAGGAAGAAGCTGTGGATGTGCTCGCCGAGGGCATCCTTCATAAACTGCGAGTCCTCAAACACGTCGAGCGCCTCTTTGAGCGAGCGCGGCAGCGGCGTGTAGCCGGCCTCGAGCATCTGACGGTCGGTAAGCTTGAGCGTCTCGGCCGTTGCCTCGGGCGGGAGTTCCAGCTTGCGCTCGATGCCGTCCAGACCAGCCGCCAGCGTGACGGCGTTGACCAGGTACGGGTTGGCCATGGGGTCGGGGCTACGAAGCTCGATGCGCGTGGACAGCTGCTTGCCGGGCTTGTAGACCGGAATGCGGACCATGCTCGCGCGGTTGCGCAGGCCCCACGTGGCGTACTGCGGCACGGAATCGCCGCCCGTGGTGATGCGCTTGTACGAGTTGACCGTGGGGTTAGTAATAGCGCTGATTTCGCGTGCGTGCGCCAAGATGCCGGCCATATAGTGCTTGGCGATATCGGAGAGATGGTACTTCTCGTCGTCCTCGCCCCAAAAGACGTTGTTGCCGTCGTGGTTGAACAGCGACTGATGCAAAAACATGGCGCTGCCGTCCTCGCCCGCCAACGGCTTGGGCATAAAGGAGGCGTGGCAACCGCTCTCGTAGGCCTGCTGCTTAATGATGAGTTTGGCCGTGGTGATGGCGTCGGACATGCTCAGGGCCTCGGCGTGGCGCAGGCTCATGCCGTGCTGCGAGCGACCGGCGGCGTGGAAGGTGTACTCCACGGGCACGGACATCTTCTCGAGCGTGAGGACCGTGTTGCGGCGCAGGTCGCGGGCGGCATCGCTCACCGAAAGATCGAAGTAGCCCACGTTGTCGAGCGGCTCGGGCGTGTGCTCGTCGGGGAAATAGTAATACTCCAGCTCGGCGCCCACGTTGAGCAGATAGCCAGCCTTCTCGGCCTTGCGGAACATGCGGCGCAGGGCATCGCGTGGATCGCCGGTAAAGGGCTTGCAATCGGGAGTGCACACGTCGCAGAACACGCGGGCGACGCCGTTGTGGCTCGGGCGCCACGGCAGGATCTGGAAGGTCGAAGCATCGGGAAACGCCAGCATGTCGGCTTCCTCGGGCGTGGCAAAGCCCTCGATGGCGGAGCCGTCAAAGCCAATACCCTCCTCAAAAGCTACCTCGAGGTCCTCGGGGCTAATGGCAAAGTTCTTGAGGCGGCCGAGAATGTCGACAAACCACAAACGCACAAAGCGGATGTCACGCTGCTCTACGGAGCGGAGTACGTAATCGATGTTCTGCTGGTTCATGTCGCTCCCCTTTCTTTCGGGCGGGTTTCGACTGGTCTATATCGCAGATACTATCGCAGAAAAATGTTTCCGCAGGGTTAAAGCGTATCAAGCGCTCAAAAAACGTGTGCGAACAGGCAGTTGCGAACGAGCGGCTAGCGTTCAGATTCGGAGACAATTTGTCTACAGGCTCGTTCCAGCGCAGGGAACTCCATCGTCACTGCATCCCAAACAACCGAGCGGTCGACATTGCCGTAATCATGCGCAAGATAATTTCTCATGCCGATAATTCCACGCCATTCAATTTCGGGATGAAGCCGCTGCGAGCGTTCCGACAACTTGCCCGCTTCTTCCGTCACCCTAAGCGCACACATCAAAAGGGAGTCCGCCAACGCCCTCGTCCGCACGTCATTCGCATGCAGAAACTGGTCCTCGGTGATATCAAAAGCCTTGATGCGCTCGTTCGTTTCGGAGATGGCTTCCAAAACCTCTTGAGCGCGGAGGCCGTCTGACTTACGCGCGATCATAAAGGGTCACTCCTTCGCGCTCGATTACCGCGGCAAGATCATCATCAAGATAGTCACTCGAGACGAGGTCAACCTGCTTCCCGGTTTCTTTGCGCACCGCCTCGCCAAACGCCGATAACGCGAAAAGACCAAAGCCCCGCTCGCGATCGACTTCGAGGCGCAAGTCAATATCACTATCGGCATGCGCCTCGCCACGGGCATACGAACCAAATAGAATCACGGTTTTGATGGCGGGAATCGTGCTGGCTGCCTCGCGGACGGCGGACTCGATCCGAGCAATATCCAAACCATTGTTAGCAACGCCTTCGTCTGCCACAGCTTTTCCAAGCGAGGGAACAAACGGCAAAGAGCGCTCGCGCAGCATCTGCCTCATAAACATATTGACCGCAACAGACGAAGTCATGCCAAGCTCTTCGCACAGTTCGGCAAATGAGTCTTTAATTGACGAGTCCACTCGTACACTCAGTACAGACGCAGCCATGGATACCTCCTGTATGACATTGTCTATATATTATCACACAGACTAGCGCGAGGTCGAGGCGCGGTGTTCGATGTGACCGGGAATCTCGATGCGCTTGGGGGCGAGCTTTGCGGCCTCGCCCACGGTGGTGGTAACAACGTCGATGCGCTCGGAAAGGCGCTCGACTACGCGCTCGGCAATGGTGAGGGTGTCCTGCGCGGCCGTGGTCACGCCACCAAAGAGCACATGGTTCCAGGGGTAGTCGTCAAACGTTGCGACCTTGAGACCCGCCGGCAACGACGGTCCCAACTGTGCCAGTGCCTCGGTCAGGCGCAGAAAGACCAGGCCGTTGACGGCAATGAGGCCGAGCTTTTTACCTGCATAGCCGCGGATGGTCTCGTCCAAGCGACCGACGCCCGTGGCGCCACCGTCGGCCAGGGTGACGACCTCGCCCGCAAGGCCGCGGCGCGAAAGCTCGTCGGCAAAGGCCTCGGCGCGCACGCGACGCACGGGGCTGTCGTCGCTTGCCTCGGTGAGCAGGCACAGGCGCTCGCTGCCCGCAGCGGCCAAGGCGTCCACCAACCCGGCGACCAGCTCACGGTTGTTAGATGTCACCAGATCGACACCGCCGTCGGCAACATCGCGGTCGAGTAGCACAACGGGCAGACGTCCCGCTGCCGCGGCGATCGCCTCGTCATTACCTCCGCAGGTGTTGACGACCAGGCCGTCCACGCCGGCATCGATAAGTCTGGTGAGCGACTCCGCTTCCTTGGCGGGGTCGTTGCCACTAATGGCCGTCATGAGCGAGCAGCCGCGCGCGGCGGCGCTGGCGGAAAGTCCTTCGAGCATGGCGCTCGAGAACGGGTTGGCGATGTCGGCCAGGATCACGCCGATGAGGTTGGTACGCGAGCTGCGCAGATTGCGCGCGGCAGCACGTGGGCGATAGCCGGTGCGCTCGATAACCGCGGCGATGCGAGCACGGGTTTCCTCGGTCATTTGCCCGGGGCGGTTGTTGAGATAGCGCGAGACCGTGGCCGGGCTCACGCCCGCCTCGGCGGCAATGTCCTTGATTCTCATCTGCGCCATAGCGCACCCCGTTTCCCAATTGTCGGCGGTCTGAGCCATTTTAGGCATTTTTTTAAAAATCTCGGTTGCAAAACGCTGTAGGTGAGCAGCGTCGTTTTTGCGTCTCGAGCAGATGCGATGATGGGCTAGATAGACGAGTCTTTAGGCAGCTCAAAGTAGTCGGGATGCAAGGCGATAACCGGGCCCTGCTCCTCGGGCATCAGGTGCAAGTGCGTCTCTGCCAGATAACTCGCCGCATCGGTATCGCCCCTCTTAATGGCCTCGAGAATCCGGCGATGCTGCCGACGAATCGGCTCCCAATCCAGATCCTGCGACACCATACGCAGCCAGTTGTATCGCTCAAAATGCGTGTTGATGCTTTTCATCCAATCCCACAACATATGGCGGCCGGCAATCACAAAACACGTCTCATGAAACAGGTTATCCAAGTCGAAAAAGCGACGCGTTTCGCGATGGTCGAGTGATTCGGACTCGGCAAGAATCTGCTCAAGCCGCTGCTTTTGCTCGGGCGTGGCGGCAGAGCAGCATTTAATGAGAACGCTTCTCTCGAGCTTCTCGCGCAAGAAACAGGCGTTCTCGGCGCGCTCCATGCTGATTTTTGAGACATAGGTACCGCTTTTGGGGCGCGTTTCCACCAGCTCCTGCTCACGCAGGCGCACAAAGGACTCGCGAATGGGCGTGCGGCCGATTCCCGTCTCCTTTTCCAGGCCAATCGCCGAAAGGCGCGTGCCGGGCTTGAGCTCGGCGTAGATGATCTTGGAGCGCAGTGCGTTGTACGCCTGGTCTTGCAGGCTCTGATAATGCTGGTGCTGTTCCATAAAGCCCTCGGATAAACCCTCGGTTAATCGAATACCACCATGCAATACTATCGCATCCCCCGCCCCCTCATAAGTTGCGGTGGAATAGTTCCTGTTCAAGGCCTTCAGCAGCAAAAACAGGAACTATTCCACCGCAACTTCCAACAGTCTTTTTGGGACTTGGCTTTTTTGGCTACCCTGAGCCGCAGGTCGGCCCCTTGCCACAAAAGGGGCCCATCTACTACGTTAACGCGGAGAGCCCAGACCATGCTGAAAAGCGCGAAAACAAAACCGACGCTCCTATAAGTTGTCAA
>FR878727.1 GCA_000434535.1 Collinsella sp. CAG:166
GATGGTTCGGGAGCCGCCTTCGCAATTCAACCGATGGGAAAACCGACTGCTAATTCAATTTGACCCAGATGGCGGGGCGGACTCCGGCCGGGTCGTCCTCCTCGCTTCCGTCATCGCCTGATTTAATTTCGCCCCATGTACTCACATAATTGGCGATGGGCTGTCCCTCGTAGTAGAAGTCGCTATAGAGCGAGCTGCCGCTGTACTCCTCTACGGTAGAGGTCCACCAGTCCTTAACTTCGTTTCCGTCCTTCACTGACGTTGCGTACAGGAAATCATCCGATGGCTCGAAGTCGTAAAGGAGGAAGGAGTCGGGGATCGTGACGTCTCCGTCGATGAGACCCCGCTCGACATCGCTGAAGGCGAAATCCATGAAGCTGCCGTTCAGGTAGCCGTGTAGCGTGCTGGATTCAAAATCTTCGGCATCGCCCATCTCATCGAAAGGCAAGTAGTCGACGCACTGTTCTGTTACGAGGAGGGCCCTCCCGTCCTGCTTGTCGAGCACGAGCCATCTGATGGGTTTTCCTGCGACAGAGGTTCCTCGGTAGGCTGGCAGCTCGGCAGAATAGGTTCCAAAATCGATGGTTTGCCCGATCGGCGTGTCTCGGATCTTCTCCTGGCATGCCCTCATGTCAGACCACATGGCGAGCATAGACGGCAGCGGCGAGATGGCAATTAGGGCCATCAGGAGGACGATGCCTGCAACCGCCGCGAGGGCTATCCCCTTCCGCTTTTTCGCAAGGCTCGCGATTCTCGCGTCCGCCTCGCTTACCTTTTCTCCCGAATCCCCGTAGCCCTGCTCGGCTAGCTTCTCAAGGCTCTCCTTGGCTGCCTCGACATCCTTCTTTTTGCCTTTCTCGAGCTTCGCGACGCTCGACCTGTAGACCCTGTCCCTTCTGGATTCATCCAGGAACGCGGCATCCTCCAGGTCCGCCAGTTTCTCGCGCACGGCGCCGCAGTTCCAGCAGGTACCGCGCTTGAGGTTCACCGCACCGCAGCCGCACTGCCACCATCCATCGTGCTCGGAATGGACGCCCGAGCATTTGAAGGTATCGGCCTCCATCTCGGAGAGCAGGACATCGCGTTCCGACTCCTCGACCCCGTTGAGCGCGAGTGGCGCGGGGCTATCGATGTCGATCGGGTCGCCGAAGGACGTCTCGCCGTCCGCTCGGGTCACAACGGCACGCGAGCCGGTGATAACAGACAGCTTAATTCTCACCGCCTTGGGCCTGAGCACCTCGCCGGCGGGCAGGTCGGCATCTAGGAGCGAGAAGTCGACGTTCTCCGTCTCCCCTCCCTCGCCCTCGAGCCCGACCGTGAACTCTATGCGGCTGATGGGTTTCGTCGATACGTTGACGATCTTTGTCTGGAGGAAGCAAGCTCCCGTCTCGGTGTCCCTGGAGACCTGGACGGCCAGTACCCTGACGGGGCAGAGTTCCTGCCAGGAGGGGTTGGCGTCGCGGTAGACGATCTTGTACTTTGACATGTCTACACCTCGGGCAGGGCGTCTTCATCCGTTTTTGCGCTGGGCGCCGGCGCAGCTCGGTCTGGCAGTGCGCAGACGATCAGGCCGACCATGAGCGCCGTGCCGAAAAGGCCGATGAACCAGAGGATTCCCGCGCTATTGGTGTAATGCCCCTTGTCCCTGGCAATCTTAACGAGCTCCGCCACGCCGCAGATGTTGGCGGCAATCGCCAGGAGAGGTAGGAAGAAGATTATCAGCTCTACGCTTCTCATTTTCGGTCCCTTCTTCTCGACCGCCCATCTCGACACCGGTGGTCCTCCGTTACTTCCGACATCACCAATTCTACTGTCCTCACCTGCGAATTTGTTGAGCAATAAATTCGATTGTGTGAGCGGTCGGTTAAGCTGCGCAGACGTTGAGCTAATTATTCTTTGCCGCTGCGGCAAGACCAGCACAACTTTTTGGAATAGTCCTACGCTCGGCAATGTATCTACAAACCCTGAGCGAAGGGAGCCGCATATGCATGCAGCGGCAATTTCGCCTCGGGGGGGGGTCACTCCTAAGACGACCTGCCTCAGAGGCCAGTCAATCATCGAGTGCGTCCTGATCATCGCGGTCATCGGCCTGGTGATCGTGTTCGCAGGACCCGGCGTGGCCAGGGCCATCCGAAACCAGTTCAACCTGGTGGGTAACACGGTGAACAGCGGGACTAATGGAGGCACGGAGGGCGGCGGCGCATCCGGCGGCGGCTCCACAGGTGCCGATTCCGCGACCGTCCAGGCGGCTATCGCCAAGGACGCCAAGGACTGGACGCTCGGTGAGCAGAAGGCCGTGGCCGAGGACATCGCCTCCAAGGGCGAGGCGTCGCCCGCCTACGCGAAAGCTAAGGCCACGATGGACGCGGGGACGAAGTTCTCGATGAAGCTGACGGACGGCAAGACGCTGACCTACCGTATCATCGGCATCAACCACGACGACCTTGCGGACGGTAACGGCAAGGCGGGTCTGACGTTCGTGTCAACCAACAATGCTATGGGCGACCAGCGCATGAACGCTACAGATACCAGCGTCGGCGGCTGGGAGAAGTCTGAGCTCCGTGGCCGCCTCAACACCGGTGACCTCTGGTCGCTCCTACCTGACGAGCTCCAGTCCAAGGTGAAGTCCGTCACGAAGATGACCGCTAACAAGGGCGATGGTGGCGCCGAGACTTCCACGGCCACGACCGATAAGGTCTTCCTCCTCAGCTCGACCGAGGTCTGGGGGGATATGCGGTTCGGCGGCACCCAGTACGAGTACTACAAATCCAAGGGCGTGACGAAGTCGAACTCTTCTGGGGCTTCATCGGTCTTCGGTCACTGTACTCGCTCCCTGCTTGAGTACAACCCCGGGTGCTTTTACTATGTCAGTCCCTACGGCGACTGGCGCACCGTGGCCGCGATGGACACCGTCAACGTGTCCATCGCGTTCTGCTTCTAGCTTGTCTAGTGCAAGGCCCGCGCAATCCCGCGGGGGCCTTTCTTTTGGCAACCGAACGAACGGTTTGAGGTTCGTGGCACAGGTAATCGGGTTGAGGAAAAATGGGGGCATACAGAGGCTCTCAGAGCGCCAGCCGCACTCCCCCGCCATTACTTCTGCGGCGTCCTCGTATAGAGCCCATCCTGGTTTGCGTTTCGTCGCGACAGCTCACTTGTCCACCGATCAAGTGAACTACTGGAATAAATATAGCGACACGCTTGTTCGTTACAGTTGCTATATCTGTGTAAATCGCCGCGATAAATACAGCCCTTAATCGGCTGTATACCAGCACGCGTATGTAGATTCATATCGCGTTATTAAATCGGCTCAAACGTGTGCAAAACGCGCAAGTAGCCGCAAAAAGCGATTATCGCGTAGGTAGATTTTTGGCACCCTGTTGCTTAATCAAAATTAAGCAATTGCTTAAAACAAAAAAAGTCAGGCACTAGGTGCCTGACCTGCAAACTTCTGGTCGGGACGACTGGATTCGAACCAGCGACCCCTTGACCCCCAGTCAAGTGCGCTACCAAGCTGCGCCACGTCCCGAAGCTTTTGTTTGTTGCTCTGCTCTCGCTCGCAACAGGGAGTATATTAACCCGAAACTTTGTCCTTGTGCAAGAACTTTTTTACAAATTTTGAAGCAAGTCCAAAATTGTATCTGCGAGCTGGGGTTTTGTTAATACGGGAAGTTCTTGCGTGCCCGTTGTGCTCACAATCCAGGCCTTGTTGGTGTCAGTCCCAAAGCCCGAATCGGCGCGCGATACATCGTTGGCGATAATGGCATCGCAGCCCTTTCGGGTCAATTTACGCTCAGCGTACTCGACGACGTTATCGGTCTCGGCCGCAAAGCCGATCACGCTGCGATTGCCCTTTTGACGTGAGAGCTCGGCCAAGATGTCAACGGTCTCGACGAGCTCAATTCGATCCAGGCGTTCGTTGGCCTTTTTGAGTTTATGGTCCGCAGGGGCCGCCGGTGTGTAGTCGGCGACGGCGGCCGCGCAAATGGCCGCATCGGCCGCCTGGAAGGCGCTCAGCGCCGCCTCCAGCATCTCTGCTGCGGTCTGCACGCGCACGCATTCCACGCCGCGGGGCGCATCGATCGATGTCGGACCCAACACGAGCGTGACCTCGCCACCGCGGCGTGCGGCCTCCCCCGCCAGGGCGATGCCCATCTTGCCTGAAGAGCGGTTACCAATGAATCGCACCGGGTCGATCGGTTCGTGCGTGGGGCCGGCGGTAATCACGATGCGCTTACCTGCCAGGTCCTGAGGCGCGGGGTTGAGCTCCTCACAGACGGCCTCGACGATGTCCTCGGGCTCGCTCATGCGTCCTGTGTCTACGTCGCCGCAGGCAAGGTAGCCGCTGCCGGGTCCCACCACATGCACGCCGCGGTCGCGCAGCGTGGCCATGTTAGCCTGCGTCGCTGGCGCCTTCCACATGCCGTTGTTCATAGCGGGTGCGATCACGATGGGTCGCGGCGTCGCAAGCAGCGTGGTGGAGATGAGGTCATCGGCGATGCCGTTGGCCATCTTGGCGATGATATTGGCCGTCGCGGGCGCCACGACCACCAGATCGGGCTCCTGCGCCAGCGAAATGTGGTGGATGGGGTCAGACGGGTCGTCGAATAGGCCCACGGCAACGGGTTCGTTGGTGAGCGCACGGAAGGTGAGCGGGCCCACAAACTCGGTGGCATGCTCGCTCATAACGACCTTGACGCGCGCACCGCGCTTTTGCAACAGGCGCACGATATTGCACGACTTATAGGCGGCGATCCCGCCGGTAATGCCCAGCAGGATCGTTTTTCCCTCAAGTTGCATTGAATTGTTGGATGCCGCCGTCATCGCTAGGCTTCCTTGCTCGGGAGTACCAGGAGGCGGTGGCAGTACGGGCAGTGCGTAATCTCGCTGCCGTCGTGGTTGAGGTCGCTCATGGACGATGCCTGCAGCGCGGTGTGGCAGACCGTGGGGATGTTGCCCTGGATGGTCTCGACGGCCAGGCCGCGGAACTGCTTGAGCAGGCGCTCGTAGTCGGTGAGCACGTCGGCTGGCAGCGTAGCGGCAAGCGCGGTGCGCTCCTTCGTGGCGGCGTCAATCTGAGCCTGCAGGTCGGCAGCCTTGGCGCGGGCGGCCTTGGTATCGGCCTTTACGCCCTCCTCGAACTTGGCGATGATTGCCTGCGCACGGGCCTCGCGGTCGAGCGCCTCCTTATGGGCGATGACGACATCCTTGCGGGTGTGCTCAATCTTGTCCAGACGCTTGGCCAGGGTGGCGAGTTCATTCTCCAGGTCCTGAACCTCGCGGTAGTCGGAGCCGTCGACGTGGCGCTTCTTGGCGGCCTCGATGGCGTTATTGGTCTGAATCTCGGTGGTGTTGAGATCGTCGAGCTCAATGTCCAGATCCTTGCGCTGGGCGTAGAGCTTGGTCATCTCGGACTTGAGCTTCACATAGGTCTTGCGCTTGGAAGCGAGCTCCTTGAGCTCCGGCATATTGGCAAGTTCGCTCTTGTTGCGGGCGAGCTCCAAATCGATCTGTTGCAGCTTGAGTAGCGTAGCGCCGGCGCTCATAAGTTCTCTCCTTTTGTCACAGTCCACCATTGGCAAGGGTTCAGTATTTTAATCGCATGACGGGGATAGACCCCGGCGTCAACTGCAGAGTTCATCAATATATCAACGAACGGCTCCTCAGAGCGGTCGTGGCCGAGCAAGATCACCGGTAGCCCGCGCAAGGCAAGGTCTTGCGCCACGTGGTAGCCCGCCTCGCCGGTTACGATGACATCTGCGCCCGCGGCGATGGCGAGCTCTCCAAAGTCGCCCAGGGAGCCGCCTAAAATAGCGACGGTACGGCATGCGTGCTCGGCTTCGCCCCACGCACGCGGGTCGCTGCCGAAGGCCGTGGCAGCACGGGTGGCAAGATCGCGCAGCGTGCATGGGTCGTTGAGCGTTGCAAGCGCGCCCAGGCCGGTGGTCTCGGGGTCGTCCACGTGCTCCAGTGAGCTGACGGGTGCGGCACCCAGCAGCTCACTCAGGCAGATGCGGGCTTCGTGCGAGCGGTCCAGGTTGGTGTGGAGCGAGATAATGCTCACGCCGCAACGCGCTGCCTCGTAGAGCGCCGCACTGCATTGGGGGCGTGCAGCATCCGCCGGACAAAATGCCTCGGGCGCCTTGATGTATATGGGATGATGCGTCAGCAGCACGTTGGCACCGGCCTCGAGAGCACGGTGCACATTGGCTTCGGTCGCATCGAGTGCGCAGGCAACACCGGTAATCTGCGCGGCAGGGTCGCCGACGGAGAGTCCTACATGGTCCCAACTCTCGGCATCAGTCTTGGGATAGCGTGCCAGCAGCGCGCGCTCAAGCTCGGCGACGATCATGCGGCGCCTACGATCGAGAGTAGCGTCTGGGCAAACTCGTCCAGATCGCCCGGATTCACGCGGTCATCGAAGGAGATGCGCAGTGCGCCCAGCGCCTGCTCGCGACCGATGCCCATCGCGCTCAAAACGTGGCTGGGGTCCATGCTGCCGCTCGAGCATGCCGAACCTGCCGACACCTCAAAACCGGCGGCATCGAGCTTGATGATAAGCTCCTCGGAGTCCATTCCGTCAATGTAGATCGATACCATGCCGGGCAGACGGTCGGCATGTGCGTAGTCTCCCATGGTGGCGTGAATGCGCGGATGAGCCGTAAGCGTGGCGTAGAGCTTGTCGGAAAGGGCTTGCAGCTTCTCGCGTTCCTGAGCCACATGGGGTGCCAGCGTGCGGGCGGCAGCGGCAAAGGCCAGCTGTGTGCGCAGGTCCTGCGTGCCGGCGCGACGTCCGGCTTCCTGTCCGCCGCCAAAGATGCGGGGACGCAGTGGCGTGCGGGTCTTAACGTAGAGCGCGCCGGAGGCAACGGGACCGCCAATTTTGTGGGCTGCGACGGACATGGCGTCGACGCCTAGCTCGGTGGCATCGAGCGGAATGTGCAGATAGCCCTGGATGGCGTCGGTGTGGAACAGGGCGCCCACGGTATGCGCGGCCGCGATAAGCTCGCGGATGGGCTGTACCACGCCGGTCTCGTTGTTGGCAACCATGATGCTCACGAGCGCCACGTCGTCGCCTAGTAGCTCGACAAGCGCGGCAGGCTCAATGTAGCCCGCGCGGCAGGGCTGCACCAGGTCGACGGTAAAGCCAGCGGCACGCAGCAGCGGCAGGTTGTCCAGAATCGAATCGTGCTCGATGGCAGATACGATCACGCGGTTACGCTTGCGATCGCGCTGACGAGCGCCCTCGGCAAGACCGAGCAGCGCCAGCTGGTTGGCTTCGGTGCCGCCGTTGGTCAGAACAATCTCGGACGGGCGGACGCGTGCGCCAAAGCTATGGGCGATCTCGCGACGGGCAACCTCCAGGCGCGCAGCGGCCTTGCGGCCGAGCGAATGCAGCGAGTTGGGGTTGACGCCGGCAAGCTCGCTGTCGTCGTACTTGCGCTGCGCAAGGAGCGCCTCGGCGCGCATGGGCGTCGAGGCGGCATAGTCAAGATTCACGGGTATGCGGTTTTGACCTGCGGTCATAAGGGTTTATGCCTCCTGTGCGGCCTCGTTGCCCAGCTTCTGCAGCAGTGCAACCTCGGCAGCGGGATCTTCAGACTTAAATACGGCGGAACCGGCCACCAGGACATTTGCGCCAGCCTTGACGACCTCGGCAATGTTTTTGGAAGAAATGCCGCCGTCGACCTCGATGAGGGGCGAAACGCCGTGGCGCTCGCACATGGCCTTGAGCTCGTGCAGTTTGGCGATGGTACCGGGGATAAAGCTCTGGCCGCCAAAGCCGGGGTTCACGCTCATCAGCAGTACCATGTCGACAACGTCGATGATGCTTTCGAGCACGCAGACGGGCGTGGCGGGGTTGAGCACCACACCGGCCTTGACGCCGCGCTGCTGCAGATGCGTGAGCGTGCGGTGCAGGTGTGTGGAGGCCTCGTAGTGCACAGTGATCATATCGGCACCGGCATCGGCGTACCAATCGACGGTCTCGTCGGGGTTCGACACCATCAGGTGCGCGTCGACCGGCACGTCGGTGGAGCGCTTGACGGCCTTGAGGATATCGACGCCAAAGGTGAGGTTGCCGGTAAAATGACCGTCCATGACGTCAAAGTGCACGTAGTCGGCGCCAGCAATCTTGTCGAGCTCGCCCTTGAGGTTGGCCATGTCGGCCGAAAGGACGGACGGAGCGATTTTGATAGAACCCATGGTAGTAGCCTTTCTGCGCTAGTCGTTGAGTCCGTAGAACTCTTGAGAGGGGACGCGGTCGGTAAGGATCTCGAGCGCCCTATCCAAGGTAACACCGTTGTAGAGCGTTTGCTCCACGGCAAAGGTGAGCGGAATGTCTACGCCCAGTGAACGGGCGAGCTCGCTCACACTGCGGGCGGCAACGGCGCCCTCCACGACCATATGCGTGCGCGTCTGGTACTCGTCGAGTGAAACGCCGTGGGCAAACTCGTAGCCAAAGGTGCGGTTGCGCGAATGCTCGGAGGTGCAGGTGGCAATGAGGTCACCCATGCCAGCCAGCCCCATGCACGTCATGGCCTGGCCGCCGCGGGCGTGCACCAGACGGCTGATCTCGGCCAGGCCGCGCGTCATGATGAGGGCGAGCGTGTTGTCGCCCGCGCCCGAGCCGGCGGAGATGCCGCACACGATGGCGATGACGTTTTTCATGGCGCCGCAGACCTCGACACCGGTCATGTCCTGCGATAAGTAGATGCGGAAGGCCGTGGACAGGAGCAAATCCTTAAAGGTCTCCCCCACCTGCTGGTCTTCGCTGGCGATGACGGCGGCCGAAAGCCCGCCGCGGCAGATCTCCTCGGCATGGTTGGGCCCCGATAGCGCCGCCACACGCGACTCGTTGCCGATCTCGCTGGCGATGACCTCGCTCATGAGCAGGCCGGACTCGGGCTCGATGCCCTTGGTGAGGCATAGGACCGGCGTCTCTTCTGCGATGAACGGCGCCGCCTGATGGCATACGCTGCGCAGGTGTGTGGAAGGCACGGCAAAGATGACGGCATCGGCGCCGTCGAGCGCCTGGGCCAGGTCAGTCGTGGCGACAACGTTTTCCGGCAGCTCGTAGTCCACCAGATAGCGGGGGTTACGGTGCTCGGCGTTAATGCCAGCGGCCGTCTGCTCGCTATGGGCCCACATGGTCACGCGCTCGGCTCGCGCGGCAGCGAGGCCGGCGACGGCGGTTCCCCAGGAGCCAGAGCCAATCAGCGCAACATTCATGACTCTCTCCTACTTATCGTCGGGCTCGGTGACGCGCTTGGTAAACGAGAGCTTGGACTCCTTACCGGCCATGAGCTTTTGGATATTCGAGCGATGGGCCCACACCACGGTGATGCCGATCATCGCCATGCAAAACTTGAGGCCCAGGCTGCTGTACGGAAAGACCGCGCAAGCGGCGATGGGAAGACCGATGGCGGCGGCAAGCGAGCCCACCGACACGTACTTGGTGATGGCGACGGCCACGATAAACATGCCCAACAGCGACAGGCCAATAGGCCAGTACCAGGCGAGGATGACACCCAGACCAACGGCGATACCCTTGCCGCCGTGGAAGTTGAGGTAGGGCGAGAAGATGTGTCCCCACACGGCAGCCAGGCAAATGACGCCGAGCATCCAATCGCCGGCGGCACCCGGAGCCATGATGCTTACAGGGAAGCCATAGCCCACGCTCGCAATGAACGGACGCGCGATAAGGACGCAGATGGCGCCCTTAAGGCAGTCGAGCAGCAGCGTGAGCGCGGCCACCTTGGGGCCGGCCACACGCAGGGCGTTGGTGGTGCCGATGTTGCCGGAGCCCGCCTTACGAATGTCCGTGTGGTTGAACACGCGGCCCAGGATCAGACCAAACGGAATCGCCCCGATAAAGAACGAGACCACGGCGCAGATGGCGGTCAGAAGAATCGGATTATGCATCCTTTTGCTCCTTCTTCCTAAAGAAGAGTCGAATGGGCGTGCCGGCAAAGTCGAAGGTCGAGCGCATGCGGTTTTCGACGTAGCGCTGATAGGTGTCGTTGACCAGATCGCTGTGGTTGACGAAGAACGTGAACGTCGGCGGGTTGACGCCCGTCTGGGTCACGTAGTGCATGCGCAGGCGGCGCTTGCCGTCCACCACGGTATGACCGAACTCGCGCAGGTCGGTGAGGAACGTGTTGAGGCGCGAGGTGCTGATCTTCTGCGAGCGCGTCTTTTCGGCGGCGTCGACCATCGCCCAGATCTTCTCGACGCTGCGGCCAGTGAGGGCAGAGATGCGCAGGTACTGGGCCCAGGGAGCCATGACGCCCAGACGGCGGTCGATGGTCTCCATGCAGGCCTCGCGTTTACGGTCGTCGTCGAGCAGATCCCACTTGTTGAGCAGCACAACGATGGCGCAGCCGCGCTCGATGGCAAGACCCATGACCTTCTGGTCCTGCTCGGTAACGCCCACGGAGGCGTCGACGACGAGCAGCGCCACGTCGGCGCGGTCGATGGCGCGCAGGCCGCGGACCATGGAGTAGTACTCGATGTTCTCGTACACGGTGCTCTTCTTGCGAATGCCCGCGGTGTCGACCATGCGGTAGTGCTTGCCGTTACGCTCCACGACGGTGTCGATGGCGTCGCGCGTCGTGCCGGCAATGTTGGACACGATAGAGCGGTCGGCGCCCAGGATGCGGTTGAACAGCGACGACTTACCGGCGTTGGGGCGGCCGATGATGGCGACGTTCAGCGCGTCGGGGAACTCATCGGCGACCTCGTCCTCTTCCTCAGGAAGCAGGGCCACGATGTCGTCGAGCAGGTCGCCCGTGCCGTGGCCGTGCAGGGCCGAGAGCGGCGTGGGCTCGCCGATACCGAGCGAATAGAACTCCCAGATGCTGTCGTTCTCTCGATCGGGGTTGTCGAGCTTGTTCACCAGCAGAAAGACCGGCTTGTCGCAGCGCTTGAGCATGCGGGCGACCGACTCGTCCTCCTCGGTAACGCCGGTGCGGCCGTCGACCACAAACAGGATGACGGCGGCTTCCTCGGCGGCGGCGAGCGCCTGGTCGCGGATGGACGTGGCAAAGACGTCATCGCTCTTGAGCGGTTCGATACCGCCCGTGTCGACGATGGTGAACTCACGACCGTTCCAATCGGCCGTGTGATACGAGCGGTCGCGCGTGACGCCGCGGGACTCGTGGACGATGGCGTCCGAGGTCTGGGCCAGGCGGTTAACGAGCGTGGACTTGCCCACGTTGGGGCGTCCGACGACGGCGACGATAGGTTTCATCTGCTCTCCTTTAATGGGTAGGGTTAGCGGAATTAGTAGAGTCGGCAGGCACAATGCCAAGGATGTGCTCCAGGGTATCGAGCAGCTCATGCGGCATGGTCGACACCACATGAACCTCAGCGCCGCGACTGGTAAGGCTTGCGAGTAAATCGTCACGATGATACTCGTCAAGCGTCATACCGTCAGCGTTGAACATGAGCTTAGGCACAAAGAGCATAACCCCAGAGAGATCCTGCGGCAGCTGCTCCAGAATGTCACACGCGACGATGAGGCCGGTCACGTCCACGTTGCCGCCAAAGTAGCGGTTTTTAATGGCCGTGACGGAGCCCGCAAGGCCCTGTGGAGACTCCACAAAGCACGCCACGGTATCGCGCGCGCTGGCGCCGGAAAGGCACAGGAGGCGCTGGCTGCGCTGGGCAATGCCAGCGCGGACGCGGGCCAGACGCTCGGCGTCGGCGGCAAGTACGTCATCGGTCTCGTCCAGATACGAGCGAATCATACCGATGCCGTCGTAGTACTGCGGGTAGCCGTCGTAAAAGTCTGCCTCGGGCGGCTCGATACCGGCGTCCAGGTAGAACTCGTCGCTCATCTGGAAGGTGTGGCGGCCAAAGCGCTCGAAGGCACGGTCCTGGAAGGGCCGGATCATGGCAATGGTCTCGCGCGCCAGCTCGGGCTTGTCGCTGTAGGACCAGCTAAAACGGTTCTGATGCTTGGTAAAACCGAGCGGCACAATGCCCAGGCTTGTGATTTGCTCGTGCTCCTCGCAAAAGCGCAGAGTCTTTTCCAGCTCCTCGCCGTCGTTCATGCCGGGACACAACACAATCTGCGCGTGAATCTCGATGCCGGCGGCCATGATGGCCTCGAGCACGTCCATGCCGCGCTGGGCGTTGCGGCCCATCATGCGGCGGCGGACGTCGGGGCTCACGGCATGGACCGACACGTTCATGGGGCTCATGTTGCGGTCGATCACGTTTTGCACGTCCTCGTCGGTGAGGTTCGTGAGCGTGACAAAGTTGCCCTGCAAAAAGCTCAGGCGATAGTCGTCGTCGCGGATATAGAGCGTGGAGCGGCCGCCTTTGGGCAGCATGGTCATAAAGCAGAACACGCAGGCGTTTACGCAGGTGCGCATGCCATCGAAGATGGGGCCATCGAACTCGAGCCCCCAGTCCTCGCCGGGAAAGCGATCGAGCTCGACGGGGGTGACGGTGTCGTCGCGCGGGTCGAATACCTCCAGCTCGACAGTGTCGTCATCTGCCTCCCAGAGCCACACGATCATATCGGTCAGCTGCTCGCCGTTGACCGTGAGCACGCGCATGCCCGGCTCGATACCCACATCCCATGCGGGCGATTCGGGACGCACGCTCTTTACGAGCGCGCCCTCACCCGGCTCGGGGTCGCGGCTGCGCCCGTAATCGGCCACCTCGGCGGCGTATGCGGGTACGGTCTGGTCCATGATTAGCGGCAAAGCTCCTTGATGCGCTCGACGGCGCGCTCGATGTGTTCTTGCGGGGTGGAGGCTCCGGCGGTGATGCCGATGTGGTGAGCGTCGGTAAACCACGCGGCCTGTAGCTCGGAAGCTTCCTCGATGTGATGGGTGTGCTCGCAAGCCTCGGCGCAGATCTGCGCCAGACGGCGGGTGTTGCCCGAGTTCTTGCCGCCCACCACGACCATGCAGTCGCAGCGGTTGGCAAGTGCGGCTGCTGCCTGTTGACGCTCACTTGTGGCGGCGCAGATGGTGTTGATCACGCGCAGTTCCTGTACGCGCGGGGTGATGGAGGCCACAACCTCGGCCAGGTTCTGCGCGGTTTGGGTGGTCTGCACAACCAGGCCTACCTTGCCTTTGAGCGGCAGCGCGTCCGCATCGGCGGCACAACTCACGACCTGCGCGTCATCGCCGGCATGGCCCAGGATACCCTCAACCTCGGGATGGCCCGGCTCGCCCACGACGAGCACGCGATAGCCCTCGCGTACCAGGCGCTCCGCCGCCACGTGGACTTTTTTCACGTAGGGACAGGTGGCGTCAACTACATTGAGGCCGCGCTCGCGGGCGGCCTCAATCACCTGCGGCACCACGCCGTGCGCGCGAATGATCACGGTGCCCGACGCGGCATCGTTCAAGGTATCTGCCAGACCGACGCCTGCCTCGGAAAGCTCGCGCACCACGATGGGATTATGGATGAGCGGGCCCAGGGTGTGGACCTGAGCGTTCTCCCCCGCCTGCGGGGCGGCCGCCAGGGCCATATCGAGCGCACGCTGCACGCCGTAGCAGGTGCCAGCGTGGGCGGCGATTTCGATGGTGGGGGCGTCTGCCTTGCCGGTCACAGCCTCGGCAGTGTTCATGACTTCCTCGCCCATGGCTAGAACCTGCCCGGATGCTCGGCGCACAGGTCATCGCGCATGGCGTAGACGCGGTCCATGGCCTCGGACTCAAACCATTCCAGGCGCTCCGTGCGCTTAAGCCCGGCTGGAGCATCGGAAAGCGAGACGGCCTTGCCTGCACGGATCCAGCACTTTTTGGGGCGCATGATCTTTTTGCCCGCAGGCGTGATATCGGACCAGCCGCAGATGGCGAGCGGGTTGACGGGCGCCTTGCCCATCTGGGCGATGAGCGCAAAGCCGCCGTGGACCTCGGGTTTGATCTCGCGCGAGCGAATGCGCGTGCCCTCGGGGAAGATCAAGACGTCCTCGCCTCGCTGCAGCGCATGCTGGGCGGCGCGCAGACACTTCATGTCGGCGGTGCCACGCTCGACGGGAATACCGCCAACGCGGCTAAAGGCCCAGCGCACAATCTTGCTCTTGGCGAACTCGGACTTAAAGATGGGGCGGATGCGGCGGCCGCCAAAGAACAGTGCCGTCTCCACGGCCAAGAGTTCGGCCATCGAGGTGTGGTTGCAGATGACCACGCTGCCGCGGCCTTCCTGGCGCTCAAACAGAAGATCGGCGTCCTCTACCTTCCAGCGCCACATGAGCTTGGAGAAGGCCCAAAGGATGGCCATGACTACGACGACGGTGCCGCGGATGAGCGCTGGGAACTCGGCGTAGGGGGCGTTGTAGTAATCCTCGGGCGTCTGCTTAAACAGGCGCATGGGTTACCTCCTTTGGTTGATAAGGTCCTCGATAATGCGGACGACCTCGTCGATGGTGTGGGCGGTGGAGTCGACGTGCACGGCATCCTCGGCGGGCACGAGCGGGGCGACCTCGCGGCTGCTGTCGAGCTTGTCGCGCTGCTTAAGGGCGTCGAGGGTCTCGTCGACCTCGGCTTCGAGCTGCTCGGACGTGAGCGGCTGGGCATCGTTTTGGTGACGCTGAAGCACGCGGCGGCGGGCGCGCTCGTGTGGGTCGGCGGTCAGGAAGACCTTGACCTGCGCGTTAGGGAACACGACGGTTCCGATATCGCGACCCTCGGCCACGATATCGCGGTCCTCGGCTGCGCGGCGCTGGTGGATGAGCATAGCGGTGCGCACGCCCGGGTAGGCCGAGACCTTGGACACGTTGGCGTCGACCTGCGGGGTACGAATGGCGGCCGAAGCGTCCTGGCCGTCGATGGTCAGGCGCGTGTCCTCGCCGGTACCGTTGGTAAAGCGAATCTCGATCTGCTCGGCGAGGGCGTCGATGGCCGCCTCGTTATCCAAGTCGATGCCGCGGTCGAGCGCGGCGAAGGTGACGGCGCGATACATGGCGCCCGTGTCGAGCTTGTTAAAGCCCAGCTGGCGGGCGATCTCCTTGGCGATGGTGGATTTGCCGGAACCGGCGGGTCCGTCGATGGCGACGATCATGCAATGCTTCCTTTCGGTGGTTGACGTGCTGGTATGATGCGCGGGCGTTGGGGCGCGGCAGTTTGCCTAGCCAGTGTAGCGCTCGCGGTAGGTGTTGCGCTTGGGCGCGGAGCCGTGGCTGCCGTGGTGACGCGTGCGGCTGGCGGGGGTTTCCTGGGGCTTGCCACCGCGCATGGCGTTGGCCTGCTTGGGAGGGATGCCGCCGCTTTTGAGGACCTGTACCTCGCGGTCGGTGAGCTCGCGCCACGAGCCCTTGGCCACGTCTTTGAGCTCCAGGCCGGCAAAGTTGCAGCGATGCAGACGGATTACCGGATGGTGAATCTTGCTCAGCATGCGCTTAACCTGGTTCTTGCGACCTTCGCGGATGATGACCTCGACGGCGGTGGTGCCGGGCTTGACGCCCTGTGGCGCCACGGCCTCGGCCTCGCGTGCGGTGATGACGCGGCAGATTGCCGGCTGGCATAGGCCGTCGTCGAGCTCGATGCCATGGCGGAGCGGGTCTAGATCGCGTTCGGTCAGCTGCCCGTCAACGAGTGCCTGGTAGGTCTTATAGACATGCTTGCTGGGATGCAGCAGGTCCTGCGACAGGTCGCCGTCGGTGGTAAAGAGCAAAAGGCCCGTGGTGTCGCGGTCCAGACGACCCACCGGGAAGAGCCCCGGAAAGCGGTCGCGCGGGACCAGATCAGCCACGCAAGGGCGCTCCTGCGGATCGCTCATGGTGGTAAGGTAGCCGGTCGGCTTGTAGAGCATCAGGTACACGGCGCCCTGGTTGAGCTTGACGGGCATGCCGTCGACCTCGATGTGATCGCGGTCGACATCGACCTTGGTGCCCAGCTCGGTCGCGACCTGACCGTTGACGGTCACGCGTCCGGCGGTCATCAGGTCCTCCGAGCCGCGGCGGCTCGCCACGCCCGCGCGCGCCAAAAAGCGCTGCAGGCGCATGGTGTGCGGATAGACGGGCTGGGCGTCGGTTGCGGGTACTGCGTTGCCCATGGCGCGCGTCTCCCCTACTTCGTTAGTCCTCGTCATTCAAATCCTCCGAGGTCCCGTCGACGACCAGAGTCTCCAAGTCCTCGACTGCCTCAACATCTTCAACATCGGTATCGATCAGTTCGCGCTCTTCGTCCAGGTCCTCGGCCTGCTCCTCGAGCGTGGACTGAATACTGCGGCCGCTCAGACGCTCGCGGATAAACTGGCGCGACTGCTCGTCGGGGGCAAACTGCTCTAGGTCGGGCAGGTCTCGGGTGGAGCGCAGGCCGAATTTTTCCAAGAAGGCGTTGGTCGTGCCGTAGATGATGGCCTGACCGCGCTGGGGGTCGCGGCCGAGCTCACGCACCAGACCCTTGTCCACGAGCGACGCGATGACGCCGTCGGAATTGACGCCGCGGATGCCCTTGACCACCTCGCGCGTCACGGGCTGGTGGTATGCGATCACGGCCAGGGTTTCGAGCGCCGCCTGCGACAGCTTCTGCGTGTCCCAGCTCAACACATAGGCCTCGACCACATCGTGGTAGGCTGGGTGCGTAAACAGGCGCCAGCCGCCGGCGACTTCGCGCAGCTGAAAGCCGCGGTTGGCCTCCTCGTACTCAACCTTGAGCTCGGCGAGCATCGACGCGCACTCGCCGGGGGCGATATCCAGTGCGCCGGCCAGCGCGGGCGCACTCACCGGGTCGCTTGACACCAGCAGCAGCGCCTCGAGGGCGCCTTTGAGGCTGTTTGCCTCCAGCGTGGAAAGGGTTGACATGGTTGCGGCTCCTATTCGGTGAGCTCGGGGCCCTCGCCGGGCACATAGGCCTCGGCTCCCTCGACTCGGTTGATGCAGATGGTTCCAAAGATTTCGTCCTGGCTCAACGTGAGCGAGCCGCGCTTGGCAAGCTCAAGCATGGCCAGGAAGGTGACGACGAGCTGCTCGGTGGTGGCATCGCCGTCCAGTAGCTCGCGGAAGGTGCAGGTTTGGTGCGCCATGGTAAAGCGGTCGACTGAGGCCACGGTCAGGTCGAGCGGCACGCGATGCGGCGCCACATGCTCGGCCTCCAGCAGGAAGGTCTGGCGCTTGCCGTCCAGGTCGGCGCAGATGACGGCCAGGCCGCGCAGGGTAATGCCGGCCAGATAGTCGGGCATTAGGCCCAAGAACTCGGGGTCGGGGCCGGCCACACGCGGGTGCATGCGACTTTCGGCCTGCATGCGGGCACCGAGGGCTGCCGCCGCGCCTTTAAACTGCTTGTAGGCAATCAGGCGCTGGATCAGGACCTCGCGTAAGGCGTCGCCGTCGAGCGCGCTGAGCTCCTCGAGGTCTTCGTCGAACTCGTCATCGTCGTCATCGACTTTGCGCGGGGCCTCCTGCGGCACCAGAGAGGCGGCCTTGATGTCCAAAAGGGTTGCCGCGACCAGCAAAAAGTCGCTTGCTACGTCCAGGTCCAGCGCCTCGATGCGCTCGGCCTCGGCAAGGTACTGCTCGGCCACCTCGCTGATGGAGATGGCGCCGATATCTACTTTTTGGCGGGTTACCAGCTGCAGCAGCAGGTCGAACGGTCCGCTGTAGACCTGCGTCGACACGCGATACGACATCTTCGACCTCCTTTGACGGCGCCTTCGCGGCGCGGTTTGGGTGCATGTTGCGACCGTTTTGCACGGTCGACCTGTAAGTTTACCTTAGATGCCGGCGATTGCGAAGTTGAGCATCTGCTCAGCGAGCGGATACACGGTAACGTCGAAATAGCGGCCGATCACATCGATGCCGGTCCACATGGGCAGCAGGTACAGCACTAGGATGAGGATGGGCATAGCGTATTGCTGCAGGTGGTAGTAGTTGGTCAGCGCCTTGCCTTTAAGGAACGGCACGATGATAGACGAGCCGTCAAGCGGCGGAATCGGAATAAGGTTAAAGAACGCAAGCGACAGGTTAACCACGATAAACGTGGCGCCGAAGTTCATGATTTGAGACGCCACAGCAAAGGACATGCTGGCGTAGAGGTTGCCATAGGCCAGGTGCATGAGGGCGGCCGCGAGGCACGCGAGGGCGATGTTCGATGCGGGGCCGGCAACGCTCACCAGAACCTCGTCGCGCTTGGGGTGCTTGAGGTTGTTGAGGTAGACGGGTACGGGTTTGGCGAAGGCGAACACCGGGCCACCGGCTGCGAGCATGAGCAGCGGCAGGATGATGGTGCCAAACGGGTCGATATGGTTGAGCGGGTTGAGCGAGACGCGTCCGCGCGAACGGGCCGTCTTGTCGCCGAGTGCCCAGGCCGCGGCGGCGTGCGCACTCTCGTGGATCACGATGCCGACGATGACGGCGACGGCGCTCGCGAGCAGGTTCATGATGTAGCTGCTGGACATGGTGCTCCCCTAGCGGACGCGGCGCGACGCGCGCGTGAGCAGGTAGTCAATTACAAACAGGATCACAGCGACGATAGCGTAATCCAGGCGAAACACGCCGCCAAAGGGCGACGTGATGACGCCGTAGCCGGCGATGGCGCTCGGCAGCGCGCGCGAAAGCTCAACGACAAAGCCCACGATCTGCAGTTTGGCGGTGAGGCCGCTAAAACACAGCAGCACGGTCATCGCGCTCATAAAGATGCCGCAGATGCGACAGGCGATGGCGATGATGCTCATCGCTACGGCGGTGGCCTTACGAGAGTTCACGCGCGGTCTCCTCTTCGATCTGGGTGGAAAGCTCCAGCCATTCGTCCTCGAGCTTGGGCAGCTCTTGCTTAAGGCCGTTATATTCCCCCAGCGCGGCGTTGAACTTATCCTGATCGGCATAAAGCTCTTCGCTCGCCATCAATTCCATTAGCTCGTCATAGCGGGCACGCTTTTTGTCCAGCTCTGCCTCGATCTTCTTGAGCTGGTTGCGCACGCCCTTGAGCTTTTTGTTGAGCGCGGCGCGGGCTTGGGCCTCGGCGCGCTTTTGCTCCTTGGTTTTTTTGCCCTCGGCCGGCTTGGGTGCTGCAGCGGGGGCGTTGGCCTGGGCGGCGCTGGCGGGCTTGGCTGCGGCCGGTGCGCTCTCCCCTGCCGCCTCGGCG
>FR878728.1:0-616 GCA_000434535.1 Collinsella sp. CAG:166
AACAGTCCTTATTTCACCGCAACTGAAACAGGGGCGCTCTCCATGAGAGCGCCCCTGCCGGGCTTCCATAGTACTGGCGAAACAGTTTTATAGTTCTGGCGAAGCAGTCCTTGAGATCCGCCTTGCCTTATGCCAAGAACTCCTTGGTGGTCGCCACGATGTTGGCGGCGTCCAGGCCGTACTTGTGCAGGAGCTCGGCGCCCGGGCCGGACTCGCCGAAGGTGTCGTTGACGCCAATCTTCTTGAGCGGCGTCGGGCACTGCTCGCACAGGACGTCGGCGACGGCGCTGCCCAAGCCACCGATCACGGAGTGCTCCTCGACGGTCACGACGTGGCCGGTCTTGGTGGCGCTCTTGACGATCAGGTCGGCATCGATGGGCTTGATGGTGTGCATGTTGATGACCTCGGCGTCGATGCCCTCGGCAGCGAGCTGCTCGGCGGCCTCGAGAGCCTCGCCGACCATCAGGCCGCAGGCAATGATGGTCACATCGGCGCCCTCGCGCATGACAATGCCCTTACCCAACTCGAACTTGTAGGTCTCGGGGTCGTTGATAACCGGCGAGGCCAAACGAGCGAAGCGCATGTACACCGGACCGTCGCACTCGTAGGCGGCGCG
>FR878728.1:634-8100 GCA_000434535.1 Collinsella sp. CAG:166
GCGGCGCGCGTCACGGCGCGGGCCTCGACGTCGTCGGCAGGAACGGTCACAGTCATGCCAGGGATGACGCGCATCAGGGCGATATCCTCGCAGCACTGGTGTGTGGCGCCGTCCTCGCCCACCGAGATACCGGCGTGCGTGGCGCCAATCTTAACGTTGAGATGCGGGTAGCCGATGGAGTTACGGACCTGCTCAAAGGCGCGGCCGGCGGCAAACATGGCAAAGGTGCTCGCGAAGGCAACGCGGCCGGTGGTCGCGATACCGGCGGCGACGCCCATCAGGTTGCTCTCGGCAATGCCCACATCGAAGAAACGATCGGGGCAGGCGGCCTTGAACTTGCCGGTCTGCGTGGCGGCGGCCAGGTCAGCGTCGAGGACCACAAAGTCATCGTGCTCGTTGGCGAGCTCGACGAGGGCCTCGCCGTAGCTTACGCGCGTGGCGATTTTTTTGACGTCTGCCATCCTAGAGCTCCTCTCCGGCGGCCGTGAGCTCTGCCATGGCCTGCTCAAACTGTTCATCGTTGGGGGCCTTGCCGTGCCAACCAACCTGGTTCTCCATAAAGGAAACGCCCTTGCCCTTCATGGTCTCGGCGATGATGGCGGTCGGCTGACCCTTGGTGGCGCGGGCCTCGGCAAAGGCGGCGCGGATCTGATCGAAATCGTTGCCGTCGGCAAGCTCCACCACGTGGAACTTAAAGGCGCGGAACTTGTCGGCGAGCGGCATGGGGTCGTTGACCTCCTCGACGGGGCCGTCGATCTGCAGGCCGTTGTGGTCGACGATCACGCAGAGGTTATCGAGCTGCTGGTTGCCGGCAAACATGGCTGCCTCCCAGACCTGGCCCTCCTCGCTCTCGCCATCACCCAGCAGGGCGTACGTGCGGTAAGTATCGCCCCAGTGCTTGGCGGCAACCGCCATGCCCACGGCGGCGGAGATGCCCTGGCCGAGCGAGCCGGTGGACATATCGACGCCCGGGGTGTCGTTCATGTTGGGATGACCTTGCAGGTGGCTGCCGATATGGCGCAGCGTCTCGAGATCCTCCTTGGGGAAGAACCCACGCTCGGCGAGCACGGCGTACAGGCCCGGAGCGCAATGGCCCTTGGAGAGCACAAAACGGTCGCGATCGGCCTTGCGGGGATCGGCCGGGTCGACGTTCATTTCCTCAAAGTACAGATAGGTCATGATGTCGGCAGCGCCGAGCGAACCGCCCGGATGGCCGGACTTGGCAGCGTGCACGCCGGTGACGATGCCCTTCCTTACCTCGTTGGCAACCTTTTTGAGCTCTTCGTCGCTCATTGTGCCTTCCTTTCATCCTCATTAGACAAAATGCGCACGGCACCGAAGGTAATCCCAACACAGCCGCAATGCACGTACGTCATTCATTATGCTGGAAACTGATGGCTTTACCAGAGTTTTTATCATTATTTGAACAATTTAGCAGGCAGAACCGCTGATGAAACGGTTTATCAATGTGAACGTCTTTTGGATGGAACGCGATCGACCCTACGCGCTAATGTCCTTGAATCCCTCGCCGAAGGCTTCCGTAACGTCAGCGACCGTCACAATGGCGCGAGGATCGCGCTCGCGCACAATCGTCTTGAGGGTATTGAGCTCTCGACGGCTCACGATGACCATAATCACCGGCTTCTCGGCACCCGAATACATGCCAGTCGCCTTAAACTTGGTACAACCACGACCCAGGCCATACATGATATCGGCAGCGATATCAGGGAACTTGTCCGAGATGATGAGTACCATACGGCGTTTGTTGCCACCATCGACCACGGCATCGATCACGTAGCCGCTAATGACCATCGAAAGGCCTGCATATAGTGCGTTTTCGATTGAAAAGACCGGAGCCGACAGCGCACACACGGCAACGTCGATTGCCATGACGGTCGAGCCCACCGGCAGCGAGGTATTACGCGAGATGATTTGGCCAATCGTGTCCGAGCCGCCGGTGTTGGCGCCGGCGCGCAACACCATGCCGTAACCGATGCCCGTAATAATGCCGCCCCACATGGCGGGAAGCATCAGGTCCGCATCCGCCAGAGGTGCTACAAACGGGGCGAACAGATCGGTAAAGAAGCCCAGCAGCACAAAGCCCGTCGCGGTCTGCACCACGTAGAACATGCCACCTTCGCGCATAACGACCAGCAACAGCAAGGCGTTCATCACGATCGTCTGAATACCAACGGGAAGCGATAGGCCGCGCGATGCACCGACCGCCTGGATAATGGTGGCAAGGCCCGTAACGCCACCGGCGGCAAGGCCGTTGGGAATCAAAAACAGGTCGGTCGCAATAGCGGCCAGAGCGCACCCCAACATAATCTGGGGCAGGTCGTGAAAGAAGTTCATCGAAAGAATGCGCTTGATGTCCAGACGGTATGCCATGCTGCCTCCCTCAAAAAAGCGCACCCCATCGGATGCGCTTTGAACTTCTTCTTGTATTCGATTCTACCGATTCGCCGGACAAAAACCACCCCTGCGCAGGGTTTGCTCTGGATACAAAACCACACCGCTCGGAGGGTTTTAATCCATTTCCACATAAACCCGGGCGGTTTAGGCAGACGGGGCCTCCGCGTCAGCGTTGCCGGTAGCCCAACGGTGATAGCCGATTACAAACGGATCCAGGTCGCCGTCGTCAAGAACTGCCTCGACGTTGCTGGTCTCCACGCCCGTGCGCAGGTCCTTAACCATCTGGTACGGGTAGAGCACATAGCTGCGGATCTGGTTGCCAAAACCAATTGTGGTCTTGGGTCCGCGAATCTCATCCAGGGCCTCGGCGCGCTTTTCGAGCTCAATCTCGTACAGACGCGCCTTGAGGATCTGCATGCACGCAGCCTTGTTTTGAATCTGGCTTCGCTCGTTTTGACACGTGACCACAATACCGCTGGGGAAATGCGTCACGCGCACGGCGGAGTCGGTGGTGTTGACACCCTGGCCACCCGGGCCGCTTGCATGGTACACGTCGACGCGAATGTCATCGGGATTAATCTCGATATCGATATCGTCGGGTAGCACCGGAATGACCTCGACGCCGGCAAACGTAGTCTGTCGGCGCTTCTTGTCGTCGGTGGGGCTAATGCGCACCAGGCGGTGAACTCCGGCCTCGGCACGAAGCATGCCAAAGGCGTCCTTGCCTTCGACGGTAAAGGTCGCGCGATCGATGCCGATGACCTCGGCCGCGGGGCAATCGTTGATGGTGACCTTCCAACCGCGGCGCTGGCAGTACTTCATGTACATCTTAAAGAGCATGAAAGTCCAGTCCTGGGCCTCCAAGCCACCCTGTCCGGGCTTGATGGTCACAATCGCGTCGCCATGGTCGAACTCCCCGGTAAACCAGCTCGAAAGCTCAAGCTCGTCGATGGCGCGGGATAGGCGCTCCGCCGTGGCGGCAGCCTCCTCACGCAGCGCAGCGGCATCAGGGTCATCGCCCATTTCCTCGGCAAGCTCCAACGCGGCACGAGCATCGGAAAGCTCACCGCGTGCCGTATCCACAGCGGCGATGTCCTCCTTGGCGCGTGCAATCTCCTCCATCGTGGCGCGAGCGGCATCGGCGTCGTCCCAAAAGCCCGGGGCGACGCTTTTGGCCTCGAGCTCCGTTACGCGGGTGCGCTTCTCGTCCAAATGGAGATACGACTCGACCTCGCCGAGTCGGTCCGCAAATGCGTCCAACTCGGCGGGCGTTACCTCTAGAGTCTCGGCCATTAACGATTCCTGCCGTGGCAGTACTTAAACTTCTTACCGCTACCGCAAGGACACAGTTCGTTGCGGCCCACGTTGACATAAGGGTCATCGCTCTCGGACTTGCGGTAGGTCGTCACCTTGCCACCGTTGTTAACGGCAGCCGGACCACCCTGGACGGCGGTGCGGGCCTGCACCTGAGCCTGCTTGCGCAGTACCGAATCGCTGTTGTCGCCATCGACCTCGGCGGGACCAGAGAAGCGCGCACCCTTAAGGGCGGGGTCCTCCTTGTGCTCCACAGCCTGCGGGGCAGCTTTGAGCTCAATGCGCAGAACAGTGCGCAGGTAATCCTCGTACATGGTATCGACGAGTATCTGGAACGCACCGTAGGCCTCGGTCTTGTACTCAACCAGCGGGTCGCGCTGGCCAAAGCCGCGCAGGCCGATACCGGTCTTGAGGTAGTCCATTTCCTGCAGGTAGTTCATCCAACGCGTATCGATGACGCGCAGCATGACCTGGGTATTGAGCTCGCGCATCAGGTCCTCGCCCAGGCGCTCGGCCTTCATGTTGTAGCACTTCTCAACATAGGCCAAGACATCGGCGGCCAGGGCCTCAAAGTCCTCGTCGGGGAACTGAGGGGTATCGATATGCCCGGTCAGCTCGACGACCCATTTGCGCAGACCCTCAAGATCGCGCTCGCCCTCGTGGCTGTCCTTGGTGCAGAACTCCTGAACACAGCGGTACACGGTATCGTGCATGACCTCGGTGATGTGGTCGGTCAGGTCCTTGCCGTCCAGAATCTTGTTGCGCTCGGCGTAGATGACCTGGCGCTGCTTGTTCATGACGTCGTCGTACTCAAGAACGCTCTTACGCATGGAGAAGTTGATGCTCTCGACCTTGTGCTGGGCGTTCTCGACGGCCTTGGAGATGATCTTGTGCTGGATGGGCATGTCGTCGCCCATGTCGGCCGTGACCATCATCTTGGAGACGCGGTCCATCCTGTCGCCGCCGAACAGGCGCATGAGGTCATCCTCGAGCGACAGGTAGAACTGGGTCTCGCCCGGATCGCCCTGACGACCGGAACGGCCACGCAGCTGGTTGTCGATACGGCGGGACTCATGGCGCTCGGTGCCGATAACGGTCAGGCCGCCGGCGGCAAGCACGCGCTCGCGCTCGGCCTTGCAGGTCTCCTTGGCCTCGGCGTTAAACTGCTCGAGCTGCTCGGGCGTCACGTCCTCCATGGTCAGACCCTCGTACTCCAGGCGCTCGCGCACCAGCTCGTCGGGGTTGCCGCCCAGCAAGATGTCGGTACCACGGCCGGCCATGTTGGTAGCGATGGTCACGGCGCCATAGCGACCAGCCTGGGCCACGATATGGGCCTCGCGCTCGTGGTGCTTGGCGTTGAGGACCTCGTGCGCGATACCGCGCTTAGTGAGGGCGGCGGACAGTTTCTCGGAGCTCTCGATGGATACGGTGCCCACCAGGACCGGCTGGCCCTTGGCGTGACGACGCTCAACGTCGTCGGCAACGGCGTTGTACTTGGCCTGGATGGTGCGGTAGACCAGGTCCTCGTGGTCAACACGCTGCACGGGCTTGTTGGGGGGAATGACCTCGACGGGCAGCTTGTAGATCTCGCGGAACTCGGCGTCCTCGGTGAGCGCCGTACCGGTCATGCCGGAGAGCTTGTCATACAGGCGGAAGTAGTTCTGCAGGGTGATGGTTGCCAGCGTCTGGTTCTCCTCGCGCACGAGCACGCCCTCTTTGGCCTCGATAGCCTGATGCAGGCCCTCGGAGTAGCGGCGACCCTCCATGATGCGGCCGGTGAACTCGTCGACGATCTTGACCTCGCCGTTGGTGACCACGTACTGCTTGTCGCGGTGGAACATGTACTGGGCCTTCAGCGCCTGCTGCAGGTGGTTGACCAGCTGGCCGGAGAGATCGGCATAGATGTCATCGATACCCAGGCGGCGCTCAATCTTCTTAAGACCGCGCTCGGTGGCGGCGATGGTGTGCTTGGCCTCGTCCATGACGAAGTCGCCCGTGGGCTCCACGTCCTCGGTGGCGGTGAGCATGTCGTGCGAGACGTCCTCACCGCGCTCGAGGCCGCGCACGGCGCGCGCGAAGTCCTTGTAAGTGCTGGCGGACTTGGTGCCGGCGCCCGAGATGATGAGCGGCGTTCTGGCCTCGTCGATCAGGATGGAGTCGACCTCGTCGACGATGGCGTAGCTGTGGCCGCGCTGAACACGCTGCTCGGGGCGGGTGACCATGTTGTCGCGCAGATAATCGAAACCGAACTCGGAGTTGGTGCCGTACGTGACGTCGGCCTGGTAGGCTGGGCGCTTCAGCTCGAGCGGCATGTTGTTCTGCAGCAGACCGACGGTCATGCCCAGATACTTGTAGATGCGACCCATCCACTCGGAGTCGCGCTTGGCCAGGTAGTCGTTGACGGTGACGACGTGAACGCCCTTACCGGCGATAGCGTTGAGATAGCCGGCCAGCGTGGAGACGAGGGTCTTGCCTTCGCCGGTCTTCATCTCGGCGATGTGGCCCTCGTGCAGCGCCATGGCGCCGATGAGCTGTACATCAAAGTGACGCATGCCCATGGTGCGCTTGGAAGCTTCGCGCACGGTGGCAAAGGCCTCGGGGAGCATGTCGTCGAGCGACTCGCCGTTGGCGTAGCGCTCACGGAACTTATCGGTCTGGGCGCGGAGCTCCTCCTCGGTCATCTTCTCAAACTGAGGCTCAAGACCGTTGATCTTGTCGACGATCTTGTAGTAGCGCTTCAGGTCCTTATCGGATCCAAAGGACAGCAGCTTTGACATGAATCCCATGTGGTTTTCCTTTTGGCCATCGCCCGCGGCATGAAACCTTGGACGAGTTAAACACAGATATTTGTACTTTAGCCAAACAAGGCGCCGCCTATGCGGTCGACACGCTCGACCACGTAATAACTACGACAGCCTGCCAAAAAGGGACTGGTTTATTTTGGCAACTTTTATCTGGGAAAACGCTGCCTCTCTGCCATTTGGTGCAAATCAACCTGTCCCATTCGCACCAACCTGGTGCAATGGGGACGGGTTAACTTGCACCAATAAAAAGAAAAGGGCCGCGCACCCAAACGGATGCGCGGCCCTTATGCCATGAATGCGAGTGTTTCCGCGGCGAGCTATTTACTCAGCAGCCTCGGTGGTCTCGGCCTCGGCAGCGGCCTCCTCGACGGGAGCCTCTGCGGGAGCCTCGGCGGCCTGCTTGGCAGCCTCCTCGGCAAACTTAGCGGCACGCTTAGCCTTCTCGGCAGCCTTAGCCTCAGCGGCGGCCTTGCGAGCGGCCTCGGCCTCAGCAGCCTTGGCGGCCTTGGCAGCCTTGGCCTCCTCGGCCTTCTTGAGCTGGGCGGCAGCGGCGCCACCGAACTTGTCGGCGAAGCGCTGGACGCGTCCACCGGTGTCGACGAACTTCTGCTGGCCGGTGTAGAACGGGTGGCACTCGTTGCAAAGCTCGACCTTCATCTCGGACACGGTAGCGTGCGTCTTGAAGGTGTTGCCGCAGGAGCACGTCACCGTGCACTCGACATACTGGGGATGGATACCCTGCTTCATGGTAGGACTCCTTATTGGTCAGGCGCTGGTTACCGATCAGCGCATAAGGCGTCTTGGTTTCCGACCAAGACAACAAACTCGGCTATGGTACCACGGCGCCGAGCGTCCCACAAAAGGTTCACGGTCTTTGCACCGGAGCGCATAGGCGCGTCTGCCCGATCGCGGCGCCAACAGGAACCGCCTGAC
>FR878728.1:8229-27046 GCA_000434535.1 Collinsella sp. CAG:166
ACAGGTACAATGATGAACACTGTACCGTAGCGGAGCGCCCCCGCGCGCCGCCAACACGCGAAAGGGTTTCCCATGGCCGAGATCTCGTCCTCCCGTATCGTCATCACCGTCCTTGGCAAGAACCGCCCCGGCATCGTCGCCGGCGTCACCCGTGTTCTGGGCGAAGCCAACGTCGACATCCGCGACATCACGCAGTCCATTATCGAGGACATCTTCACCATGACCATGCTGGCCGACACCGCCGAGTCTAAGCTCGACTTCGCCGAGCTGCAGAAGGCCCTGGCCGAGGCAGGCGAGCTTTCGGGCGTCAACGTGTCCATTCAGCGCGAGGACGTCTTTAACTTTATGTACCGCCTGTAGCGAACAAGCCGCTCGGGGCAGCTTGACGTCATATCGTCCAAGCGCGCCGCCCCAAAGCGGACCGGAGAGGAGCGCGCATGGCCTACGACGCCAAGAAAATCTACTACCGCTTCGACGATCACCTGAGCCGCCTGGTTCTGGATTACGAGGCGAGCCGTCAGATTTCGCCCGAAAGCGAAAACCTCTACCACGGCCTGCCGACCGACCCTTATGACGAGGACCTGTTTGTCGAGCACAATGTCAAACGCGGCCTGCGCAATGCAGACGGCTCGGGCGTGGTCGCGGGTCTCACTCGCATCTCGGACGTACATGGCTACAACAAGGTCGACGGTAAGGTCGTGCCCGATCAGGGCAGACTCACGCTTCGTGGCTACAGCATCGAGGATCTGGTCAACAACGCCCAGGCCGAAAACCGCTACGGCTACGAAGAGGTCGCCTATCTGCTTATCACGGGTTCGCTGCCCAACAAGAAAGAGCTCGACGGCTTTTGCGAGCGCCTGGGTGCTTTTAGGCACCTGAGCGACGAATACGTCCGCGAGTTCCCCATGACCACGGTGTCGTCGAGCATCATGAATGTGCTTCAGCGCGCCGTGCTGCTGCTCTACGCCTTCGACGCCGAGCCCGACGCCATTACACCCGAGCACGAAATCGACGTCGCCATCTCCATGCTCGCCCGTCTCCCCCGCATCGCCGCCTTCGCGCATATGGCCTCGGTCGCCAAGCGCCACGGCTCGGAGATGCACGTGCCGCACCCCACGCCCGGCCTCTCAACCGCCGAAACCATCCTGCAGGTCCTACGCGGCGGCATGGCGTTCACTCACGATGAGGCGATGCTGCTCGACGTGATGCTCATGCTGCATGCCGAGCACGGCGGCGGCAACAACTCCACGTTTGCCTGCCGCGTGCTGTCCTCCTCGGCCACCGACCCGTATTCCGCCTACGCCGCGGCTATCGGCTCGCTCAAGGGCCCGCGCCACGGCGGCGCCAACGCCAAGGTCGTGTCCATGCACGAGGACATCCGTGCGCATGTCTCCAATTGGGAAGACGAGGACGAGGTCGCAGCCTACCTGGGCAAGATTCTCGACAAGCAGGCCTTCGACGGCACGGGCCTCATCTACGGTATGGGCCACGCCGTCTACACGCTGAGCGACCCGCGCGCCGAGGTGTGCCGCCGTTACGCGCGCACACTTGCCGCCAAGAAGGACCTGGGCGATGAGTTCGCGCTCATCGAGCGCATTGAGCGCCTGGCACCGCAGGTGATGCGCGACCACGGCATGACCAAGCCCATCTGCGCCAACATCGACCTGTACACAGGCTTTATCTACAAGATGCTCGGCGTACCCGAGACGCTTTTTACGCCGCTGTTCGCCGTCGCCCGCATGGCCGGCTGGTCGGCACACCGCATGGAAGAGCTCTTCTGCGCGCACCGTATTATTCGCCCGGCCTATCGTCCGGTGATCGAGCCGCTGGAGTACAAGCCGCTCGCCGACCGCTAGGACGCGGACCGTTATAGAACTCGAGCGTGGTCAGGGCATCACCGCCCTCGGCCACGCTTTTTATGCCAGCAGAAAGGGCTGCATCAAATGATTGTGTTTTCCGATATGGATGGAACGCTGTTGACGAGTGATAAGCAGATGAGCGACGCCACCTGGGCGATGCTCGACGAGCTTGCGCGCCGCGGTATTGAATTTGTGCCCTGCACGGGGCGCCCGCTGTCGGGCATCTTTGAGCCCGTCCTCGCCCACCCCGCCGTACACTACGCGGTCTGTGCCAACGGTGCCAGCGTCTGGCAGCTCGACGATGGTACGCCCACCGATACTTCACGTGCTACGCGCATTTTGAGCCGACCGCTCGACCGCGCCATCGCCCACCGCGTCCATAGCATTGCCGCCGGCCATGACGTGACCTTCGATATCTTCGCGGATGGGCAGTGCTTCCTCCCCCGCTCGCTCTACACGCGCCTGGACGAATTCTGCGGCGGCGACCCCCACATCGCGGCTTCGCTCAAGCGCACACGGACACCGATCGACATGGATATCGACAGCAAGATCGACGAGGTCGAGACGCTCGAACGCATCGCCATGTACTGGCACGACCCGGCCGATCGCGATGCCATCGCGGCGGAGCTCGACACGCTCGAAGGCATTGAGGTCACGCGTTCATACGCCATGAATATCGAGGTCATGGGCGAGGGCGCCACCAAGGGAACGGCCCTCACGTGGCTATGCGAGCACCTGGGCGAGCGCCTCGCCGACGCCTGGGCGTTCGGCGACAACATCAACGACATCCCCATGCTGCAGGCAGCGGGCCACGGCATGGCCATGATCAACGGCGAGCTCGAGGACCGCGAGGCCGCCGACGCCATCACCGAATACGACAACGACCACGACGGCGTCGCCCGCACCATCATGGCCGCCCTCGCCTAGTCATTGGGGACGTTCTTAGTCATTGGGTGTTCTTAAATGACTAGTCGTTGGGGACACTCTTCGCGAAAAAGCTGCAAGGACTGTCCCCGGCTGCCGGCAGAAAAGGAACGTCCCTAACTGCCGGATTAGGCGAGGCTCTCCAGAACACGGCGAAGTTCCTGCTGGACGGCGTGGTCGCGGTTGCAGCCCACGACGCGATCGGCAACCGCTTTGAGCGCGGGGCGCGCGTTTTCCATCGCACAGCCCGTGCCGACAAAGCGAATGATCTCGTAGTCGTTCATCGAGTCGCCAAACGCCATGATCTCGTCGCGTCCAATGCCGTAATGCTCCGCAAGCTGTGCGATGCCCGAGGCCTTCGACACACCGGGCTGCATGGCATCGATCCACGCGTTTCCAGAAGGCGCAAAGGTAAAGAGCTGACCAAGTTCTCGCTGTAGCACGTACGCACTGTCCATAACGGCACAGTCATCGCAAAAGATACTCGCCTTGATGATATTTACGCTGGGATCGGGCAGTTCCCAAATGCGCTCGGCATTGGGAAGGTCCTTATCGACCTCGCGTACGAACTTGCACTCGTCATCGAGCAAGAAGGATTTGGTTCGGTCAAAGAGCGCAAGATGCAGATTGGGAAACGTCGCGACTGCTTGGGCGAGCTTTCGAATCGCCAGGTGCGAATACACCTCACGGTCTACCATTTTGCCGTCGGCGTAGACCTGGGCACCGTTAGCGGCGACAAAGTCCATCTTGTCGCGAACGGGCGCAAAGAACTCGCACAGGCGATCGTAGCGACGACCTGACGATGCGGCGAAATGCACGCCATGCTCGTGTAGCGCCAGAATCAGTTCGTAGGTCTCGGGAGGCACCTGGCTGTTTTCGTCAAGCAACGTGCCGTCCATATCGGATGCAATCAGTTTAAACATAGAAAAGCTCCCTTCGGGCTTGTTGGAATCGAACGTGTATCCAATTCCAACGTACCCAAAGGGAGCTCAGGTAAGACTCCGCGGGCGCAAACGTTACAAGGACCTGGCAAATAGCTCACGCGCACCAGGGGTCCCACATTCGCAGCGCCAGGCAACACGTCAAAGAGTGTCGCAGGCGACTAGACGTTTAAGAACGTCCCCGATGACTAGTCGGCGTAGGTGAAGGTTGTGACGTCGAACATGCCCTCGGGGCGGATGCGGAGCGTCGGGATAACCGGCAGGGGCAGGAAGATGATGCCCATGATGGGGTCGAGCGGCGGCTCGATGCCCATGGCGCGCGCCTTGACCATAAAGTCGTCGTGCTGCGCGGCGACATCCTCGGCCGTGCCTTCGCTCATCAGACCGCCGAGCGCCAGCGGAATGCGCGCCACGACCTCGCCGTTGCGCACCAGCACGTGACCACCCTGGCCCACAGCCTCAACAGCAGCCATCATATCGGCAGCGTTATCACCCACGACGCACACGTTGTGCGAGTCGTGGCCGATCGTGGAGGCAATGGCGCCACCGGTGATGGTGAAGCCACGCACCCAGCCGCGACCGATATGCTTGCCGACAAGGCCCAGGCCCGCAGGACCATCACCGTCGGCGCCCTCGGCCTGCAGCGACACACCGCGGCCGTGGCGCTCGATCAGCATAATGCGACGCAGGCCCTCGGCGCTCTCGGGGCGAGCCATACCCGTGATGGCCTTACCCGGCACCACGTCAATCACGGCCTCGCCCGGCTTAAAGGCATAGTCGAATACGTCGAGCGAAAGCTTCGGCAGCTTAACGGACGCGCGCAGCTCGTCGGCAAGGGCTGCGACCTCGGCCATCTCGGGTGCGATCTCGCCCACAAAGGTGCCGTCCTGCGCCACCAGAGCACCGGCGGCGTATACGCGATGCGGAGCCGTGGCAAACGTCAGGTCATTGAGCACCAGCAGGTCGGCACGCTTGCCCGGGGCAATCGCACCACGGAGCTCGTGCGGGTCGCGACAGCCGTGATCAAGGCCAAACGCCTCGGCCGTGGAGAGGGACGCCATAGAAATGGCAACCACGGGGTCAATGCCGGCCTCGATAGCCACGCGGCAGGCGTTGTCGATCATACCGGTCGAAAGTGCGTCGGAGGGAGCGCGGTCATCGGTCGCGAAGCAGCAGCGACGGGCGCGGGCGGGGTTCTCCAGCAGCATCGGCGACAGGTTGGCCAGGTCATGGCTGCACGTACCCTCGCGCAGCATCACATACATGCCGCGAGACAGCTTGTCGAGTGCCTCCTCGGGAATCGTCGACTCATGGTCAGCGATAATACCTGCTGCGGCATAGGCGTTGAGGTCCTTGCCGGCAACGAGCGGCGCGTGACCGTCAACCTGCTTGGACGGCGTCTGGTTGGCAGCGTCAATGCGAGCACAGGTCTCGGGATCGGCCATAAAGACGCCCGGCAGGTTCATCATCTCGCCCAGGCCAAAGACATCGCCCGGATGCTCGGCAAAAAACGCCTGCATATCGGCAGCGGTGATGACGGCACCGGCCTGCTCGTCGGGCAGCGCGGGCACGCACGAGGGCATCATGTACTTGATGGAAATAGGAGCGCGGCGACCGTCCTCGATCATAAAGCGCAGGCCGTCCAGGCCGGAAACATTAGCGATCTCGTGGCTGTCGGCAATGGCGGTGGTGGTACCGCGCGTCGCCGCCATGCGCGCATACTCGGCAGGGCGGATGTTCGAAGACTCGATATGCAAGTGTCCGTCAATAAAACCGGGGGCAAGATAGCGGCCCTGGCAATCGATGACCTCGGCAGCCTCATACGTACCGGCGGCATCGTCGCGACCGTCGTAGAGCACACCGACGATCACGCCATCCTTGACGGCAACGCTACCGGGCGCCACGCGCTGGCCGTACACATCGACAATCTGTGCATTGGCAAACAGCGTGTCGACGGGCACACGACCCTCGGCGGCCTCGATCACAGATCTCATGACCTCAACGGACATACATACTCCTTTAACCGTAGAAAAAAGCTGCGGAGCGGACAGGCCTTCACCGCAGCAAACCAATAGCCATTGTATGCCCAAAAGGAGGCCGCCGATAACACCCCTTCCGCTTAACGGCACTGCCAAATGATCCCTTGGGGACGGAGGAAAACGGATCACCGCCTGAGACGTAACCCCTAAGGCCGCTGGCCCATGCCACCCTCGAGGGTGACAGTCTCGCCGTTCATGTACTTAAAGTCGGGACCGCAGAGCTGAACGACAACGCGGCCGATTTCCTTCTCGACGTCGCCGTAGTGGCCTGCCGGCGGCATGTGGACGTTGGCCTTGAACGCCTCGGGGTAGGCATCCTGGAAGTTCTCGAGCGCAGCGGTCCAAGCAAGCGGGCACACGATGTTGACGTTGATGCCGTCCTTGCCCCACTCGTTGGCGGCAACGCGGGTCAGGCCGCGGATGCCCTCCTTGGCGGCAGCATAGCTGCACTGGCCATAGTTGCCAAACAGGCCGGCGCCCGAGGCAAAGTTGACCACGGAGCCCTTGGTCTCCTTCAGGTGCGGATAGGCCTTCTGCATGTACAGATAGGTAGCATACAGACCGGAGTAAATGGCCAGGTTAAACTGATCCATGGTGTGATCGGCGATGGTCACGCCCGAGGCGCTAGCCTGAGCATTGTTGACGACGGCGTCGATGCGGCCGAACTCCTCAATGGCCTTGTCGATGACGTTCTGGACGACGGCCTCGTTGTCCTGACCAGCCGAGACATCGGCCTGAACAGGCAGAACCTTGACACCGTACTCGGCCTCGAGAGACTCCTTGGCGGCCTCGAGCTTGGCGACGTTGCGGCCGGTGATGACGAGGTTCGCGCCCTCCTTGGCAAATGCGATATCGATGCCGTAGCCGATGGAGCCAGCGGAACCGTCCTTAAGTGTGGCCTTGCCGCCGCCGGTGACGATCACGGTCTTACCAGTGAAAAGTCCCATACAAAGTCCTTTCAAATCGCGACGGGCACGCCCGCCGACTGCGCGTATCCAACTTCACGCGCCAAAAGCTGAGATGCAACTTTAGCGTGTTCAAGCAAAAATAAAAGACCGCGGTAGGCGAACGGCACCACGTAGTTCGGCGAAGGGATTGTCAAGTACAAACTGGATAAAACGGCCGAGTTATTGTTATCAGATCGAGCCATCGAACACGTTTTGAAACTTTGCTGCGGCGCGCGGGATGTCGGCGCGAGACCTTATCATAGGGTGACAAACAACGATGAGGAGCACATGCCTATGACAGACGAGCTGGACCCCCAGACTCAAGAGCATATTGATCATTCCGCAGACGCCGTCGACGACTGCGATACTCCTACCTGCGTCGACGCCTCCACCGATGCGCCCGCCACCGCAGATGCGCCCGCTGCCGCAGATGTGCACGCTGCCGCAGATGTGCACGCCGATGCGGATAAAGCAACAGACACAGACGATACTGTCGAGCATGACGAAAGCGAGCAGCCGGAGCCGAGCGATGCCGAACCCGACACAGACCCCGCGCCACAGGCGGCAGGCCCCATCGAGGTGTCTTCGGAAGAAGAGCTCGATGCCGTCATGGACTCCATGATGGATGCCGTCAAAGCGATGAAAGACGCCGTCGCCGATGCCGATATTGATGCCGAGGAAGAGGAGGCCGCCGAGGCGGCCTCGACCTTTGTGCCCGGCGAGACTCCGGTTGCCGACCAGGGCAGTACCATGCCCTCGTTTCTCCAGCTCGAGCACCCCACGATTGGCGCCGATGCGGTCGATCCGCACGCAGCAGGCTTTTCTGTGGTCGAGGGCGGTACCGGCAATATCGCCGCGCCGCAGACTGCCGATGCGGACGCTGCCGACACCACTCGCCCGACCGCCCCGCACTCCCCCGCCGCGAGCCGCGATCTGGGGACCGCTGTCTCGAACACCGCGAACGCCGTGGGCACCTTTATCGCCCAGGGCGCCTCGGCCATGCGCGAGATGAACGCCGCGAAAAAGGCACTTGCCGATGCCCGCGCCCACCTGACCGAACTTGAGCAGCGCATTGCCGATCAGGCCGAGGAACTCGAGACGCGCCAGGATATCGCAGGCCGCTACGACCAGATCGTCGCCGACCAGCGCCAAGCGATTGCTACAGCGCAAAAGGCCGCCGCGGCAGCCGAGATTGACCGTGATGCCCACGCCGCCAAAGCGACAGAGCTCAAGGGTCAGTTCGAACAAATGAAGACAGAGGATGACGCGACTGAGCTCCGCCTGAAGGCCGCGCTCGACGCCGTGGAGGCCCGCGAGGCAAGCTCTCGCGAGACCGGCAACCGCCTCGTTCGACGTCTTGAGGATTCCAAGCGCATCCGCGACAAGGTGAAGGCCGAGCGAGACGCCGGCATTGCGGCCGCACAACAAACCGTCGACGCCACGCGCGCCCAGCTCGAGACGCTGCGTCATGAGTATGCCGAGCTGCAACGCAATCCCTCGGCAAATCCCGCCAACTATACGGTGCGCACCAGCGAGCTCTCGATGCAGATCTCCGACACGGCAGATGCCCTGCGAAAAGCCGAAGAAGATGTCCCGCGCATCACCGCCGACCTTGAGCACTCGCTTGCCGCAGCCGAGCAGGCCGTCGAGCAGGCTCAAGCCCCCATTGCCGAAGCCAAACGCGCACACCAAGCCGTGACGACTGAGGCCGATGCCGCGCGCGACGAGCTGCAGACGGCAAAGACTGCCGCCACGACGCGCCAGCGCGAACTGCGCGAGAAAATCGCCGCCGAGGACAAGGCACGCCGCGACCAAGAGCAAAGCATCGCCAACGCCCAAGCAGATGCCGCACATGCACAGTCGATCATCGAGCAGGCGACCGAGGTGCATGACCATCCAGAGATCACTGAGTCGCTTGCAGGATCCTTGGCCCGAGACAAAGCCGAACACGCCGAGACCGAGCAAGAAGTCGCCCAGCTCGAGGCCACCGAGGACGCGGTGCGCGAGCGTACCCGCGACTCACGCATCAAATTCACTGGCGCCATCGTCTGCATCGTCGCCGTGATTCTGGTAATCATCCTGATCTGGCTGTTCGCGAGCAAGTAAACCAGCTGCCAAAAAACGCTCAACGCAGTTGCGGTGAGATAGTTCCTGTTTAGCCTCAAAAAAGGCCAATTCAAGAACTATCTCACCGCAACTTATTTAGATCGACGCAAGGCAACCTATCCCTCTTGCACCGATCTCTTGACATAAGGACTGTCCCCAGGTGCCGGCACAAAAGGAACGTCCCCAAGTGCCAACAATGGCAACGCCGATGTTTTGGCAACGACAGCGAGCGGGCCGCATTTGAGACAAGGTGACGTGAAACGAAAGGGCGCTGACCTTCTGGTCGCGCCCTTGAAGTTGAACGTCAGATTGTCCAAATGCGGCCCGCGCAGCGTCGGCCCGTTACGGCGTTTGGTAAAACCGCGTAAGTTACGGCGTTTGTAAAACGCCGTAACCTACTGAATGAGCATCGCGTCGCCAAAGCTGAAGAAGCGATAACGTTCTTCGATGGCAGCGGCGTAGGCATCCATGATCTGGTCGCGGGTGGCAAGCGCGCTCACGAGCATCATGAGCGTGGAGCGCGGCACATGGAAGTTCGTGATCAGCGCATCGACCACGTGATAGGTCGAGCCGGGCATGAGGTAAAGCTGCGTCGTGGCGTTCTCGCGCACCACGATGTCACCGCGGCCAAGTGTATCGGCCCCGTCCTCGCGGCCCTCAAAATAGCGCGCCGTCACGGCCGGATCGGACACCGGCGCCTCAGCGTCAAAGGCGCTTTCGAGCGAGCGCACTGCGGTGGTGCCGACGGCGATTACGCGGTGTCCCTCGGCCTTCGCCTTATGCACGGCGTCGACAACTTCCTGCGACACGTGGTAGCGCTCGGTGTGCATGACGTGCTGCGTAGGGTCGTCCTCCTCAACCAAGCGGAAGGTGTCGATGCCCACCTCGAGCTCAACGGCGGCAAACTTCGCACCCTTGGCCTCGATAGCGGCCATGAGCTCGGGGGTAAAGTGTAGGCCCGCCGTGGGAGCAGCAGCCGAGTGCTCCTCCTTCATGGCGTAAACGGTCTGGTACTTCTCGGGATCTCCCTCGTAATCGGTAATGTAGGGCGGCAGCGGCACGTGGCCGGCAGCATGGATGGCCTCGTCGAGCGTGCGCGGGTCGCCGGCGGCATTGCACCCGGCCGGCTCAAAACGCACCAGGCGGCCGCCGCGGCTATCGGTGACAAAGTCGACGACCTCGGCTGTCAGTACCACGGGAGCCCCCTCGGGCGCATGGGCGCCACCGGCGCGATACTCAATCTGGGCACCGGGCTTCAGACGCTTGCCCGGCTTGACCAGGCACTCCCAAACGTGACCCAGCGGATCCACATCCTCGCGGCGCTTGAGCAGCAGCGTTTCGACCACGCCACCCGAGCCGGCCTTGCGACCGATCAGGCGGGCCGGCATCACGCGCGTCTTGTTGATGACGAGCACATCGCCTGGCTCGATATAGTCGATGATGTCGCGGAAGATGCGGTGCTCAACGGTACCGCCGTGCTCCAGCGGCGTTCCCGTCTGGGAGCCCTTGCGATCCACCACCAGCAGACGGCAGGAGTCACGCGGCTCGGCAGGAGCCTGGGCGATCAGTTCCTCAGGAAGGTTGTAGTCAAAATCATCGGTACGCATAGACACGTCGGATACTCCTTATATAGCTAAAGTCCGCTCTACATCCTAGCAGGCTGCCAGCCTAAAAGAACTACTTTTTGGACGCTTTGCGCTCGTCGCGGATACGGGCGCGGTCCATGGCCGCCTCGACGGCCGAGAATCGGCAGCCGCAATAATTCTGCCGATACATGCCCAGCTCGCGCGAACGGCGTGTCGCCTCGGGGTAATACGGACGAAAATCGCGAATGACCGGGACGAGCCCATGTGCCGCCGCCAAGCGCTCCAACACATCATTGCAGGTTTCGAACAGCTGATACGGCGAGACGGCGAGCGTCGTGCCCACAAACTCAAACCCACGCTCCTGGGCCACACGGCATGCCTCGGCCAGACGCAGGGCATAGCAGGCTCGACAGCGACGGGGCCGATCGGCGCCCAGCGGGGCCACGCCGGCCTCCCAGCGCTCGCGGTCCTCCCCCGCCTCGATAAGCTCGATGTCGCCATCGGCACACCACCGGCGCAGCTCGTCCAAACGCCGCCGCCATTCATCGCGCGGCTGAATATTGGGATTGGTCCAGCAAATTGTGGGTTCAAACCCCTCCTCGCGCAGCAGGCGAACCGGCTCAAGCGAGCACGGCGCACAGCAAGCGTGCAACAACAACGGCTTCATGGACATCTCCTCTCCCACAATGATTTATCTGGGACGGGGATTAAAAAATCATTGCGTACCTAATGATTTTTTAATCCCCGTCCCAGATAAATCATCCCAAAAGACTACCTTGCGAAAAAGCGGACGCCAAAAGACGTGTCCTCGCAGGCGACAATGCGACGGTCGCGTAGGATGGTCCGCACGTAATACCAGTCACCCACACAGCCCGACAAATGCAAGCCGGCCGCCAGGTAGCACAGCAGCGGATAGCCCGAGAATGCAAACCCCAGGGCAAACGCTGTCGTCACAACAACCGTCGGCGCCAGGCAAACTGCCACGTACCGCCGGCGCGAATACACAACGCCCTCGGCGCAGGCGTAAATCATGCAGGTTTCGAGATTCGCCCCAAAGGTCACCCGAGCGCCCGCAGGCGCCAGCAGCTTAAAAAACACACCGTGCACCAGCTCATGCACGGCAAATGACGCCGCCGAGACCGCAGCCAAGCCGACTATCCAGCCCAAAACGGCCGTCCAGCCACCCGCGTCAGCCGCATCCAAGTCCGCGGGCCCGCCCAGCAGCATAAACACCGGCACCAGGCATACGGCAAATGCGCCAAGCACTGCCATCCCCCACACAAAGCAGGCGTGCAGAAAATCCTCGTCCTCAAACGCATGTATGTTGGAAATCTCATTCATAGCATCTTAGGATAGCGCCCCTGCCACGTACCCGTCCGCATGTGCGATAATGTCGAACGATATGCACGAATTGACCACCGCGTCGTCAGGCCTTGCGCCCGACCGCGCTCTCACCATATGCGAAGGAGTCCCATGGCATCCAAATACTCCATGAACGACCGTCCCAGCTGGCCTCGCCGCGCCATCGTTACCGCCGGCGAGCCCTACGGCAACAAGGGCCTTCACTTTGGCCACGTCGGCGGCGTCTTTGTCCCGGCCGACTTCTTCGCCCGCTTCCTGCGCGACCGTCTGGGCCGCGAGAACGTCATCTTCACCTCGGGCACCGACTGCTACGGCTCGCCCATCATGGAGAGCTACCGCAAGCTCAAGGAGAACGAAGGCTACGACAAGTCCATCGGCGAGTATGTCGAGTCCAATCACTCCCGCCAGGCCGCGACCCTCAACAACTACAACATCAGCTGCGATATCTACGGCGGCTCGGGCCTTGAGCCGGCGGCCCAGATTCACAACGAGGTGACCGCCGAGATTATCGAGCGCCTGCACGAGCAGGGCACCATCTCCAAGCGCTCCACGCTGCAGTTCTACGACGCCAAGGCCGGCACGTTCCTCAACGGCCGCCAAGTGATCGGCCGCTGCCCCATTCAGGGCTGCAAGTCCGAGAAGGCCTATGCTGACGAGTGCGACCTGGGTCACCAGTTTGAGCCCGAGGAGCTCATCGCGCCCAAGAGCCAGCTCACCGGCGAGGTGCCCGAGCTGCGCCCGGTCGACAACCTCTACTTTGACCTGCCGGCCTACCTCGACTTTATGAAGACCTACACCGCCAAGCTCGCCCAGAACCCGCAGGTCCGCTCCGTGGTCTCCAAGACCATGGAGGAGTGGCTGCTGCCGGCACAGCTCTACATCCAGAACAAGTTCCGCGAGGCCTTCGACGCCGTCGAGGATCAACTGCCCGAGCACACCGTGCTGGAGCCCGAGGGCAACAAGAGCAGCTTTACCGTCACCTTCCCCAGTTGGAAGGAGCGCGACGACGCCCACGCAGTGCTCGCTAACGGCGGCGTGCGCTTCCGCAGCGGCAAGGCGCTCGTGCCCTTCCGCATCACCGGCAACATCGACTGGGGCGTTCCGGTGCCCGAGGTCGACGGCGTGAACGACGTCACCTGCTGGTGCTGGCCCGAGAGCCTGTGGGCGCCCATCAGCTACACCCGCACCGTGCTCGCACGCGATGCCAAAGCCGCCGGCGTAACTGAGGGTGTCGCCGCCCAGGACGCCGCCCTCATGGGCGAGCCCGCCGCCGATTCCACGCAGGTACCCGCACCCACCTACCAGCACAGCTCGCTCGACTGGCGCGACTGGTGGTGCTCGGACGACGCACAGATCTACCAGTTCATCGGCCAGGACAACATCTACTTCTACTGCATCGCGCAGACCGCCATGTGGGAGGCCCTGGGCTGGGACCTCACGCAGAGCACCGTCAGCGCCTGCTACCACCTGCTCTACATGGGCAAAAAGGCCAGCTCGTCCTCGCAGACGCCTCCCCCGCCGGCAGACGACCTGCTCAACCACTACACCTGCGAGCAGATGCGCGCGCACTGGCTGTCGCTTGGCCTGTCCGAGAAGCCGGTGAGCTTTAGCCCCAAGGCATACGACACGCGCGTGACCGGCAAGGACAAGGACGGCAACGAGGTACGCGCCTGCGACGACAAGCGCGTCATCGATCCTGCCCTTAAGGAGAGCGCCCTTTTGACCGGCGTGTTCAACCGCCTGGCCCGCAGCTGCTTCTACGGCGTCGCCGTCAAGGAAGGCGACGAGAGCCCCTATCGCAACGGTTGCATTCCGGCCGGCGCCGCCTCTGCTGCCGTGGTCGAGGCTGCCGAGCAGGCCGCCCTTGCCTTTGAGCAGGCCATGTACAAGTTCGAGACACACCGTGCGCTCGCCGTGTGCGACGACTACCTGCGCGCCGCCAACAAGCGATGGAGCGATGCCTCCAAGGCCGCCAACAAGCTCGAGGGCGAGCCGGCCAACGCCGCCATGAAGCAGGCCCTCGTCGACGCCTTCACCGAGCTGCGCGTGGCGACCGTCCTGATGCACGGCATCGTCCCGGCCGGCTGCGAGCTCATCTGCGAGTACTTCGACGTCGACCCGGTCGCTTTCTTTAGCTGGGATAACATCTTTGCCTCCACGGACGAGTTTGTGGAGAGCCTGGGCGAGAAGCCCGGTGAGCACCGCGTGAAGCCGCTGCCCCCGCGCTTCGACTTCTTCAGCAAGCACGAGAGCCAGTACTAAAGCACGCCTGCAGCAACGCGCCCGGGAATGATTATTCTGGGACGGGGATTAAAAAATCATTCCCGGGCGCCACAGTACAGTCTTTTGTGACGGGGGTCATGGAATGATGTTTTAATCCCCGTCCCAGAATAATCATTTAGGTGGAAGGAAAGACGGATGTCCAAGCCGCGTCGTCGTAAGCAGAAAAAGCAGGTTAAGCCCGAGCTCAAGCTTAGGCAGTTTGCCTCCACCGAGCTTTCCGACCAGCTTGCCGCCCTTCCCTGCGGCGCCGACCTGCCGCGCTTTATGGTCGACACGGTCGCCGGCGCCTATGCGCCCGCCGATGCCGAGCTCATGATCGAGGGCTTTGGAGCCGCGGCCACACGCCCGGTCACACTGCGCGCCAACACGCTCAAGGCAACCGCCGAGGACATCGCCGCCGCGCTCGATGCCGCCGGCATCGCGCACCAAACCGTTACCTGGTATCCGGACGCCTTTATCCTGCCCGAGGCCCAGGTTTCCGATCTGTGGGATCTCGACATCTACCGCGACGGCAAAATCTATCTGCAGAGCCTGTCGTCCATGATGCCGCCGTTGGTCCTGGGCGCTCAGGCCGGCGAGGACATCCTGGACATGTGCGCAGCCCCCGGCGGCAAGACGACGCAGATCGCCGCCCTCACCCAGGGCCAGGCACACCTCACGGCCTGTGAGATGAGCATTCCCCGCGCCGAAAAGCTTGAGTCCAACCTCCACCGTCAAGGTGCCAAAAACGTGCCCGTCATGCGCATCGACGCACGCGAGCTCGACGAGTTCTTCCGCTTTGATCGCATCCTGCTCGACGCTCCCTGCACCGGCACGGGCACCGTCATCAGCGACAACGAGAAAAGCCTGCGCGGCCTGACCGAGCAGTTGCTGAGCAAGTGCGCCCGCTCGCAGCGAGCACTTCTGGACCGCGCCATGGGTGCCCTCAAACCGGGCGGCACGCTCGTCTATTCGACCTGTTCGATCTTGCCGCAGGAAAACGAGGACGCCCTGCAAGAGGCCCTCGACAAGCATATGGACTGCGAGCTCATCCCCCTCGACGGCACGCCGAGCGAAAGCGAAGCGCGTCGCGCCCAGGATGCCGGCGAGGAGCCGCATATCGAGTGCAATGCCCTCACTGAGGCCATCGCTGCCGGCCATGTCTCGGCCGTCGCCAACGGTATGCCCGGTACGCTGACCATTCCGCCTAGCCGCGACTTTGAGGGCTTCTACATTGCCCTGATCCGAAAACGCAGCTAGCGCACGGATCCAAAACTCAACAAGCTATCTCTGTGCGCGTTTGCCCTGCTGGTCACGATGTTGTTTAAGCGTCGCGCGCTCTTTGCGTTCGGCCCTTTTGCCCTTAATGGCCGTGACCACAAAGTAGATGACCGCGGCGGCTATGATTGCGCCCACGCATAGGCCAATCGAGCCCAACATTGCCGAAAATTCCATACCGCGTCACCTCTCTTTTAAACGGGACTTTCAAGATAGCACCTCGATACCCGCCACCACAGCTCCTTCACGTTCGCCGGCCCTTCGGTCTAACGGATGGCGCGGCAGGGAAAAATCAACTCGTCAAACGATTTAGCATTCGCAATTCCGGCTGCATAGCGCCGGCCGTTATCACATAGAATCGAGCCTCCATGGATACCCTCAACGATCTAAATGAGCGCGTCGACGCCTTCGTCGGCACCAGCTCCTTCGACACGCCTGCCGCGGCAAACGACCAAGCTCCCATCGATGTGCCCGCCGAGGTTCACGAGGACATCGTCGCCTCGGTCGATTTCTCCGAGGTCGAGCTCGCAGACGAGTTCACCGAGCCCCAGGTAGCCGTGACCCCCAACGGACTGCTCCCCATGGAGCCCCTGCCCATCGACGGACGTCTGCGCAAGGCTGCCCTTCGCATGCCCGACGAGATCGAGGAGGCCAGCGGCTTCACGCTCTTCGGCCGCCGCATCAAGTCGCTCATTTACACCACCGATGTCGCGGTTATCCGCAACTCCAACGCCGATGCCGTTTTTGCGGTCTACCCTTTCACGCCGCAGCCCGCCATTACGCAAGCGCTGCTGACCGTCGCCGAGTGCCCGGTCTTTGTAGGCGTGGGCGGCGGAACTACGACCGGTAAGCGCTCCGTGCAGATGGCAGCCGTCTCCGAGATGCAGGGCGCGGCGGGCTGCGTGGTCAACTCCCCCGCCACTGCCGAGATGGTCGAGCACATCACCAACATCGCCGACATCCCCGTCATCGCCACGGTCGTTCGCTGCGACGACGATGCCCACGCCAAGGTGCGCGCTGGAGCCAAGATTCTCAACATCGCCGCCGGCAAGAACACGCCCCAGGTCCTACGCGAGCTGCGCGAGCACTATCCCAACCTGCCGCTCATCGCGCCGGGCGGCAAGACGCCCAAGAGCATTCGCGAGACCATCGCCGCCGGCGCCAACGCCATCATCTGGACACCGCCTTCGGCCCAGCAGCTACAGACCGACATGATGCAGCGTTATCGCAAGATGAAGGAAGACGCCACACCTGTCATCTCGCGCGACGACGTGCCCATTATCGACCAGGTCGCCGCCGCCGAGGTCAGCCAAGTCGAGAACATGAATCCCGACGTGCCGATTCCCGACGAAGTCATCGAGCGCGTCGCTTCGATCCACGAGCGCGTCGAGGAGCGTCGCGCCAATCGCGGCCTCAAGCCGTCACTGCACGGCTTCTTCTTCCGCGGAAAGAAACGCTAGCCGCAACAGCAAGGCCCGCTCCACAAACAACGGAACGGGCCCTTTCTGTTATCGAATGTCAGGAGGGACAGGCGCAGCGGTTAAAACTGTCAGCCAGCCCACGAACGTTAATCCACGCGCTTGTCGCCCATAAAGAAGAGCGCCACCGTACCAGGTCCGGTATGCGAGCCAATCAGAGTACCGATGTCATTGATCTCAATCTTGCCTTTAAGCTGCGGAACCTGTTCCTCGATCAGCGCCGCGACCGCCTCGGCATCCTCGCGGCACGCCGACTGCGACATGATGCACTTACCCGAATAATCTGCACCGTCCTGTACGTGTGCCATCATGGTCTTAGCCATCTCGGAAATCGCGCGCTTCTTAGTGCGAATCTTCTCACGTGGCGACAGCTTACCTTCGCAATCGACCGTCATAAGCGGGCAAATCTTAAGCGCCGTGCCGATGATCGCGCTCGCGGCCGAAATGCGACCGCCGCGCAGGTAGCTCGACAGATCGGTCGAGAAGAACCAGTGGTGCAGGTTGAGTTTGTGCTCCTCGATCCAGGCAGCCGTCTCGTCGAGTGAAGCCCCGCTATCGCGCACATCGGCGGCATATTCCAGCAACAGACCAAAGCCCGAAGACGCCCCCAGCGAATCGATGACGCGCACCTTGCCGCCCTCGGGATAGCGATCCGCAAGCATCTGCGCCGCGACGCAGGCCGATCCATACGTGCCCGAAATACCCGACGACAACGTCAGGTGCAGCACGTCTTTACCCTCGGCAACAAACGGCTCCCAAAACTCCTCGTACTCACCCACGCTCACCTGAGACGTCTTGGGCATGGCGCCCGCGGCAATCTGGGCAAAAAACTCGTCCGGCGTAATCGACTGATACAGATCGTCCGTATAGACAACATCGTCGATCTCGTAATGAAAACACACGACAGGGATATTGCGCGACGCAAAGAACTCACGGGTTCGGTCGGCGGCGGATTCACAGGTCAGGACAAAATCACTCATATGAGGCTCCTTACTCATTGCTGCGCAAATTATCGCACAGTGAGCCTACATACGGTACATATGTCCACTATTTACCAAATCGAACCAAAAATAGCGAACATCTTTACCACCATCGTCTCCACCGGCCCCACGCATAAATATCTGAGAAAACACCCTCTGTCGTCTCCACCCGACCAACACATCTACCTTCACTAAATCGATTTACCAAACCGTTCAGCCGACATTTCAGCCGCTGGCGCAAAATCGAAACAAAAGCGGCGCATACTGATAAACGTTTGACGCTGTTTATCAGTTTTACCAGCCCCATCGGAAGGTGTTTCATGGTCGCATTCGATCGCAACCCGCAAGACTTCAAGTATCTGCGCCTGCTGTCGAGACAGTTCCCCACCGAACAATCCGCGTTTACCGAAATTATCAACCTCTCGGCCATCCTCAACCTACCCAAGGGCACCGAGCATTTTATGAGCGACGTGCATGGTGAGTACGAAGCCTTTATGCACATCCTCAACAACTGCTCGGGCGTCGTGCGCGAACATGTCGACGAGATCTTTGGCGACACGCTCTCCTTTGACGAAAAGGGCGAGCTGTGTACGCTCATCTACTACCCGCGCGAGAAGATCGACCTGGTCCGCAGTCAGCGCGAGGACTCGCCCACCTGGTACAAGACGATGCTTGACCAGCTCATCATGGTCGCTCGCTCACTTTCAAGCCGCTACACGCGCTCCAAGGTGCGTAAGGCCATCCCGCGCGATTACGCCTATATCATCGACGAGTTGTTGCACACGCACCCGGACGAGAACAACTATCGCGTGCGCTATCACGAGCGCATCGTGGAGTCCATCCTGGAGACCGCCAGCGCCGACGACTTTATTGAGTCGCTCGCCTCGCTCATCAAGCGCCTGGCCGTCGACCACCTGCACCTGGTGGGCGACATCTTCGACCGCGGCGGCGGCGCGGCCAAGATTATGGACCGTCTGCTCACCTACCATTCGCTCGACATCCAGTGGGGCAACCACGACCTGCTGTGGATGGGCGCTGCGGCCGGTGAGCCCGCC
>FR878728.1:27054-50004 GCA_000434535.1 Collinsella sp. CAG:166
CGCTGCGGCCGGTGAGCCCGCCTGCATCGCCACGGTGTTGCGCAACAACCTACGCTACGACAACTACGAGATCCTGGAGAACGACTACGGCATCTCGCTGCGTGAGCTTGTCGCCTTTGCCGATGCCACCTACACCGCCGGTGAGTCCATCACCCCGCTGATCAAGGCCATCAACGTGCTGCTCTTTAAGCTCGAGGGCCAGATTATCCAGCGCCACCCCGAGTTCGATATGACCGACCGCCTGTTACTCGACAAGATCGACCACGACACCGGCACGGTCACGCTCGCCGACGGCAGCGTGTGGCCGCTCACGACCAACGACTTCCCCACCGTCGACCCGGCGGACCCCTATACGCTCACGTCTCAGGAGCAGCACATCATCGACAAGCTCGTGTCCGAGTTTGTCACCGCCGATCACCTGCATCGCCATATCGATTTCCTCTATTCCCACGGCTCGATGTACAAGGTCGCCAACGGCAACCTGCTCTTCCATGGCTGCGTGCCGCTCAACGAGGACGGCACCTTTAGCAGCATGAACTGCCTGGGCACCTGGCACGCTGGCCGTGATTATCTCGATTTTTGCGACCACATCGCCCGCCGCGCGTGGCGCGTGGGCGACCGCGATGCCCTCGACTGGATGTGGTACCTGTGGATTGGCTTCAATTCACCCGCCAGCGGACGCCTGGTGCGTACCTTTGAGCGCGCCTATATCGCCGATAAGAGCACCTGGGTCGAGCCGATGGACCCGTACTTTACGCTTACCAAGTCGCCCTCGGTCTGCGATGATATCATGCGCGAGTTTGGCGTCGCGCCCATGGCATGCTCGCCGACCGGCCACATCATCAACGGCCACACGCCCGTTAAAACCACCAAGGGCGAGCAGCCCATCCGCGCCGAGGGCAAGCTGCTGGTCATCGATGGCGGCTTCTGCCGCGCTTACCATCCCAAGACGGGCATCGCCGGCTATACGCTCATCTCGAGCTCGCGCGGCTGCCGCCTCAAGTCGCACCGGGCCTTTACGACGGTTGCCGAGGCACTCACGCGCAACGTGGACATCGAAAGCGAGACCAACCGTTTTGACCAAGCAGACCGTCGCCGCATGGTGAGCGACACCGATACTGGCGCCAAGATTCGCAGCCAGATCCAGGATCTGCGCCAGCTGCTCGATGCATATAGAAACGGTGCTATCGAGGAGCGCGTCTAGCCCCACCCGCGGGGATTGGCTAAACTTGCTGAGTTTGTCATCCCCACGGCGTCCCCGCGCCACCCTAAGGCAGGTACCATGCAAAAGCTCCTTGCGCAGATCATGAAATTTGGCGTCGTCGGTGTCATTGCCACGGTTATCGACTTTGGCATTATGAATCTGCTCCACTACGGTCTCGGCCTCAACATCCTAATCGCCAACACCAGCGGCTTTATCATCTCGCTCATCTTTAACTACCTCGCAAGCATGAAGTACGTGTTTGCGCACAAGGAAGGCATGAGCCGCCGCCGCGAGTTCATCATCTTTGTCGTGCTGTCCGTGATCGGTTTGGTGCTCAACGACGGCATCGTGCTGGCGCTCAACGCCGGCCTGGGACTCGAGGCCAATATCGCCAAGATCTGCGCCACCGCGCTTGTCATGGTCTACAACTTTGTGACTCGAAAAATCTTCCTGGAGGGCGACGAGACAAAATAGCTCGAAACCCCTGCAGCATTACGGCGCCCACGGACGACGCGCACTCAGCGCAGTATCGTCCGTGGGTGTCGCTCGTTTACGGGCAAATATTTTACGTTTTCGGATTAGCTCTTGAAAATTTGGCGAGTTCATATAGTTATTGGCAAAGACCTTACGTTTCCCTTGTAAAAGCTCTAAAGTATCCTCTGCTCGATTCATCAACGCATTGGATGTGATTACGTGCGCAAGGCGCTGGCACAACCTCATACCAAGCAGTTCCTCAAGTTTGCTGTCGTGGGTCTTATCTCCTTTGGCATCGACTGGGGCATGCTCATTGCGCTCGTCGAGCTGTTCCACCTCGACTTTTTGATGAGCACCACGGTTTCGTTTATCACGTCCGTCGTGGTCAACTACTGGCTCAGCATGAAGTACGTGTTCGACCACCGCGAAGGCATGAGCCGCAAGCGTGAGTTCACGATCTTCACCATCCTGTCGGTGATCGGCCTGGGCCTCAACGACCTGTATATGTTTGTGGGCGTCACGTTTTTGAGCATCGGCTACCAAGCCATGAAGGCCATCGCCACGTTCCTCGTCACCTGGTACAACTACTTCAGCCGCCGCTTCTTCCTCGAGGGCGCACGGTCATAGTCGATTCACTATTTGCTTGAATGTATAACCGGTTGGAATTCCCATTCCAACCGGTTTTTTGTTTGCCAAGAGACCCGGCGACCCAGTCCCATTCGCACGAAAAACGGGCGGCCCGGATGTTTGTCCGAACCGCCCGTCTGGCGCGCTATGTCGAGGCCTCTAGCCCGTTACGTAATACCAAACGACGTTGTCGCCATTGGAGAGAACGTAGTTACTGCAGGCCGTCATGGGCGTTGTGCCGTTGACGGAGTACATCCAGCCGCTCGTGCCGCCGTACTGTTTCTCGGCCAAACCACCAATCGCAGAAACATACGTGCCGTACGATGAGCCGTGTGCGTTGACAGAAAGGCCCAGCGCGCACAGGGCATCGTAAACGGTGGCGCCTTCGTTAAAGGTAAAGGTGCCGCCAGAGGACACGGGATTGCCCACAGCGCTCGATGTGACCGAAACCGTCACCGTAACGTAGTTGGACTCCTGTGAGCCGCTTTGGCTGCCCGAGGAGGCGTTTCCACCATTAGAGGATGAGGCTCCATCAGACGACTGGCCACCGCCCGAAGAAGCACCGCCAGACGCATTGGAAGTATCACCGGCTCCCGTATTTTGGGCAGCGGATTTATCGCCAGACTTCTTGCCGCCCCGGTCCTCGGACTTCTTGCTATCCGAGTTTTTGTCCGATTCCTTGTTTGAAGACTCGGAATCGTCCTTGGCGTCGTTCGAACCCTTGGGCTCGTCTTTTGCATCATTCGAAGATTTGGAATCCTTGGAACTGGCCTCGCCCGAAGTCGTAGTCGAGCCAAACCCCTTGGTGTCCTTGGCGACGACGCTCTCCCCCGTCACGGTCTGAACGATCCAGTCAATGGACCAGGCGCCGCTCTCGGAAGGATGGACGAAGCCCAGCGAGACGACGATCAGAATGGTGCACGCGGCAGCAAGAACGCCAAGGAGCGCCTTGCGACGAGAGGCGGACGCCGCCGAAGCGGCGCCCTGTTGCTTTGCATCGTCGAACTGAATGAACGAGGAATCTGGTTGCTTGGGGTCAGCGTCCTTGGATTTATTGGACACAACCCTCACCTACCGACGTTTGGTGAACACGAACACGCCGACGATGGCGAGACCGATGACGCCGGCGGCAACGCCAACAATGGCGAGCGGGTTGGTGCCAGTCTCCTGCTCGGAAGCACTAGAGGACTTCTTAGCAGTGGTCGTAGAAGCAGCACCCGTATCGGACTTGGAATCGGACTTCTTGTCGGACTTGCTGTCCTTCTTGTCAGACTTCTTCTCGTCCTTCTTATCGGACTTATCGGAGTCCTTCTTGTCGGACTTGTTGTCCTTGGTCTCGGTCTTGGTCGACACCGTCGTCTTGGTCGTCGGCTTATGACCCGGGGCGACAGCGCCGCCCTTCGAGCCGGAGCCGGAATCCGTGCCAGTGCCAGTGCCAGAACCAGTACCGGTACCAGAACCGCCGCCGCCATTCGAACCAGCGCCGCCATTACCGCCAGGGTTAACGGCATTCTTGGTCCACTTGGCATACAGCGTCAGATCGGCCGTCACCGGCGTGCTAAAGTCATACGCCTGCGTGCAAGCCTCATCGGTATACCAACCGCCGAAAGTGTAGCCATCGCGCGTCGGATCGGCCGGCTTGACCAGCTTGCCATCGGCCGTAGCAACAAACTTAGTGTCGCAAGCAGACCCGCCGTTGGAGTTAAAGGCAACCGTCCAAGACTCGACAGCTCCAAGTTTAAACAGCGTGCCCGAATCATTAATGTAGTAGAGATTGCCAGAAGCATCGGCAATGACCGGAGAGTCACAGTACTGGTAATGGCCAGCCGCATCATAAATCTGCGTCGCCTCTGCATCGCCGAGCGTATAGCGATACACGCCACCACCAGCAGAGTAGTTGACGTAATCCTTGCTATCCGCGCTGTTAACGGTGAAGTACACATAGGTCTTGCCGCCCTGAACACTCACCAGCGGAGTAGCAGCAATACCGTTGAGGCCAGCCGGCAGCGCCTTGCCGTCGGCAGCAGCGACCATCGTGGTCTTACCCGTCTTCAGGTTATAGAGAACCAGAGCAGAGCCAGTAGCCGTCTGTCCGCCGACAATCAGATTGTCACCAGACACCGCAGGGGCGCTCAGATTATTCGTAAGGCCCAGATCAACCGTCTTCTGTTCACTCAGCACGCCCTTCGCCGAAAGCGAAATCACATGGAGCTTTCCGTCGTGCGTCATCTGATAGAAGGTCGAGCCATTGGACGGATCGGCAATGCAATCGGCATTTGCGACAGCGCCGAGCTTCATGGTCGAAACGACATCGCCCGTCGTCTTATCAATGCACTTAAGCGTACCCGCGCTCGTAGAAACGATGGCATACTTATCCGTCAAAGCCGCACCAGTCCAGTAATAGCCCTCGGTAGGGTCGATGTTCTGCCAAGAAACTTCGCCCGTGGCAATCTTAATGCGCGCAAAGGAGCCGTTGCCGTAGGTCGCATTGTAATTCTCGTCATACGAAATATCGACCGAGCCTACATAGACGTACTCGCCGTCCGAAACGACGGTGCAGGAGCTCTGCGTCAAGTCCGTCAAACCAGGCGTCAGCCACTTGCAGATCAGCTTGTCTGCAGTAATCGCCTGGACCGCACCGCCGTTGAGCGGAACGATGATAAGGCCATTGGTATAGATCGGACGAGAGGTATAGCTCACCTTGGAGGCAAGCGGCGCAGAGGCAACCTTTTTGCCCGTGGACGAATCGATCTTAATGAGCTCGTTCTCGGTCGCGATGTACACAAAGCCGTTAGCGATGACAGGCTCGCTACAGTTGGCATACTGCTGGCCAGACTCGGCCTTCCAATCGAAGGCCCACTTAAGACCGGCGGCCTGCGCAGGCGTCTTGGCATCCGTTACGGTCGAACCGTTGCCACTGTTGCCGTAGCCGGCCCACTCGACATCCCAATCAGGAGTCGTCGCACTCGGGTCCACGACAATCTTGTCGGGATCGGGCATGGGCGAATTATCGGTGGTGTAGGCAAACGTAACCTTGTCGCCGCTCTTGAGCGTGACCTGGTTGGCGCAGAGAGATGAGGGCTCTCCGTTGATATACAGATGCCAATATTTATTGGTCGCACCATCATAGCCGTACGTCTTGCCTCCGAACGGCGAGTCGATGGAATTGAGGAACCAGTACTCACCACTCTGAGAGCCGTTGTACGCAACGCCCTTGGCCTTCAGAAATGCCTCAATAAGGTTCTGGGCCGTGGAGCCTTCGGGCAAAGAAACATTGCTTGCCGAGCCCCAGCGAGTATTGTTGCCGTTGACATCGGGACCGATAACATCGACAGAACCAAGAACCTGGCCAGGAAGGGCATCGCTGTCGCCAGCATACATAAAGGTGACGGCGTCACCCTCTTGGAGCTCGTAGGCACCAGCGCCAACGTTCTTGAACTTGCCATTTACGTAGAAGCGCCAATAGCTATTGGTCGCAGCATCATAGCCACAATAGGACTTACCATCGAAGGGCGAATAAATGCCGTTGAGGAACCAGCCCCAAGACGATTCGCCAGCATCGAGAGTAAGGCCGACCTGCTCAAGGAGATCCTTGGCAGTGGAGCCTGCCTTGAGGCTCGTCTGGCCCGTCGAAGCCCAAACCTGCTGCTTGCCGTCCTTGTCCTTACCGAGAACCTGAACAGAAGCATGGACAGAATCGGACGGCAACTGGTCGCCCCAGCCACCGTAGAACCACGTGACGGTATCGCCGGCATGGATGGTGACATTGTCCGCCGTATAGTCACTCGACTTGCCGTTGATGAACAGCTGCCAATAGGTCGAATAATCTTGGGGCGTACCCAGCTCAACACCGTTGTACTTAAGGCTCAGAATGAAGGAGCCCGCAGCAACGGCGTCAATGTCGTTCGCCTCGAGTGCGACCTTCGTAAGATCAAGTGCGCTCGAACCGGACGTCACCACATACTGCGCATTATCGACCCAAGTCTGAGTCTTGCCCTGGGCATCGCGACCAATGACGGTCACATTTGCGGCAACCTGGTCCTTAACGACAGGGGACGAGCTACCAGCCGTATAGGCAAACTCAATCTTCTGCCCCTGGGTGAGCTTGACGCTGCTCGCGCCAACCGAGGAAGACGCGCCGTCGACGAACAGCTGCCAGAAGGCATAAGTCGTCGGATCGTAGGCAAGCGTGCGGCCATCGCTCGGGGATGTGATGCTTTTGAGGTAGAAACCGTATGCCGTGTTCGGATCGTAATCCGCCTTGAAGCCCGTCTTCTGCTGCAGCTTAATGAAGGCATCCGCAGCCGTCGCGCCCTCGTCGAGCTTGAGCTGCGTAGGTGCCACCCAGGTCTGAGCCTTGCCGTCGGCATCGGTGCCGATAATCGAGAACGAGACCTCGATTTGCTTCTTGGCGACATCGCCAGTTTCTGTCGGGTTCTCTGTCTGGACGGCAGCCGCGGCGGCAGATCCTGCTTGACCAGCGGATGCCGTCGAAGACCGCTCGCTCGTGGCAGGGCTCTCCCCCGTCGCCGAGCCTTCGTCGCCAGTTGCTGCCTCTGTAGTGGCGGCACTAGCTGCAGGCGCGCTCCCGGAATCCGAAACCTCGGCGCCGCTCTGCTCAGCGGTACCGCCCGCAAGCGCTGCGTCCTCGCCTGGCGTCGTAGCCTGAGCCACAGCCTCGGCAATGCCCTCGGCGCCCTCGGCCCACAGTTGAGCCGGCGTGGTGCCAAAGGCCATCGCGAAGGCCAGGAATGCCACCAGGCCGCGCTTGGCTACACCGCGTGCAATCGCGCCACGACGATGCAACGAGGCGCGCTCACGCTCGTCCTCAAACATATCCATTTGTCCCCCATTGTCTGTACTTGGAGCGTTGCCTTGAGGCTGCCCCACGTCATCGCGCATGTTGCGCACGAGTTCCCCCATCGGGGTCCCCTTCCCTCCAGAGCCCTATGCACACCGGCGGCATACGCCGCGGCAACGTGCAAGATGGGAGGCGATCCGACTTAACCTTAACGGCTCGGGCACGTCGTCCGATCTGCGACGCGAGCATCCCGAGCCAAGAGGAATTACGGTTACTGGTACAGCCGGGGACTTGCACCCCGATTCTCCCAAACGCGCAGGAAAACCGCGCATTCGTGCGTCTCCGCACCACCATCTAGGCCATCGATTAATACCGTCAATATGCTATCACGCAAAAGGGCCTCGCACGCAGGCGAAGCCCAAGGTAAAAGCTATTGTTTGCGATAGGAGAATGCGGTGACGGTCACAGCCTCTAGTGCTTGCCGCCGTGGCTGTTGAGCCAGATATTGCGACCCAGCATAAGCGCCAGCACCAGCGCGCTCACGTAGCCCATAAAGCCAATGACTGGGATACCAAACACAACCGGCTCGATGCGTGCATAGTACACCACCGACGAACCGATAAACAGACCGGCGATCACAATCGCCATCGACATGCGGTCGATGATTCCGCCCAGCTGTCGCAGCGCCTTATCGCTGCTCATGATCTGCGTGTTCACCTTAAGCTGGCCGCGCGTGAGCATACGCGAAGCCAAGCCCAGATACTCGGCCGCCTCGAGCGAGCCTTTTGCCGCGCGATAGCTGCTCGCGGCAAAGTCGCGGCTCATCTCGCGCATGCGGGCATAGATGCTCTTCTCGTTTTTGATATGAGCCTGAATGATCTGGATCATGTTGACGTTGGGCATGTACTCGGTCAGCAGACCCTCGAGCGTCACCATGCCGCGCGCGAACATTGTCACCACGCTCGGCAGCTCAACGTCGTTTTTGCGCGCCAAGTTTAGCAGCGAGGTCAAAAACTCGCCGATATCCAGATCCTTCAGGTCAAGGCCCGCAAAGTCAGCCACGATAAAGTCAAGATCGGACAAAAAGGCCGAATGGTCAAGCTCGGCCGAGTCGCCACGCGTTACGGCGAAGCGCATGAGCGAATCCTTGAGCTTGGGCACGTCACCCTCGGCCACGGCGAAAATCATATCCTTGACGATACCGCGATCGTGACTCGACATGCGTCCGACCATGCCCAAGTCGATAAAGTAGACGATGCCGTCCTTGAGAATGATGTTTCCCGCATGCGGGTCGGCATGGAAAAAACCGTCATCGAGCACCTGCGTCGAGTAGTCCTCGACAATCGCGGCACCGATCTTTTCCAAGTCATAGCCCTCGGCCACCAAGCGTTCGGGATCGGCGATCGAAATGCCGTCGACGTAGTCCATAACCACCACGTGCTCGGTGCACAGGTCCAGATAGGATTTAGGGCACGTCACGCCATGAACGCTCTTATGGAACTCGTAGAAGTCGTTGAGGTTTTTGGCCTCGGCCAAAAAGTTGGTCTCCTCGCGAAACGAGGTCCACAACTCCTCGACTACGCCGTGCAGATCAACGAATTGATCGGTGTTGACGAACTTGGAAACAATGCGCACCACCGAGCGGATGATATCGATGTCCTGCGCCATAACCTGCTGCGCACCGGGGCGCTGCACCTTGACGGCTACGTCCTCGCCCGTCACCAGACGAGCGCGGTGCACCTGCGCGAGCGATGCGCTGCCAAGCGGATTGGGGTCGATCGCATCGAACATCTCCCCCAGGCGCAGGCCGTATTCCTCTCCCAAGCAGCGGAGCACTACCTCGTACGGCACCGGCTCCACGTCGGAACGCAGACGGCGCAGCTCATCGCAAAAGCGCTGCGGCAGAATCTCGGACCGGTTGGCCAGAATCTGCCCCATCTTGACGAACATGGGGCCGAGCTCCTCGAGCAGGCGGCGCAAGCGAACCGGCGTGAGGTTATCCCACACACGGTACTTTTTGACCAAGCGAACAATCTGCCCGATGCGTTCGCGACGACCCGCCGGCGTGAGCTGGTATTCCTCGTCCGGCGCCATCGCGTCGGGCTCTTCGGGCACCATATCGACAGCGCGCGGCTTTTTGCGAGCGCCCGAGACGGCGGCATCGACCTCATCGACAACCGCCGCCTCGTCACCCAAAGGATCTAGATTGTTGTAATCGGTGGTGGAATCTGCCATCTGCGCTGCTACTCGGCCTCTTCGGTATCCTTCGCATCGTCGGGCTCAACGGACTCGACGGGCACCGAGGTCACGTTGTCCTCGACCGAATCGACGATGTCGCGCACATGGGCTAGGAAGGCCGTGCGCTCAGGGGCGGTCATAACGCGGACGCGGGCAAGGATGAGCTCGTCGAGCACGCGCTGGGCCGCAGTCTCGCCCTGTATGCCCAAGCGCTCGGTCAGATCGGAGATGGTACCGCCGGCCTGCTCGAACATGTCGGACACACTGCGGGCGATATCGGGGGTGGCGGTGTCCTTGCGGACCTGCTCGCCCTTGGTGTTAAGGTCGTCGAGGACCTTCTTGCCGCCTTCGACAGCAACGGCGGCAGCGCCAAAGCCCACGTTAATGGCGCCGTTAACAAGCTGATCGAGTTTCATAACCATGGTTGTCTCCAATCACAAACAACTGCATTGGCGTTCTTGTACCCAAGATTGAGCGAAAGCGACAAAGCGTTTTAGCGCTATTCGATCGACGGGAAATCCCTACCTCACGTTGTCGTTCATCGCGAAAGAGTTCTTCATGGCGCAGCTCGTGGTGTAGAGCACCTTGCCCAGCAGGGCATCGGTCTCCACGCGAACACGCTCGGCAAAGGCCTCGTTGGCGCGTGCAAGCTCGGCAGGCACCTCGACCTCGGGCAGAGCGGCTACGGCAGCGTCGACGTCATGGATCTGCTTGTGGCCCATGCCACCGACCTTCTCCTGATAGTCCTCCACAGCGCGGCCGCACTCATGGAAGCGGACGTCGGCCAGGGCGCCGATCAGGCGGTTGGCCCAGTAGAAGTTTTCGGACGTCACGCGAGCCTGCGTGTCGGCATAGTACTCGGGCATGGTCTCGACGTTGGCGTACAGCGGAACCAGCGCGTTAAACGAGTTGGAGCCAAAGGCCATCCACTGCACGGCGCGATAGGCCGGCTGCGCATAGGGGCGCAGCTGCAGCACGGCGAGCTGGCTGTTGCGGTTGATGCCGATGGGGCGATAGGCGCCGCGCGTGGCGGGCGTGCCCTTGCTGCCGTAGCAGTCGTACTCCGTACCCTGGTAGTGGCTCGAGAGTACGTACTTGATGTCCTCGATGGTCACCTTACGCTCGGGCACGCGGCTCCAGGGGATATCGTCGCTCTCGGGCGTGTAGTCGGCGTCGGGGCCATCCCACACGTCACTGGGGTTGAGGCAGCGCTGCATGTACCAGGCGCGCGGCGTGTTGTAGACGTGGTCGCTGTCGCTATGCGAGCCAAATGCCTCGCGCGGGTTAAAGACCGCAGCCGGGCCGTCGCCCTCAACGCCCAGCGTCAGGTCCAGATGCCACTCGGCCATCCAGGCGCGCAGGTCGGCCGAGCACATGTGGTCGGCCTGGGCGCCCTCGGCATCGTCCAGGTCAAAGCTGTCGATGCCCAGTTGGTTGGGCATGGTCACATAGGCGTCGTCGGGCACGCGCTTGGCGATCCAGTGGTGGCCGCCGATGGTCTCGAGCCACCAGATCTCGTCCACGTCGCTAAAGGCGATGCCGTTGTTCTCGTAGGTGCCGTAGCGCTCGAGCAGGTCGCCCAGGATACGAACGCCGTCGCGGGCGGACTTGGCGTAGGGCAGGACCAGGGTCACCATGTCCTCCTCGCCCAGGCCACCAGGCTGCGCCGGCACATAGCCGTCCTCACCCTCGTTGCCCTTGGCGGGCGCGTAGTCCGCGAGCGGATCGGCGCCGCGAACGCGCTCGTTGGTGGTGAGCGTCTCGGTTGCGGACATGCCCACATTGAGCTCGTTGAAACCGGCCTCGGCCCAGATGCCGTGGCCCGGGACAACATCGGGGACGCTCGTGTAGCGCATGGGGTTATCGGGCAGTTCAACGGTCAGGTGACTCAGGACGCTCGTGTAGACGCGCGGCTGCTCGTCGGGATGCACTACGCACATGTGCTTGGGCTCAAACACCCCGTTGGACGAGTCCTCGTTGCGGGCGACCAGGGTCGACCCGTCGTAGCTTGCGTTCTTACCGACCAGAATCGTTGTGCACGGCATGCGCATCCTCCTTGAGCGAAGAAATCAAACGGCAACAGTGTATCGCTTCGACGCAAAAAGGGCGAAACCACGGCCTCGGCAGCCCCCGTGGTCAAAAAATGCCAAATATGAGTACTGTCACTAATTTAGTAACAGCAATTTTGCTACGCATGGGTGTCGAAAGTCTACATTTGTTCAAAAATTAGATGATGTACTTCCCCATAGGTCCAATAAAATAGGCTCTCTATCGATAATAAATATCGTAAGAGAGCCAAATTAACCTAAAATATATGTGACTATCTTGGCAACAGTACTCATATTTGGCATTTTTTGTCCACGGGGTATAGAACTAACCCCTCAAACAGCCCAAAACGCCTATTTCAATGCGCGCTCGGCCGCTTCGATCACGTGTTTGGCGAGAATCGCCGTTGTCACGGCGCCCACGCCGCCCGGCACGGGGGTGATGGCACCAACAACCGGCTCCACAGCATCAAAATCGACGTCCCCGACCAGCTTGCCAGCGGCTTCGTCCCAATTAATGCCAACATCGATAATCGCCTGGTCCTCGCGGACCGCATCTGCGCCAATCGTGCGCGCGCGTCCAACGGCGGCAACCACAATGTCGGCAGCACAGCACTCGGCGGCAAGATCGCGCGTATGCGTATGGCACGTCGTCACGGTTGCGTTGCGCGCCGTAAGCATGGCGGCAACGGGGCGGCCAATTACCAGTGAGCGTCCGACCACGGCAACTTTGGCGCCGTCCAGCTCAACGCCGTAATGATCCAGCAAAGCAAGCACGGCTTCAGCTGTGCAGGGGGCAAAACCCTCGCCGCGCCCCGAAAGCGTGGTGAGCAGCGAAGCCGGCGTCATGGAGTCAACGTCCTTGGCGGGATCGAGCGCTGCGGCGACGGCGTTCTCGTCAAGGCCGGCGGGCAGCGGGCGAAACATCAGACAGCCATGAACAGCCGGGTCGGCATTGATGTCCTCGATGGCCGTCAACAGCTCGTCTTGCGAAACACCGGCAGGAAGCAACACGCGACGCGCCTCGATGCCAACCTTTTCGCAGCGTTTAAGGGCGCCGCGCTCGTAGGATAGGTCGTCCTCGCGTTCACCCACACGCACGATAGCAAGCGTCGGAACTACACCGCGTTCGCGCAGCGCAGCGCAGCGGGCAGCGAGCTCCTCAGTCAAAGCGCGGGCGACGGGAGCACCCTTCAGTAGCTCAGCCATGGCTATCCCCTCTTTCTTGCAGCGTCGGAGGCGCGGCGCGCCAGCGCATCGGCGCGCGGCAACCATGTGTCGAGCAACTCATCACACGCCGTCTCGAGCTCCTCGGCGCGTGCACGATCCTTCATAGACGTGGTGTTCGCAAAGAGCGTCAAGCTCGCGCCCTGCATGGCGGCGCGGCAGAATACGGCGCCGCACGCCACATCGGACAGCAGCTGACGCGAACCCTTGTCGGCCATGTCCTCGAGCAGCGCCAGTGCGCGCCCGCAGGCATCCATAATGCGATACGGCGGCATAGCGGCCACATGCAGCGCATCCTGAATCGCAGCCGGTCGGGCCGGGTCCTCACGCGGAATACCGTACGCCGCGGACACCTGTCCGTAGGCACGAACGTCCTCGGCAACCAACTCGACAAGCTCCTGGGCCAGCTCATCAGCCTGGGTAAACGCGCGCGTCAGGTCATCCGCACGATCAGCAAGCGCGGGATTGGTCGCACCGTAGCGGGCAACCATTCCGCACAGCGAGGCGCCCAGCGCGCCCACAAAAGCGCTCGCGCTGCCACCGCCGGGAACCGGCTCGCGCGCGGCAAGCGCCTCGGCAAACCCGCGGCAGGTCTTGTCCATCATCTCTTGGCTCATACGCACGCACCTTCAAGTCATATACATCGGTCGGGTGGCAACCACCGACCGACCGCATCGATCACATAATGGTGCTAAGTCTAGCCCATAAGTACTCAAGCGTCAGCGCACCTGGCCATCGCGGATTTCTATGGCACACGATAGGCGTCGGCACCGCAAACATGGGAAACATGGCCCGCCTTTCGGGACTTCCGGACGTCAAAAACTGGGGCATATCTATAAACAAGGAACCTGTTGGGGCAACGCCCGCGTACACGCGACCCTTTAAAACAACGGGCACCTCACCCCGGGGAGGGCCGACAGCATCGGCCCTCCCCTCTTTTGCGACCGCACATATTGCCACTTGTCGGCGCAATTCCAGCCCCCAGAATGGGACACATGGCCCACCCTAGCGAGCCGTCCACGCGTACAGTAAAGGCAGGTAATCCGTGGGCGGTTACAGATCGAGGAGGACACGACCATGAAAAAGAAGGCCTTTGCGATTCTCACCCTCTGCATAAGCCTCTTTGCCGCAGTTGCCCTGGTGGGCTGCGGTGGCAGCGGCGGCGCTACCGGAAGTGGCGGTGGAGCAGAAAAGCCAGCCGTGGATATGAGGACTGACTTCATTTGGTTTAAAGTCGAGGTGCCCGAGGGCGTCGAAATCACGGACGTCGCAGGCGATACCGCCGACAGGGCCCAGTTTAAGTTCACCGAGAGCGAGCATGCCAGCGACCGCTTCATCCCCGTCTTCGATCCTGACAAGAACGCCGATGAACTGTTCGACTACGAGGCAAAGTGGAAGGCCAACTCCGGATGGACCGAGAGCGATCCCGTTAAGTACAACGGCAAGACCTGGCGCAGCGCCTACTTTACGCACTCGGGCGGCGTAACGACCGAATACTTCACCGACGTTGACGGCGGCAGTGTGTACGTGCGTATCGACAACGTCGAGGAACACAAGGACGCCGTCGAGACCATGATGAAGTCTCTGGAATTTGCCGACGACATCGCCGAGGCCAAGACCGAGGCCATGAACGTCAAGCTCGACGATATCGAGATCAAGCGCTAAGCGACTGGCAAGCGCAACGGGAAACACGGTCGCAGTGCAAACAAGCGACGGTACCCCAGCGCTTCGTACCCAGGGAGGGCCGGTAAACCGACCCTCCCTTTCTTATGCCGGTAGCCGACGAACGCGAGGATGCCGGACGTCGGAACCGCCCCAAATGTGGCAACAGTACGAAAACGACAAACGCCCCAACACGTCCGCCCGCCGATTTATTGTGCCGCGCAGGCAATTAAACCAGCATCTTTAAACATCTGAGCAGTATAGTGACCAAAACTATCGCATAACCGCACTCTGCGAATGGAGAAGTTATGACCGAACATCACGCCATCAGCCGCCGAGCATTTACGTTGGGCCTTGGACTCGCGGCGTTGTCGCCACTTGCAAGCCTGCCCGAAACCGCCATGCTGGGCATTAGCCCGCGGGCAGCCTTTGCGGACGGCACGGCCGGGCCAGCAGTCAGCCTCGACAATTTCGTCATTCGCCTTCGCCCCGCGGGCTATTTTCGCACCGCAAGCGTTAACGAAGACGGCAACGTCATCGGCAACGTCTGCCATCTGTTTAATGACGGCACGTCCAGCAAGCTCATCCTTGAGAACGTAACGACCAAGAATGACGATACAAACTGGTATGCTATCCGCACCTTGCTCAATTTCGAAGAGCATAAAAAGACGGGCTACAGCATTTGGTCGGTCGATGGCGACTCGGACAAAGACGGAAAGGTCATCCACGTATGGAGTGGCGAGCATGACGGCAAGCCCAGCCGCTCTTTTGCGTTCGAGCGTCAATCAAACGGAACCTATATCATCCGAGACCGCACGGTCGAGAAAGAAACCGAGAAAAAAGACATTAAGTACCTGGCAATAGAATCGAACGGCGAAGACCAGGACAACAATAAGATCTGCCATAAGAGTAAGAGCATTCCGTGGGAGCTCGAACTTATCGGTTACGACATGAAAAAGAACGATGCCACGGTTAGCAGCCTCGACTGGATCACGTACAGCAGCTACGTCGATGGGCCATGTTGGATGAAATACGTCGACGACAACAAGTTCCTCGACGAGCTGAGCATCCCGGGCACGCACGATTCGAGCACTTGCAGTGTGGACAACGACACCGAGCCCCAATCCTCGCAAGTAAAATGCCAGCAGGATTACATTCCCACGCAGTTGCTCGAAGGCATTCGCTATTTTGATATCCGGCTCGGAAAGGGCGACAACCCCGGTATCGACCACGGGGATTACTACCTGCTCAAAAAAGACGCGTACTTTTTGCATCTTTCCGATGTCATAGGCTACTTCAAAACGTTTTTGAACGAAAACCCGACAGAAGCGCTCATCATGCTTGTATCACGAGGCAACGACGAGGCTACCGACGAAAGTGTTACGACGGCTTTCGCCAAGGTTTTGGACGACAACCCCAAACTGTTCTATACGTCGAGCCGCGTTCCCACACTGGGCGAGGTGCGCGGAAAGATCGTCCTGCTACGTCGATTTGGACTCGACGGCGACAGCGTAAGCGGCCACACGTGGGGACTCGACCTCACCGAATGGGATAACAAAATCGCAGTGCACACCGACAGCAGTTCCATGTGCCTCGTCCAAGACGCGCGGGGCTTTGAAGCCGCGGGGGAAACAGGCGACAAAGAGCCCTATTGCACCAAGGTATACGCCCAGGACAAGTACAAACTCACGGGAACCGACAAGCTCAGCTGGGTCGATAATGCGCTGAAGGAAACGACCGGGCGCACGCGCAACGAGGTAGATGTCGAGGACGATAACGGGGCCAAGGAGAAAGTCCTGGAGCGTTGCTGGTCTATCAACTACACCAGCTGCACGGGCTTGTCGCACGGAGGCAATCCTTTTACCTCGGCACGAGTAGTCAACGAGCATCTGTATAAGAGCCCGTACATCAATCCCAGCGGCATCGAGGATACAAAGTCAGATTACCTCAAGCACATTGGCATCATCGCATCCGACTTTGTTGATGCGGCGCTGGCCCGGAGCATCTACCAGCGCAATTACGATACGGAGCACAAGCAGACGGCTTCGTACTATCTCCCGTACTATCTCCCGACCCGCATGCGCATGACGTACGGCGACTCGCTGAGCGATGCCTCATTCCAGGATGGCAAGACCGTTGGCGAGGGTCATTTCCGCCTTGCCGACAGCAGCAACGCGCTCAACGCGACAGCTTCGGGCCATGCGTTTGCCATTGAATACGTGGATGTCGACGCCCTGGGCAACGAGACCGTTACGGGGCTGCAGGGTTTTGTGCCCATCGATATCGATCCACGCGCGCTGACGCCCCATTTTGAGGGACTCGAAGGCCTTAAGGCCGACGAAGACGTGCGCGCCAAGATTGCGGCACACTCGAGGGCAAGCTCGAAACCGATGCCTGCACAGCCCAGCTCGAGTTTGTGCACGACGCGGACGGCGCTCCGGGCACGGCAATGGCCGAGGGCGAAACATTTGCCGCAGGAACGTACTGGGTGCGCGTGAACGGTCTCTTGGGCGACGCGGCGCAGAACTACACGCTCGCCAGCGATGGAGCCGCAAGCTTTACCGTAGCGGCCTCGGGCAGTGCAGGCGGCACCGGTAGCGGCACGGGTTCCAACGCAGACGGCGCCGACAAGAACGGCGGCGGCAACAAGAGCAAGGGCTCGACCGGAAAACTCGCCGACACGGGCGACGGCTCTGGCGTTGCCGCCGGGCTCGCTGCCGCCGCCGTGGCGACAACGGTCGCAGGTGCAGCAATGCTTGCCAATGACCGCGAAAACGTTGGGGACGACAGCGAATAGGCAAGCCCGCCTTTTAGACACATCGACTCAATCGGGGGCGCAGAACACCGTTCTGTGCCCCCGATTTTTACCTTGGCCCTAACGCCGCTATCGGCTACATCACCATGTTCAGCGCGTTCACAAATTCCTGGGCCTTCGCACGGCTGCTCAGGCTAAAGACACAAGCAGTCAACAGCCTGTTACGTAGGAAAACATCGCGGCCCTTGATCCTGTTGACCCCCGTGATGTCCTTAAGATAGACAATCTCGGTGTGCTTGCCGCCGAAAGTGCCCTTCTTGAGCACCTCAATACGGTTGGGGTAGATCTTAACGTCTTTAAACCTACCCGAACCTTTGTCCTGGAACAGCAGCGTGTTGTTGTCCATACGCGTCACTCCCGCGGGGTTCGCTAAAACTGCCTCTATGGTCACATTTTAACCACCGCAAGGCTCCCATGCGAAGGTGCCAGACAGCACAGCAATTCGTGTCCGCGCGAGGCTTTAAACTAAATGCGATAAAGATGCATTCCACAAGAGGAAAGTGGGGCGACAGTGATGGGCGAACTGGTAAACCGTGGAGAATCGGCAATCGTACCCGAAGGTTTTTACAAGCAGGTTTCCTCGATTCTCAATGCCGCTCGCGACAAGGCCTATACCGCCGTTAACTTTGCGATGGTTGAGGCGTATTGGGAGATCGGCAAGAGTATTGTTGATGAGCAGGGCGGAGAGGGGCGCGCAGCATATGGAGAGGCATTGATTGCAGGCCTCTCCAGAAGGCTTACCGCGGATTTCGGAAGGGGCTTTGGCATCGCAAACCTTCGCAATATGCGTCAGTTCTTTCTTGCGTTTCCAATTCGCGACGCACTGCGTAGCGAATTGAGCTGGACTCATTACCGCAGGTTGATGCGCATTCCCGACCCTGATGCTCGCACATGGTACATGAACGAATGCGCCGTTTCTCGCTGGAGCACGCGCCAGCTCGAACGCCAGATCAACACCATGTTCCGCGAGCGCCTACTTACCAGCAAGGACAAAGAGGCCGTCACCCAGGAAATCCAAGAGAGCGCCCCGGCTCGTCGCCCCGAGGATATCATCCGCGACCCATATGTACTGGAGTTTTTAGGTTTCTCGGACGATGCTACGTTTCGCGAGAGCGATCTAGAGCAGGCGCTCATCACGCATCTTCAGAAGTTCCTGCTGGAGCTTGGTCGTGGCTTCGCTTTCGAGGCGCGCCAAAAGCGCATCACCTTTGATGGGCGCCATTTCTATATTGACCTTGTTTTTTACAACTATCTGATGCGCTGCTTCGTACTCATCGACCTTAAGACCGATGACCTTACGCATCAGGACCTGGGCCAGATGCAAATGTATGTGAACTACTACACGCGCGAGCTCATGAACGAAGGCGACAATCCGCCCATAGGCATCGTGCTCTGCGCGGACAAAAGCGATTCGATTGTCGAGTACACGCTGCCCGAAGACAACGACCAAGTGTTTGCCGCCAAATACCTGCCGTATCTTCCAAGCAAGGAAGAGCTGGCGCGCGAGCTGAGTGCCGAGTACCGCGCCATCAACGAAGCGACTAATGGCGAAACGCAAGGGTAGCAGCACGTTGCGACCGAAACCACCGCAGCCGTCGCAGGCGCACCCGCGGTTGAGGCGCACGCTACGAAACAATACCGGTCATGGACGCCGGCAACGACATTCTAGCCGTGGCTGGCGAGCGTGACCTGACAGGCAAAAACGCGACCTTCGTCTGATGTGGGCCCATTGGCTGCCACAGAAAAGGGCCGGTTGCAGCCGGCCCTTAAGACACTTGCGTCTGCGTTGCCCGCGCTTCCGAAGTGTGACTAACTGAGGAGCGGGTTCCGCGGCACAACCTGATTTTGCCCAGCGAGGCGGCTCTTTTGCAGCCGCTCCACCGTTTATTTACATCTACCCCCTGCCAAACTACCGGACGGCAGCCCGCATGCCTGCGAGCCGTCCCATGCTGCGCTTCCCTACTTCCCAAAGATCGCAGCGAACAAGCCCTTGCGTTTGGGCTTCTCCTCTCGGTAGGAACCCTCGGCAACCGCTGCAACCTGGCGCGGTTGCTCGCCGCCTCCACGGCGCACGATCTGGTACAGAAACGGCGACTTAACGTATTTGACCTCGATGGGCGTGGCATGCACGGTGCTCTCACCGGACAGATGCAGGCTCGGGTTGAGCGGTGCCACGATATGCGTTTCGCGCTTGTCGCTAAACACCGCCGCGGCCGCGCGGCCCGTCTGTCCGTTTACGGCAATGCGCACCTGCTCGCCATCGCGGCTGTCCGTCGCCGGACGATCGACAAAGTAGACCGGCACCATCACCAGGCCGTCCTTATGCTTGCGGGCCTTGCGCGCCCAGGTTCGGATGCTCTTTTTATTGAGCCCCAGTACGGCCTCGGCATCGTTGCCCGCAACGTCGAGCGCCAACTTATCAATGACCACCTGGTCCTTGGTAGATGCATCGACGGAGACGACGCGGAAGTCGCCTTCCTGCATGGCGGGATCGAACGGACCGACCTTGGCAAAGTCCCACGGCTCCAAAATGCCCATGAGGCGAACGTCCAGGTAGTTTGCCCTGGGGTATGCCCAGTCGAGCACCTCGTAGTACACCAGGGTTTCCTTGCTCAGGCCCTTGCCCGGGAAGCTCGCCATCATGCGCAGATCCGCCAGCGCCATGGGGAAATAGAAGAGCATCATGTCGTTTTGGATCGCATCTTCCACGTCGTGCCCGGCAAAGGCATCCGGGTACTGGCGCACCAGCTGCAGCGCGTTGGCACGTGCCTGCTGCGGCGAGATTTCGCAGGGAATACCCTGATCCGGCACATACTCCGCACCCACGCCCATGGTCAGACGCTTGCTAAACGTCCCCGGCTTGAGCAGGTCGGCAATGCCGATCTTGTTGCCGCAGGACGGGCACTCAAACACGCGCTGGGTCGACTCGCCCTCAAAGGACGCACCACAGAAGGGGCAAGGAATACTCACATGCGTGGCCTCTTGGAACTCCTGCGCCGTGCCGCGATCCTCCCACAGCAGATGTTCCAGGACCGACTGATTGCGCCAGTGCGAATTGAAGAAATACCAGTCCGGGTCCTCCGGGCGCTCGAGTTGCGACACATGCGTGAGCTTGAGCAGTCCATCCACCACCGTCAGCGGCGTATGGCGAATGCCCAGGGCGCTCTTGGGCTCTCCGACGTCCGCCTGCCACGGAACGACCGTGCCGCAATAGGCGCACTCAAAGCTGCGCTTAGCCTGGTGCGAGTACATAGGGCCGCCGCAGTTTTGACATTTAATGGCAAACATCTCGTCCATGGAAACGTCCTCCTTTGCACAGGGGCTGTCGACATTAAGTATGTCGAGCAAACAGGCACATGCCCATACCCATGTGGCCCAAAATGGACCACCCAGGCAGACGAGAAGGCTCGCTCGTTAGCGCCGGCAGACTATTGCTGCATTTTCTGAGCATCGGTGCACGGCGCCCCCGCGCGAGCTACACTATCCCCTTAAACATGATTGTGAGGACGACCGCTATGCTATTTGTAAATCGGCTGGTACATACGCTTGTTCCCGGCAGCGAGAGCGAGCCGGTCGATGCATCTTGCCGCACCAACGCGGGCTTTTCCGCAAGCCTCGTCTGCATTGGCCTCAACATCACCCTGTGCCTGGCCAAGGGCATCGCGGGCCTGCTCGCCGGCTCCGTCTCCCTCATCGCCGACGCTTTCAACAACCTCTCCGATGCCTCGAGCAACATCGTGAGCCTGCTCGGGTTCCGCCTTGCCAGCCGCCCGGCAGACGAAGGCCACCCCTATGGCCACGGTCGCTATGAGTACCTAGCCGGCCTGTTCGTCGCCGTCCTGGTTTGCGCCGTCGGCATCAATCTGATCCTCGAGTCGGTCACTAAGATCATCAAGCCTTCCCCCACCGTGTATTCGGCGCTCTCCATGGCCGCCCTTGTTCTGTCCATGCTCGTTAAGCTCTGGATGGCAGCGTTCAACCGCACGCTGGGCGACCGCATCGACTCGGAGACGCTCATCGCCACGGCGCAGGACTCCAAAAACGACGTCATCACCTCGGGCTCGGTCTTGGTGGCGGCGCTTATTTCGCAGACGACCGGCTTTGATCTCGATGGCTGGGCAGGCCTGGGTGTGGGCGTCTTCATCTGCATCAGCGGTCTGGGCCTGGTGCGCGACGCCATCAGCCCGTTGCTGGGGCAAGCGCCCGACCCCAAGCTCGTCCAGGCAATCCGCGACAAGATCATGTCCTATCCGCAGGTCTTGGGCACACACGACCTCATGGTGCACGACTACGGCCCCGGTCGTCAGTTTGCCAGCGCCCACGTGGAGATGCCCGGCGAGGGCGACGCGTTTGAGCACCACGAGATTCTGGACACCATCGAGCACGACATCAAGCGCCAGATGGGCATTGGTATCACGCTGCACTGCGACCCCATCGCGACAACCGGCGATGACTTGCGCGGCTGGGTCAAGCGCGGCGTCATGCAGATCGATCCCGCGCTCTCCATCCACGATCTGCACGAGCACGACGGGTTCGTTTCGTTTGACCTGGTGCGTCCCGACGGCTTTGACATATCCGACGAGGAGCTGCTGGAGCTCGTCACGCACATCGTGCACGAGCGCCGGCCCGATGTCTCATGCGTCGTCACGTTTGACTCGGGCTTTAGCTCGCCCGAGCGTCCGGCCGAGCAGCTGTAGCCCCGCTCCGCTCGTCCGCTAGTTTCCCTGCGCGCCCGAGATGCCGTTTTGCAGGGCGTTCCAGGCATCCGTCGCCATGCCGCCCAAGTTCTGCGCGGTATCGCCCAGGTTCTGAGCGGTGTCGCCCAGCTCCTGCGCCTTGTCTCCCAACTCCTGCGCCTTGTTGCTCAAGTCCTCCAGCGTATTGGAGCTCGAGCTGTCGGTACCGCTTTGGCCGTCGGACGAGTTGCCCGAACTGTTCTTGTGCGTGAGTTGAATTTCGAGGTTGCCGTTGTCGTTATAGTAGGCAGAAGTAACGACCCAGTTGGCATCGACGACGGGCGTTGAGCCATCATCAGTCAGGACCACGGCATTCGAAAGATCGGCGCCGCGCGACTTGAGGATCTTCTTGGCGTTGGACCAGTACTGCCCCGGGATATCACTCAAATCGACGGTGCTAGACGAGGCGGACTCGGTTTGCTCGGCAGTGGTATCGGCCGTTGAACTCCCTCGCTTGTTGAGCATGCCCGACACGATGGCAAACACAACCGACAGCGCAAAGAAGATCGCCAGCACGATGAGGATCTTCTTAATCACGCTCGACGAACGCGACGGCGTCTCTTCCTCGTCCTCGCCATATTGCGGAATCGACTTGGGGTACTCGCGATACGGCTCGCGCGACTCGTAGCGAGGCTGCGCCGTGCGAGGCATATACGTCGTCTGCTGAGGCTGCGGAATGGGATTCTGCGGCAGGTCATCATAGGGATTCGGCGTCGAGGCGGCATAAGAATCCTGCGGCGCGTAATCAAACGGGTCTGCCGCCGCGTTGCCATAGGGGCTTTGCAAAGATGCAGCGTAAGGGTCCTGCGCCGCGTCGCCATAGCCCATAACTCGTGTGGGCTCGGCAGAAGGCTGCGTCGCGGCGGGGTCGACATAACCGGGGTTGGGAACAACGCGGGTCGCATCGGCGCTATCGCCAGCCTGCGCGGAACCGCAGCCGCCCATCACGGTTGTCTTGTCCTGATCCATGCAACGATTCCTTTCCGTCGCCTGTAAGCATCAAGTTATCCATGCATTCTACCAGCGCAAAAGCCTATGATGGGCAGAGTCCGTCGGTATCTACAAGACATGCGCGGGCCTAAGGATCAAAAAGCCCCGCCGGGCCTTGTGGGCACGGCGGG
>FR878728.1:50011-54616 GCA_000434535.1 Collinsella sp. CAG:166
CGGGCCTTGTGGGCACGGCGGGGCGGACAAGCAGCTATGGACAGCAGACTTAGAACAGGCCGGTGATGTTGCCGTCGTTGTCGACGTCGATGTTCTCGGCCGCGGGCACCTTGGGCAGACCCGGCATGGTCAGAACGCTGCCGGTCAGCGCGACCACAAAGTGGGCACCGGCGGAAACCTTGAGCTCACGCACGGTGATGCGGAAGTTCTCGGGAGCGCCCAGGGCCTTGGCGTTGTCGCTAAAGCTGTACTGCGTCTTGGCGACGCACACCGGCAGGTTGCCAAAGCCGTTCTCGCGCAGCTCGGCGAGCTGGCGCTTGGCGGCCGGCGTAAAGTCAACGCCGTCGGCGCGGTAGACCTTGGTGGCAACGGCCTCGAGGGCATCAGCGACATCAGCGCCGTCCTCATAGGCAAACTTGAGCTCGCTCGGCTGCTCAATCAGACGCATGACCTCATCGGCCAGCTCGAGCGCGCCCTCGCCGCCCTTGGCCCAGACCTCGGAAAGCTTAACGTTGACGCCGAGCTTCTGGCACTCGGACTCGATGAGTGCAAGCTCAGCCTCGGTGTCCGTCGGGAAGCGGTTGATGGCGACCACGCAGGGCAGACCATAAACGTTCTGGATGTTGTCGACATGACGCAGCAAGTTGGGCATGCCAGCCTTGAGTGCCTCGAGGTTCTCCTCGTTGAGGTCGGCCTTGGCGACGCCACCGTTGTACTTAAGCGCACGAGCGGTCGCGACGACCACGACGGCGCTGGGGCGAACGCCCGTCATGCGGCACTTGATGTCGAGGAACTTCTCGGCACCCAGATCGGCACCGAAGCCGGCCTCGGTAATGGCAACATCGCCAAAGCGCATCGCCATACGCGTGGCCATAATAGAGTTGCAGCCGTGGGCAATGTTGGCGAAGGGACCGCCGTGGACAAACGCGGGCGTGCCCTCGAGCGTTTGCACCAGGTTGGGCTTAAGCGCGTCCTTAAGCAACGCGGCCATGGCACCCTGGGCCTTGAGGTCGCGGGCACGGACGGGCTCGCCGGCAAAGCTATAGCCGACGACAATCTCACCCAAGCGTTCCTTGAGGTCGTTGATGCTCGTAGACAGGCACAGGATTGCCATGACCTCGGAGGCAACGGTGATGTCGAAGCCGTCCTCGCGCGGCACACCTTGGGCCTTACCGCCAATGCCATCGATAACATGGCGCAGCTGACGGTCGTTCATGTCGACGACGCGCTTCCAGGTGATGCGCTTAACGTCAATACCGAGCTGATTGCCCTGCTGGATGTGGTTATCGAGCATGGCGGCCAGAAGGTTGTTGGCAGCACCGATGGCATGGAAGTCGCCGGTAAAGTGCAGGTTGATATCCTCCATGGGGATGACCTGAGCCCAGCCGCCGCCGGCAGCACCGCCCTTAACGCCAAAGACGGGGCCGAGCGAAGGCTCGCGCAGGGCCACGGCACTCTTGACGCCGCGACGACGCAGGCCATCGGCCAGACCGATGGTCGTGGTGGTCTTGCCCTCGCCCGCAGGCGTTGGGTTGATAGCGGTCACGAGGACGAGCTTGGCCTGGTGATCGGTCGGCTCGTTGAGCAGTGAATAGTCAACCTTAGCCTTGTCGAAGCCGTACGGAATCAGGTGCTTTACGTCGACGCCGGCGTTCTTAGCCACCTCGGTAATGGGCAGCGGCGTGACGGAACGTGCGATTTCGATGTCAGTAGGCATGGGCGGTCCTTTCGTTACCGAATGAGAAAAAGACCAATTCAGCATAGCACGGGCGCGCAATAGTAAAACACCCGTAACCGATGAACGGCGATATGTTTACCCGATGCCCAGCGATAGCCCAACAGCCCGCCAAAATAAAGCGCCCTAAACGGTAGGTTCAATCCCCAGGTGCTCAAAGGTGCGAAGGGTTGCCTGACGGCCCTGCGGCGTACGAATCATCAACCCGCACTGCAGCAAATAGGGCTCATAGACATCCTCGAGCGTGCCCGGGTCCTCGCCCACCGCGCTGGCAAGGGTCGTAAGTCCCACGGCACGACCGGAGAACGTCTTGGCGAGCGTCTCCAAAATGCGAATATCCATCCAGTCCAGGCCGAGCTCGTCGATCTCAAAGAACTCGAGTGCCTGACGGCAGATATCGAGCTCGATGGGGCCGTTGCCGCGCACCTGCGCATAGTCGCGCACGCGCTTGAGCAGGCGGTTGGCAAGACGTGGCGTGCCGCGCGAACGCGAGCCGATCTCGAGTGCACTGGGGTGGTCGATCGTCACGCCCAGGATGGTTGCCGAGCGCGTCACAATCTGCGCGAGCTCCTCGACCGTGTAGTAATCCAGGCGATATGAAATGCCAAAGCGGTCGCGCAACGGGCCTGTCAACATGCCTGAGCGGGTCGTTGCCGCTACCAACGTAAACTTGGGAATATCCAGGCGAATCGAGCGCGCCGCCGGACCCTTGCCAATCACGATATCGAGGGCAAAGTCCTCCATCGCGGGGTACAGGACCTCCTCGACCGAACGGTTGAGGCGGTGGATCTCGTCGATAAACAGCACATCACCCGGCTGCAAGTTAGTAAGGATGGCCGCCAGGTCGCCCGTGCGCGCGATGGCAGGGCCACTCGTGGTCTTGATCTGAGCGCCCAACTCGTTGGCGATAACGGTGGCCAGCGTGGTCTTGCCCAGACCCGGAGGACCCGAGAAGATCACGTGGTCGAGCGTCTCGCCACGGCTCTGTGCCGCTTCGATCAACACGCGCAGGCTCTGCTTGATGTGCTCCTGGCCACAGTAGTCGTCCAGGCGCTGGGGGCGCAAAGTGCGGTCGACATCGAGGTCCTCGGCCGTCAGCTCCGAGCCCACCATGCGCTCGCCGTGCGCCATGGATGCCGCCGGCGAGTTGCCGGGCGTCGCCCACAGGTCCTGAGAGTCATCGGCTTCCCACATCACGCATCCATTCCGAGTCGCTTAAGCGCCGCGCCGAGCAGATCCTCGACACGCATATTCTGCCCATCATACCCGCTCAGGGCAACATCGGTCTCCTGCGGGCTAAAGCCCATGGAAAGGAGCGCCGCACGGGCATCATCGACGGCCGAAGGAGCGGCGGCGGGAACCGGCATCGAAACCTGTCCGGGAATCACGTCGACCGGCACAAAGCCCTTGTCCTTGGCAAAGGTACTCTTGAGTTCCAGGATCAGGCGCTGAGCTGTCTTTTTGCCCACACCGGGTACCTTGGCCATGCCCTTGTCGTCCTCGGCCATCACCAACGAGTACAGCTGCCCCACGGTATAGGTGGAAAGCACGGCGAGCGCCAAGCGCGGGCCAACGCCCGAGACGGACACGAGCCGGTCGAACATCGTGCGCTCATCCTTTGAGGAAAAACCGAAAAGTGTCATGGCGTCCTCGCGCACCTGCATACGTGTGTAGAGGCGGACCTCGCCGCCGGGCGTCGGCAACGTGGCCGCAGTGCTGCCCGAGATGCCGAGCTCAAAGCCAACGCCCGACACATCGACGACAGCAGAGCTCATCGTGGCTTCGACAAGCGTTCCGTGGAGCTGGGAAATCATCAGTATCCGGTTCCTCTCTGTTGATAGAACTCGCCACCGGTGAGGGCGCGGGTGCGGCTGAGGTTTACATGGCAGATGGCGCAGGCCAGGGCATCGGCGGCATGGTCGGGATGCGGGTCGTGGTCGAGCTGCGTGAGCGTGCGTACCATGTAGGCGACCTGCCGCTTGTCCGCGGCGCCGGTGCCCACCACAGCCTGTTTGATCTGCATGGGCGTGTACTCGCCAATCTCGAGCGCGCACTCCGAAAGCGCCACGAGCGCAGCGCCGCGGGCATGCGCCGTGGGGATGGCCGAACGAACGTTGGCGCCAAAATAGATGCTCTCGACAGCAGCCGTGTCGGGTCGATAACGCTCGACGACATCCTTGAGGTCATGGGCGATATGCGACAGGCGCACCGCGAGCGGGCTGCCCGCGCTGGTCTCGATGCAACCGTAGGCACGGCAGCGAACCTCGCCACGCCGCTCCTCGATAATCCCCCAACCCGTATGAGCCAAACCGGGGTCAATGCCCAAGATAACCAAGCCAACCTCCCCTCGCCACAAGCACAGCGCAAGACAAGGCCCCGCGCATCATTCACGAACGTCTGTTCTAGAATAACACAACAGCGACCGTATCTAGCAAGCAAGGTTGAACCATAGGTTGAGCATAAGTCAGACACTATGACCCAATCCAGGGGCAGTAACTCGACAAGGACTGTCCCCAAGTGCCGGCAGAAAAGGAACGTCCCTAAGTGCCAACCAGGGCAACACCGCAGATAGAGGACGGACAGCGAAAGCCCGCCAGAGCGAGCAAGGTCCTTTTGGGGCGAGATGACACCATAGGTTGGGCATAAGTCAGACACTATGAATAGGTGGAGCATAAGTCAGACACTATGACCCAATCCAGGGGCACGGAAACGACAGGAGCCCCCGCTCGTGACCGCGGGTCGGGGCTGCGACAATGTTGTTGAAGTGCCAGAGGCGCAGCCGCGCCGCAACGAGGTTGGGAGGCTCCCGTGCCTAGATATTCTACCGCCTTCGGAATGGACGTACACCTCAGGTCCACCACCGTCTGCGC
>FR878728.1:54710-54859 GCA_000434535.1 Collinsella sp. CAG:166
GGAGTGGATGTCGGGCTTCCCCGGCCCGTCGCTCGCCGCCTACGAGAGCGGCTACCTCGGCTTCGCCCCGCAGAGGGAGCTCTCCGGGCTCGGCGTCGACTGCGTCGTCGCGGCCGTCTCCAGGGTCCCGAGGTCGGCGGCAGACCTCT
>FR878729.1:0-2293 GCA_000434535.1 Collinsella sp. CAG:166
CTATCGATTACCCCGTGTTCTGCAATCCTGCCGAGACGCCGGTCACAGTCGAAAGAATCAGGCTCATGTACTCGGCCTTCTTCTCCTCGGCCATCTCGTCCTGGTTCATACGCACCTCGCGAAGGGCGCGGACCTGAGCGATGGACAGGGCGTCGACATAGGGGTTACGCACGCGGACGGCGCAGCCGAGCACGCGACGACGTTGAAGCGGCCACTCGTCACCGACGATGGCAAGGACCCACTTACGCGTGAGCTGCATCTCGGTAAAGACCTTCTCGGACAGATCCTGGCGATCGCCCAGGTGCAGATACATCTTGGCAATGCGCTGATCGGTCTTAGCGATCGACATCTCGATGTTGTCGATAAAGGTGCGGAAGAACGGCCACTCCTGGTAGGCAGCCTTGAGCTGGTCAAGATCGCCGAGCTGCTCGCAGGCGGTGCCTAGGCCGTACCAAGCGGCAAGGTTAATGCGCGCCTGGCTCCAGCTGAAGATCCACGGAATGGTACGCAGGTCATCGAGCGACTTGGCGCCCAGGCCGCGCTTGGCGGGACGCGAGCCGATCGGCAGCAGACCGACCTCGGTCAGCGGCGTAACGGTCGAGAACCACGGTGTAAAGTCCTCGGTGTTCAGCAGGTCCAGATAGCGCTCGTGGCTTGCGGTGTTGAGCTTCTCGGCCATATCCCAGAACTTCTGCGTGGTCTCGGTGTTGGTCTTCTCGACACTCGGGGCCGACTGCAAAAGCGTTGCGGCGGCAACGGACTCAACATGACGCTGAGCCAGCGTGCGGTTGCCGTAACGGGCAAAGATGACCTCGCCCTGCTCGGTGAGCTTAAAGAAGCAGTTGACCGAACCCTTGGGCTGCGCCAGCACGGCCTTGTTGGCCGGACCGCCGCCACGGCCCACGGCACCGCCGCGACCGTGCATGAGCACCAGGTCGATATCGTTCTTCTCAGCCCACTTGGCGATGCGCTCCTGCGCGGAGTGCAGTGCGAGCATGGCCGTGGTAGGACCGGCATCCTTGGAGGAGTCGGAATAGCCCAGCATGACCTCCATGCGGCGGTTGGTCTGGGCAAGGCGCTTTTGCACCACGGGCAGCGTAAGCATCTGGTCGAGCACGTCGACACAGCCCTCGAGGTCCTCGAGCTGCTCGAACAGCGGGATCACGTCGAGCTCGGGAACGTCCTCCTCGTGTGCGAAGGACAGGTGGGCCAGCTCAAAGACGTCGGCCACATGCTGCGCGCTCTTGGTGAACGAAATGATGTAGCGGTGCGCCATCTTCTTGCCGTAACGCTTTTGGATGGAGCCGATAGCGCGGAAGGTATCGATGACCTCGCGCGTCATGGGCTGCAGGTCGCCATGGATACCGTTCTCGTGGATATCCTTAAGGGCGCGGGCGTGCACCACGGAGTGCTGACGGAACTCCATCTCGACCATATGGAAGCCGAAGGACTCGACCTGCCAGATGATGGTCTGGACCGGGCCGTAGGCAGCACGGACGGCACCGCAGGCAGCCAGCGAGCGCTGGACGACGCGCAGGTCATCCAGGAACTCGTCGGCGCTGTGGTACATGGTGTCGGTGATACGGCGCACGGTGGCGTTCAGACGGTCGGCCATGACGAGCATGACGGCGCGATGCGGCTCGTGCTCAGAGATCAGCTCGGCGCGGGCCGTGTACTGGGTGCTCATCTCGACCTGATGGTTCCACAGGTTGATGAGCTCGGCAGAAGGCTTGCTGTAGGTGGCCTCGAGCGTGAGGTTGCGACCGATGCGGCGACACTTGTCCTCGAGCTTGAGCACCATGTGGGTGAAGTACTTGGCGGCGACCTCACGGCTCACCTTGGCGGTGACGTTGGGGTTACCGTCGCGGTCGGAACCGATCCAGCTGCCGGGATGGAAGAACGCCGGGCACAGCGGCGGCACGGTACCGGCCTTGTCGCCCAGCACCCAGTCGTCAAAGCGACGATAGATGACGGGGATGACGTCGAACAGCGTGTTATCGAAGATGTCGATGATGGTATCGGCTTCCTCGACCGGCGTGGGCTTCTTGAGCGCGATGGGGCTCGTACGCACCAGGGCGTCGATCTCCTGCAGCATATGGCGCTCGTTCTCCACCAGGTCGGAGCCGCCCAGACGCGGACGCTCCTCCAGCAGGTTGGAGATACGGCGAATCTTGCCCTCGACGGCCTTGCGACGGGCCTCGGTGGGATGTGCGGTAAAGACAGGGTGGAACTCAAGCTTGCCGAGCAGCTCGTTGGCACCCTCGACGCCCAGTTCATTCACCAGCTGGTGATA
>FR878729.1:2307-4560 GCA_000434535.1 Collinsella sp. CAG:166
CAGCTGGTGATAGGCGACGGTGAGCTCGTTGGCGGGATCGACCTCGGTATCGGTCGACGCACCGGCCTCGCGCTCGCGCAGCTGCGCCACACGGTAGTTCTCCTCCGACAGGTTTGCCAGATGGAAGAAGCTCGTAAAGGCGCGGACAATGACCTGCTGCTTATCGAGCGGCAGGCTGTCGATCAAATCGACGACCTCACGGAATGCCACGGCGGTGGACTCATCGGCAGTAGGCACGCCCTGCTCGTCGACGGCCTCGTCGGCAGCACGCGGACCGGGACGGCCTCGTCGGCAGCACGCGTACCGGGGTTGCCGGCATTGGCCACAATCTCGGCCGACAGGATTTTGTCGAACAGGTCCGCGATCTCAGGATCATACTCGCTAAGCACACGACGCTCCAGGCGCAGGAACAACGCCAGATTGTCGCGCAGCTCCTCGGGGATCTCGATCTCGGCGAGACGCTCCCTGGACTCGGCATTCGAGCCGATTCGGTTAACGAGGCGGTTGACCACGGCAGCGACGCGCGCCGCGGCTTCGGGTACAGACTGGTTGCTTAGGTTCTCAGCCACGTTTCCTCCCATTCCTCCTTCTATGCACGTAACATGCGGTATTCATTATAGGCGCTTGAGAAATACTTTCGACACTGATTGCGCTTTACCACACAAAAGTATTTTCTGCATTGCAAGGGTTTTTGCTCTAAATGGTCGTATTTCTCGGTGGACGGCATACACAAACGGGGGCATTCCGCATAAATGCGAAACACCCCCGTAACAATCGCTCTCCATGAGCAGGGCACGTTAGCAAGCCCGCAGCTCAAAAAGATGCGCTACAGGCGCTCGCGAACCGCCTCGACGACGTTGGCCAGATCGACGAGAACCTCGTCATGGCTCTGCATGTCGCGTACCTTGACCTTGCCGGCGGCAAGCTCGTCGCCGCCCAGGACCAGGATGAGCTTGGCGCCCACCTTATCGGCCTGCTTAAACTGGGCCTTGAGCGAACGGCCCTGATAGTCGGCCTCGGTCACAATCCCTGCAGCGCGAAGCTCCTGCGTGATGGCAAAGACGTTCTGGCGCAGCTCCTTGCCGGCATTGGCGACATAGACGCACGGGGCCTCCTCGGCACCCAAGTCGCTGCCAAAGGCCTGCAGGGCCAGCAGGGCGCGCTCAAAACCGACAGCGAAGCCGACGCCTGCCGTGGGCTTGCCGCCCTCGAGCTCGACCAAGCCGTCATAGCGACCGCCGCCACCGATGGAGCCGACGCCGGCACCGGGAGCCTCGACCTCAAAGACGGTACGGGTGTAGTAGTCCAGGCCACGCACCAAGGTGGGATCCTCGACATACTCGATACCCGCCGCATCCAGATAGCGCTTGACTTGCTCGTAGTGCTCGCGGCACTCGTCGCACAGGTTGTCGCCCATCAGCGGAGCGTTGGCCATGATCTCGCGGCAATGGTCGTTCTTGCAGTCGAAGGCGCGCAGCGGGTTGAGCTCGGCGCGCTCGCGGCACTCGTCGCACATCTCGTCGGCGTGGTCGAGAATGAACTGCTTAACCTGCTCGCGATAGGCCGGACGGCACTGCGCATCGCCCATCGAGTTAATAAGCAGACGGAGCTTGGACAGATCGAAGCCCAGGCGCTTGTAGAACTCCATGAGCATGATGATGCACTCGGCGTCGGCAGCTGGATCGGGAGCGCCGAGCCACTCGATGCCCACCTGGTGGAACTGGCGCAGGCGACCCTTCTGGGGACGCTCGCCACGGAACATGGCCTCGGCGTAATAGGCCTTAAACGGCGTGGAGCCCTGGGGCACTAGGTTGTTCTCCACGACGGCGCGCACCACACCGGCCGTGCCCTCGGGACGAAGGGCCAGGCGCTGCTTGGGCTTGAGCTTGGTGTCGGTGCCTTCGGTAAAGACGCGCTCCAGGTTGGCGCCGCTAAACACGCGGAACATCTCCTTGCGAACGACGTCAGTCGACTGGCCGATGCCGTGGACAAACACGTCCACCTGCTCGATGGCGGGCGTCTCGATGGGCTTAAAGCCAAACGGCTCGAACACGCCGGCAGCGATCTGCTGCATCTTTTGCCAGGCGCGCATCTCGGCGCCGATAAGGTCGCGGGTTCCCTCCGCCTTCTGTGCCTGCATGGGCAAACACCTTTCTTTTGTATCGCGTCATAGGTAGTGGTCATTATACGGCACAAAAACAAAACGCGGCGGCGCGTCTGACCGAACGAGGGTATGGGGACTCGTTCGGCCAG
>FR878730.1:0-6230 GCA_000434535.1 Collinsella sp. CAG:166
GCGGTTATTCGCTCTGATTTTGCGACGGTTTTGCCCGCTTGTTACTCGCTGTAGCGGGTGGCGATGGCGGCTTGTACCATGCCGGTGCTCATGAGGTAGGTCACCAGGAAGTAGCCACCGTATGCTGCCAGGAAGATTGCACAGGTGAGGCCCACGGTGCCGCCGATGCTCATATTTCCGAAAATGCTCACCAGCTCGATAATCACCTTGAGCGCCACAAAGGAGTGCGCCAGGCCCACTGCCAGCGGGAACAGGAAGAATACCGCTTGCTGCGCCATCACCGAATGGCGAATCTGGCGGTCGTCACAGCCGATCTGTGCCAGCACACGATAGCTGCGGCTGCCGTCGGCCACGTTGGAGAGTTGCTGGATCGACAGAATCGCCGCGCATGCAACGACCAATACAAAGCCGATGTAGATGGCTAGGTAGCTAATAAGACCGTTCATTTGCGCTGCTTGCGTGTACATCTCGGAGCGTGTGATGAAGGTTCCCCACGACCCCGGCTCCTTGCCGTCAACGAGCAGATTGTCGAGCACAGTGTATTTAATACTCTCGTCTGCCTCGGTCGTATCCATCCCCTGTTTGTAGTTAACGAGCAGGCTACTGGAATACGGCTGCAGATTAAGCTGGGACAACAGCTCGTCGGCAACGACGACGGTACCCGGATTACTGCCCATCGCCGAGTTGGCGATGGCCGCCGTATCTTCGTCCGACTTATCGGTTGCGGGCTTGAGCGTATGCCCGCCCAAGGTAAGGGCATGGCCGCCAGCCATATACTTGGTGTACAGGTCGACCAGCTCGCCGCCCATATCACACGTGAGCAGATACTGGTCGTGACCGATGTGCACCGGCTCCTCGCCCATCATCTGACGCAGTTTGTTGTACTGGCTCGCCGGCGTCACAAACAGACCCATCGTATCGGCATTGCTACCCCCGAACGCCTTGGGAAGCTTTTCGCCCATGGCCTTGCACATTTCACTTGGAGTCACCGAAGGATCCGAACCGCCAAGCGGGTAACTCAGATACGAATCGATCTGCACATGCTCACCGGCAACATCGGCAATATTGACCTTCTTGCCGGTCTCGTCGTTGTTGTCCGCCGACTTGCCCTTACGATCGCCATGCCATGGATCGCCGTGCCATGCGGAGTACAAATCGACCGTACTATCGGCCAGCACCATGCGATCGGCCTCAGACGGATTGACATACTCCTTGTAGTAGTCGAGCGTTTCGGGCGTGTAATAGATATACGTCTGCGACATATCGGCCGGCGTATAGCGCTCCAGGTTTTCGTTCATCACATTGGCAATCGACATACCGCACGTCACCGAGGTGATGGCCAAAAACAGGAGCATCGCAATGACGCCCATCGAAAAGCACACCGTGTTGACCTTGGCCGCAAGCTGGCGCACGGTAAACATGTTGAGGCCGCGCCAATACACGCCGCGCAGGCTCTGCAGCAGCTTGATGAGCATGCCCGAGAGCCCCCAGAACAGGGCAAAGGTGCCCACGGTAACCATAGCGGTCGTAATACCAAACTGGTTCATGGCCTCTTGCAGCTTGCTGTCCGTCGCGGTTAGCGGGAACCCATCACGTAGCAGACGGTAATAGGCCACGCCCACAAGCACCGCACCCACGGCAAAGATGGCAATCGCGATCCAGGGGTTGCGTGTCTTGATGCTCTCGTTGCGACGCTCGGCACCCATAAGCTCGATGAGTTTGGTACGACGCACGGCGCGAAGGTTCAGCAGTAGCGTGAGCACAAACATTACGAGCATGCAGGCAAGGGTCAGATTGAACGCATGCACCGAGAAAAAGAAGTGGAAATTGGCGATCTGCGTCTTAAAGAGCGAGGCCGTAAAGAACGTCATGAGCTGGGAGAGTCCCACGCCCAGCACAATGCCGGCGACAAAGGCCACGACCGATACTATCACGGTCTCGAGCGCCATGATCGTGGCGACGCGCCCGCGCCCCATGCCGAGCACCTGGTACAGGCCAAACTCCTTCTTGCGGCGTTTCATGATGAAGTTATTGGCATACACCATCAAAAAGGCCATGACACCGGCCAAAAAGTACGTCAGGTCGCCGAGCATGCTGCCCATAACCTGCGCCAAGCCCTTTTCATCGATTCCGGCGATGTCGACCTGCATCGAGATGGTGTTAAAGGCATAGAAGACCGTGACGCCCAGGGTGAGCGTCAAAAGGTAGACGAGGTAATCGCGGCCGGCGCGGCGGACGTTGCCCCAAGCGAGTTTACAGAGCATCGGAGCCTTCACCGCCCATCATGGCAACGACCTCCATAATGCGGTCGAAGAACTCTCGGCGGTCGGTGTCGCCGCGGCGCAGCTCGGTGAAGATTTTGCCGTCGCGAATAAACAGCACACGGCTCGTGTAGCTGGCAGCAAAGCTGTCGTGCGTGACCATGAGCACGGTGGCGCGTAGGCGGCGGTTAAGGGCCTCCAGGCTCTCGAGCAGCAGGCGAGCGCTCTTGGAATCGAGGGCGCCGGTGGGCTCGTCGGCCATGATCATGGTGGGGTCGGTGACGAGCGCGCGAGCCGCGGCAACGCGCTGCTGCTGACCGCCGGACATCTGGTAGGGATACTTGTCGAGCACCTGACTGATGGACAGGCGCGCTGCCACATCCTGCACGCGGGTCGAGATCTCTGCCGAGTTTGTGCGGGCGATGGTGAGCGGCAGGGCGATGTTCTCGCGTGCCGTGAGCGTGTCGAGCAGGTTGGAATCCTGGAAGATAAAGCCGAGCTCCTCGCGGCGGAACTGCGAAAGCTTAGCCTGCTTCATGCGCGTCACGTCCTGGCCGTTGATGCGGATCGTGCCACTTGTGGCGCTATCGATGGTCGAGACGCAGTTGAGCAACGTCGACTTGCCCGAGCCCGAAGCGCCCATGATGCCAACAAATTCGCCGCGGTTGACGGTAAAGCTGACGTCGTTGAGCGCGCGGGTCACGTTGCCCAGCGCTCCATATACCTTTTCGAGATGCGCGACCTCCAGTACCGGGGTCGCCATGTGCGTGGTTTGCATACCGAGTCCTTTCTTGCGATTAGTCTACGGCATCTATAGTCGCAAGAAGACGAGTCAGCTACCATCGATATGGCTTACGCTTGCCTTACCGTTGTGTAAGGTACGGGTAGCTACCCTGCCACGTGTTGATGTTGAGAGAGGACTCCTGTTGAAGACTGTTCATGTTGCCGCTGGGATCATTCGTAAGGAAGGATCCGATGAGTTACTTGCCGTGCAGCGCGGCTATGGCAACATGCAGGGACTTTGGGAGTTCCCCGGTGGCAAGCTCATGCGCGACGAGACACCCGAAGACGCCGTGCGACGCGAGCTTATGGAAGAGCTGCGGGTCAAAGTCACCAACCTGCGCGATTTCTATACCGTTGAGTATGACTACCCCGATTTTCATCTCTCGATGGAGTGTTACTACTGCTCGCTCGCCGATGAATCCGCTGAGCCTCAGAAGCACGACCGCCAGCTCGATATCCGCTGGATTCCGCGCACCTCGCTTGCCACGGTGGAATGGATGCCCGCCGACAAGGGGCTCATTGATGCCCTGATTGAGTTGAGGGAAGATCGGCTTGAGGCTAACGCCGCCAACGACACCGAGTCCACCACAGCCGACGAGCCCGTTACCAAACCCAAGCGCAAAGCCAAGCGCCGCAGCAAAAAGCGCCCCAAGCCCGGTCTGCTCGACGGCATCGATACCTCGGACCTTTCCGCTGACGAGCGCGAACTGGTGCGCCGGCGCGCCGCCATCAAAAAGTCCATGAAGGGCAACAAGCGCGCCAACACCAAGCCCGAGCTGCTCGTTCGCCAGCGCCTGCGCGCCGCGGGCCTTACGGGTTATCGTTTGGAATGGAAGGTTCCCGGCAAGCCCGACATCGCCTTCCCCGGCCGCAAGATCGCCATCTTCGTCAACGGTTGCTTTTGGCATCGCTGCCCTAAGTGCAATCCGAGCCAGCCCAAGCGCAATGTTGAGTTTTGGGAGGCAAAGTTTCGCCGCAACGTCGAGCGCGACCGCGCTGCCGTGGCAGCACTCACCCAAATGGGCTGGACACCCATAACCATCTGGGAATGCGAACTCAAAAAGGACCGCATCGACGCCACCATGGAAAAGGTCATCGAGCGGGTGCGCGCCGCAGAACCGCAGCGCTAGGAACGAGCCGTCCACACGCCCCACACAAGCGAGCCACATCCGCGCCACAAACCTTAGAAAGCCCTTAAGCTCAAAATCTTTCAAGAGTGTTACTCGATACTTCTGACCTGCAGTTTCATCGTAAAACCAAACCAGGTTAAGCCTTTCTTTAGCGCTTCTTTGCAGCAGCCGCGGCATAATACTGCCAGCGCACGGGACCTAGCAGCATACCCCGAGCGCAATCTTTTGGTGGACATCGAGGAGGCCGCATAAGCATGCATTCTTCCAATGACGCAGCACAGCAGCCATCCCTAACACATGCAGACCTTTTCTCCTTCCCCCCGACACAGAGAAACGGTCTCCTCGACTCCCCCACCACAAAACCCAAACGCTCTGCAGACCAACACCTCAACCTGCAGACATCCTTCGAAAAACTCCAAGCCTCACTAGACCAGGCATTCCCCAACCAAGCCCGGGCATACTAATCCCCCATCAGCAAAGAAGCCCTGGCGCCCCACCCCCTTTCCGCCCCAACGCCACAAGGGCGATCGAGCAGGACGGCTTGGGCGGGTCCCCGTACTTAGTTTCCAAAATCATTCCGCAGCGCGAAGGCCCCCGTTGCCAACGCTTCTTATTTTTTTTCAGACCTAACGCCACAAGGGCGATGACCTCGAGTAGGTCAACCCGGGAGGGACGAGGGCTTAGTTCCCCAATCTTTCCGCAGGGGGCAAAAAACCTCGCCGCACGAAGTGCGCAGCGAGGCTTTTTGCATGCCCGAGGACGATTGGGAAACTAAGCCCTCGTCCCTCCCCGGGATATGTAGCGAGTCGGAGTACCCTTGCTGTTACTCTGCTTTGCCCACAGAGTTGAGGTTGGTCATGCGGATCTTAACCAGCTCGGTGATCTCACGCATACCCTCCTTGGCCGGCTTCTTGGGGTCGAAGCAGGCGGGGTTCTCGGCCATGTAGGCCATGAAGCCCTTGGTGTAGGCCTGACGCAGCTCGGTGGCGTAGTTAACCTTGCAGATGCCGTTCTTCACAGCCTCGGCAACCTGCTCATCGGGCACACCGGAGGTGCCGTGCAGAACCAGCGGCACGTCGACGGCGTCGCGGATAGCCTTGACCACGGACTGCTCGATGTGCGGATCGCTCGTGTACACACCGTGGCTGGTGCCAACGCCAATAGCGAGGGAGGTGCAGCCGGTACGCTCGACGAACTCCTTGGCCTCGGCAGGATCGGTGTAGGGGCTCTCGCCCTCAACCGCGGGACCGTCGTCCTCCTTGCCGCCAACCTTACCGAGCTCGGCCTCGACGGGCACGCCCATGGCGCGGCCAGCGTCGGCGACGGACTTGGTCAGGGCGATGTTGTCCTCGAAGGACTCGTGCGAGCCGTCGATCATGACAGAGGTGTAGCCCGTGCGGAAAGCCTGCATGCAGCGGTCATAGCCATCGCCGTGATCGAGGTGCAGAGCGACGGGCACGGAAGCGCGCTCGGCGGCAGCCTTGACCATGCCGTAGAAGTAGTCCAGACCAGCGGTCTTGATGGTGCCCGGGGTGGTCTGCATGATGACGGGGGACTTGGTCTCCTCGGCAGCGGCCAGAACGGCCATAACAAACTCGAGGTTCTCGACGTTGAACGCGCCAACAGCGTAGTGGCCGGCCTGAGCGTCCTTGAGCATCTTTTCGGTGGTAACAAGTGCCATGAGCGTTTGCTCCTCTCCCTCGCCCGCATCTGGACATCGGGCGTAGTTGTTCACAAGGCGTTTTACCTTGCGTTTTGCTGCGCTCATTGTATGAAATTCAGCAGCTTTGCACGTGCGAGATATTGAGTCCATGCAGGTCAATACAGTCATTTTTGAAAAGCAAACGGAAGAAATTTGAGCCGAGTGAACATGTTCGATATTGAATTTTGGGCGTTCAGCGTCTTTCTTTTATAGAAAAAGTAAGTAATCGAAAGGCGTTTTCTTACTAAAAAAGAAAATGAACGAAAATAGACTCAACACAATTCCTGCAAATTTCAGACGATGATGGAGCAACTATGGCCCATGCAACAACCCGAGCTTTCGCCGATGAGCGTC
>FR878730.1:6262-6435 GCA_000434535.1 Collinsella sp. CAG:166
AGCGTCGTGCCGCCATCATGGAGATGCTCGAGCATAATGCCTCGGTGCAGGTAGCAGAAATCGCCCAGACCTTTGGTGTGTCCTCCGTCACCGCCCGCGCCGACTTGGACGCCCTCGCCGAGTCCGGCAAGCTGCGCCGCACGCATGGTGGCGCTGTGTCGCTCCAGAAGCGG
>FR878730.1:6465-12658 GCA_000434535.1 Collinsella sp. CAG:166
GGCTGACCGTATCCACCCAGGATCGCCGCATCAACGTCAATGTCGCCGCCAAGCAGGCCATCGCACAAAGCGCCATTGAACTCGTCGGCAACGGTGACACCCTGCTCGTCGACTCGGGCACCACGGCGCTCGAGTTCGTCCGGCTCCTCGATCAGCGCGACGGTATCACCGTCATCACGGCCGACATTACCATTGCCGATTACATCGACGAGAGCATGCCCTCAGTCGATGTCGTCATGCTGGGCGGGGCGCTGCGCAAAGGCCATCGTTATTTGTACGGACCGCTCACTATGCAGGCGCTCCAAATGGTCCATGCCGATCTGGCCGTCATGTGCCCCGGCGCCTTTGTCCCCAGCTGCGGCTTTACGACCGACTTTCCCCAGATGGCCGAGACCAAAGCGGCTATGGTCGGTGCCGCCCGTCAAAGCGTCGCCCTCATGGACGCCAGTAAGGTCAACGGACGCGGCATGTACCGTTTTGCCGAGCTTGCCGACGTTGACGCCATCGTGATGGACCGTGATCCCGACGATGCCGTCGCCACCTCAATCGCCGAGATCGTCGACAACGCCCGCCCAAATCTCCTCATCGCCGGCGCTTAAACAAAAACCACCACAAAGGTCTCCTTTGTGGTGGTTTGAGCGTCAAAAGTGAAAGTGTCGCTACTTGGACAGCTCGTCGGCGAGAACCTCGATCTGAGCGCGCGAGGCGTCGTTGAGCGAACCCAGCACGGTCACCTTGTTCTGCGCCATGGTGATGTCCTTCATGCCCCCGAGCTCCTTGGTCATAACCTTGGCAGCGGTGGGCGCCCAGGAGCCGGCCTCAACGAGCGCCACCGTACGGTTCTGATAGGCGTGCTCGGCAAGCGTGTGGATAAAGGTGCTCATGAACGGGAAGATCTCGCCCTGATAGGTGATGGAGGCGAGTACCAGACGGTCATAGCGGAACGCATCCTCAACGGCCTCGGCCATGTCGTCGCGAGCCAGGTCAAAGACGGAAACCTTCTGGCCGCGGGCCTCGAGCGCAGATGCAAGCTCCTCAACGGCGGCCTTCAGATGGCCGTACACGCTCGCATAGGCAATCGTGATGCCCTCGTCCTCGGGCTGATAGCTCGACCAGGTGTTGTAGGTGTCGAGGTAATAGCCCAGATTCTCGGTAAGAACAGGACCATGGAGCGGACAGATGATCTGGATATCCAGATCGGCGGCCTTCTTGAGCACGGTCTGCACGAATTTGCCGAACTTACCGACGATGCCAAAGTAGTAGCGGCGCGCTTCGCAAGCCCAGCCTTCCGGGTCCTCGATGTCGTTGGCGCCGAACTTGCCAAAGCCGTCGGCACTAAAGAGCACCTTGTCGGTGGACTCGTAGGAGAAGATCACCTCGGGCCAGTGCACGTTGGGGGCGCCGATAAACGTTAGGCTGTGGCCACCCAGGTCGAGCACGTCGCCCTCTTTGACGACCATCTTACGCTCGGGGTAGTCGGTGCCAAAGTAATTGACCATCATGCGGAAGGCGCCCATGCTGGCTACAATCTGTGCCTGGGGGTAGCGCTCCATAAAGGCGGCGATGCCAGCAGAGTGATCGGGCTCCATGTGATGGATAACCAGGTAGTCGGGCGTACGTCCATCGAGCGCGGCCTCGAGGTTGCCGAGCCACTCGTCAACAAAACCACCATCGACCGAATCGGCGACAGCGATCTTTTCGCCCAAGATAACGTAGCTGTTGTATGCCATACCGTTCTCGGACACATCGTACTGGCCCTCGAACAGGTCAATGTCGTGATCGTCGACGCCAACGTAGCGGATATCCTTGGTGATCTCCATCAGGCAAAGCCTCCTAGATAGACAAAATAACCCGTCTATCATAGCACTCGGCAGCATTCCAACTGTTATCTGCCGGCATCCTTACCGATTGTTATTGAAATACGATAAATCGCCGTTTACCTGCGCAAACTATGAGCGTGGTATCGCCGTGCTATGTCGAATAATGAGCTGGCCGGGAATACGAATGGCAACGGTTTTGCCCGCCGTACCCGCCTCGGGAACCGCATGCTCGAATACCTCGCGTCCGCGCTGATGTAGATCGAATCGCACGGTCGTAAGCTCGTTGTGTGCCACAAAATCATCGAGCGAATCGTCGACGCCCACCACGCTCACGTCCTCGGGCACGCGCAGACCGCTATCGCGCAGCGCTGCAATCGCGCCATTTGCCATCTGGTCGTTTGCCGCATAAATCGCCGTCATGGCGCGATCGTGCTCGGCCAGGTACCTGCCGGCCTCGTAGCCGCTGTTGGCAGACCAGTCGCCCTCAAGCGGCTCTGCCGGCTCGATGTGTTTACGCTCGAGCGCATCCTGCCAACCGGCTCGACGAAATTGCTCGTCGACCGAGAACGACGGGCCGCCAATATAGCGAATCTGCTCGTGCCCCAGCTCAAACAGGTGATCCATAAGCAAGAGCGAGCAGCCGTAATGGTCGGAATCGACCGTGGTCACGCGCGGATGCGCGTACATGGTAACGATGACCGTGCCAATGCCCGGCAGTGGATCAAACGTCTCAAAATCGGGCGCCATGCGGCTCATGCCGATAATGATACCGTCCACCGGCAATGCGGCCATACGACGCGTGGCCTCGGCAAGTGAGAATTCCTCGGTCTTGGACATCTCGACCAGCGTGATGGCGCAATTATGCTCGCGAGCAGCACTGGCGATGCCGTCGATCATTGAGAGGTTGCCAAACTTGGTGACATCGTTGATGCATAGGCCGACCGAATGGTAACGGCCGTCGCGCAGCGAGCGACCGGCATAACTCGGACGAAAGCCGAGCTCTTGCATAGCAGCCTGCACGCGCTGGCGCGTCTGCTCGTTAACGTTGGGCAAGCCGTTGGCGACGCGCGAAACCGTCTGCTGCGAAACGCCAGCAGCGCGGGCGACGTCGGCCATGGAGACCGGACGCGAACTGGTATCGTTGGACGGGCGCCTTGCCACAGGATCACCTTCACCCTTGCGAGATCTGAATAGCGTGAATGCCGGCCCGGGCAGAAATACATCCCGCGCCGAGGCCCGCTATCGTCGGACGCATGTTAACGTACTCTACTTTTTCTATCTGCATCTCTTCTGCTTTATAAGTCCATACGGCAGTACCGTTCACGGCTGAATTTCTACCGATTACCAGATTCTCAAAAAGTGACAAGCGATGTGTTATGAGTACGTTAACATAGCCCGTAACGTGCGGCATTGTGAACACTTGGTTCATGCCGCTTTAAGTTGTTAACGTACTCATAACGACGCAAAACCCACCCGTGCGCGCCAAGGAAAGGACTCCCATGACCACCCCCGACGAAAAGACATTCGCCACGCTCACCAAGCTGTTTGAGGAGGAGTTTGGCCCCATCGGCGACCGCCAGGTGCTCTACGTGCACGCGCCCGGCCGTTCCGAGATCAGCGGCAACCACACCGACCACGAGGGCGGCCACGTTATCGCCGGCTCGCTCGATGTCGCTGTCGACGGCATCGCCGTGGCAACCGACTCCAACAAGATTCGCGTCGCCGACGAGGGCTATCCTACGTTTGAAATCATGCTCGACACGCTGGATATTCAAGAGTCCGAGAAGGGCACGTCCGCGAGCCTCGTCCGCGGCATGGCCCACGAAATCGCTGCTCTGGGCGTTGAGCCCCAGGGCTTCGACTTCGCCTTCACCTGCTCCGTCCCCTCGGGTGGCGGTCTTTCCAGCTCTGCCGCCGTCGAGGCCGCATACGGTCGTGCCATGGAAACCCTCTGGGGCGCACCCGCCATCGAGCCCGTCGCGCTCGCCCAGATGAGCCAGCGCACCGAGAACAACTATTACGGCAAGCCCTGCGGTCTGATGGACCAGGCCGCTGTGTGTCTGGGCGGCCTTGCCTACATGGACTTTGAGGACCAGGCTCAGCCTAAAACCCAGAAGCTCGAGCTCAACTTTGAGGATCACGGCTATGCGCTTGTGCTCGTTAAAGTAGGCGCCGACCACGTGGCCGCCACCGACGACTACGCCGCCGTTCCGCGCGAGATGCAGGACGTCGCCGCCGAGTTTGGCAAGACACGCCTGTGCGAGGTAAACGTTGCCGACTTTGACGCCAAACTCCCCGAGCTGCGTGCCAAGCTGGGCGACCGTGCCTGCCTGCGCGCCGTTCACTACTGGTACGAGAACGGCCTAGTCGACAAGCGCTGGGCAGCCCTGAACGCCGGCAATATCGACCAGTTCCTGACCCTGACGCGCGAGTCCGGCGCCAGCTCTGCCATGTACCTGCAGAATGTTGTTGCCAAGCTTGGTTCCGAGCAGCCCTCCATGTATGCGCTTGCGCTTGCCGAGCATGTGCTTGACGGCCGCGGCGCCGTCCGCATCCACGGCGGTGGCTTTGGCGGCACCATTCAGGCCTTCGTGCCGCTCGACCTGGTCGATACCTTCATTACCAAGATGAACGGCTGGCTGGGCGAAGGCTCTGCCCGCCACTACGCCATCTCTGATAAGGGGGCTTACGCGGCATGGCTGTAATGACTGATGTGCGCGAGGCCGCGCAGGGCCTGATTGAGTATGCCATCCACCGGTCCATGATCGGACAGGACGATCGCATCTGGGCTTACAACACCATTCTGGAGTGCATCGGCGCCACGGGCCCGGCACTCGACATGACCTGGGCGCTGCAGACCGAGAAGCTCTCGATCTTGCACCCCGATACGCTCCCCGATTTTGACCTGGAGGGCACGCTTGCCGCGCTTTCCGAGGTCGCCGTTGTCAGCGGTGCCGCCGAGGACACGGCATCGGGCCGCGACCGCATCGCCATGCGCATCATGGGCGCGCTGATGCCGAGACCTTCGGTTGTAAACGAGGAATTCAACGGCCGCATGGGCGTCAACGAGCCCCGCGCCGCGACCGACTGGTTCTACGGCCTGTGCTGTGACGCCGGTTACGTGCGCCGCGCCGCCATCGCGCGCAACATCAAATGGAGCACTTCCACCAACTGGGGTGACCTGGAGATCACCATCAACCTGTCAAAGCCCGAAAAGGACCCGCGCGATATTGCCGCAGCCGGTGCCGCCAAAAACACGGGCGAGAAGTATCCCGCCTGTCAGCTCTGCATCGAAAACGAGGGCTACCCCGGACGCTCCGCCGCAGCCGACGGCGGCGCTCACCCCGCCCGCCAGAATCTGCGCGTTATCCCCATCCAGCTCGACGGCGAGCGCTGGGGCTTCCAGTACAGCCCGTACGCGTACTTTAACGAGCATTGCATTGCCATGAGCTCCGAGCATCGTCCGATGCACGTGGATCGCAAGAGCCTCTCCTGTTTGCTCGACTTTGTGGACCTGTTCCCGCACTACTTTATCGGCTCCAACGCCGACCTGCCCATCGTGGGCGGCTCGATTCTGTCGCACGACCACTTCCAGGGTGGCGCACACGAGTTCCCCATGATGCGTGCCGCCGAGGTCTTGCAGTTTAGCGTGCCCGGTTTTGACCAGGTCAGCGGTACCGTGCTGCGGTGGCCGCTCTCGGTGCTGCGCCTGCGCTCGCATGACCGCGCTCAGCTGCTCGACGCTGCCGAGAAGATTATCCTCGCCTGGCGCGAGTGGACCGATGAGTCTGTGGGCGTCATCGCGTACACAGCCGATGGCGTGGCGCACAACACCGTGACGCCCGTCATCCGCCGCGTCGACTCTCGCGGAAATGCCGGCGGCGAAATCTACGAGGGCTACCTGGCGCTTCGCTGCAACATCACGACCGACGAGCATCCGCTGGGCGTGTTCCACCCGCATGCCGAGTACCACCACATTAAGAAGGAGAACATCGGCCTGATCGAGGTCATGGGCCTGGCCATTCTTCCGCCGCGCCTGGTTCCCGAGCTCGGCGCTGTCCGCGAGCACCTGCTGGCGGCCAAGGTCGATGCCAGCTACGACCTTGCTAGCGCGCTCGAGGGCGATGATCTATGCCGCAACCACGCCGCATGGGCCGAAGACGTTTTTGCCCGCCGCGCCGACGAGCTTACGGCAGACAACGCCATCGATATCCTGCACGAGGAGGTCGGCGTGGTGTTTGGCCACGTGCTCGACAACGCCGGCGTCTTTAAGTGGGACGAAGCCGGCCGCGCCGCCCAGCAGCGCTTTATCGACTCGCTGTAGCACGCGAACTCGAACGCACGCACTTAACAAATAGCGCCTACACGACCGC
>FR878730.1:12728-37589 GCA_000434535.1 Collinsella sp. CAG:166
TTCTGATGCAAGGGTAACTAATTTGCACCAAAACAAGGAGTGTCCCAAACTGCCGGCAGAAAAAGAACGTCCCCAGATGCCGACCTAAACCCACACATTATTCGATGGAAAAACGTGGTTGCCTCCCACATTTTTCGATGGAAAAACGTGGTTCATTCCCACATTTTTCGATGGAAAGACCAACACGGTCTTATACTAACCATGATCGTTAGGAGGCAGTATGCAGCGACAGCTAATGGACGAACTCATCGCTTGGAAATCTAGGGCAAACCGCAAGCCCCTCCTGCTTAAGGGGGCCCGCCAGACGGGAAAAACCTGGCTTCTCAACGAATTCGCAGGCCAGCAGTATCAAAACGTCATCCGTTTTGACTTTATGCTCGAACCGGGCGCACGTTCGCTGTTCGACGGAAGCCTAGACCCCAAACGCATCATCTCCCAGATAGAGCTCCTGCGCGGCCAGACCATAACGCCGACAGACACGCTCATCATCTTCGACGAAATCCAAGAGGCACCGCGTGGCATCACCTCGCTCAAATACTTCAACGAGCTGGCGCCGGAATACCATATCGTGGCAGCCGGCTCCTATATGGGGCTCGCGCTCCGACGCGAAAACGAGTCGTTCCCCGTCGGCAAGATTGACCAGCTTGCCATGCGCCCCATGGGGTTTGTCGAGTTCGTTCGTGCCGTCGATGGCGATCCGCTCGCAGATGCCATCCTTGCCGCAGACATGGACCTGCTGGCAAACGTTTCCGAAAAGCTCGAGCGCCTGCTCAAGGAATACCTCGTTGTCGGTGGCATGCCAGAAGTTGTCTCCGCTTTCGCCGCCTCCCACGATTTCATCGAGGCCCGCAGGCTTCAGCAGCAAATCATCGAAGCTTATGAATCCGATTTTGGCAAGCATGCGCCAGCCCGCATCGTCGAGCGCATGAGGCTGGTTTGGAAATCCCTTCCCGGCCAGCTCGCAAAGGAAAACAAGAAGTTCGTCTACGGCGCGCTTCGTCCCGGGGCGCGCGCACGCGATTTTGAGGAAAGCCTCCAGTGGCTCATGGACTATGGAATCGTTCATAAGGTACCACGTGTTTCCGCCCTAAGAGCACCGCTCACAAGCTACGAGGATCTCTCGGGCTTCAAGCTGTTCTGCATCGATACCGGCATCCTCGGAGCACTCTCCGGCCTCTCGCCAGCCATTGTTCTGAACGGGCCCGCTGTTTTTACGGAGTTCAAAGGCTCGCTGACCGAGCAATACGTCGCACAGGAGCTTTTGCTCCAAGGCAAAACTCCCGCGTATTGGTCATCCTCATCCGGCAATGCAGAGACTGACTTTGCCATCGACCATGCGGGGACCGTGCTTCCGCTCGAGGTCAAGGCGGCAGAGAACCTCAAAGCAAAGAGCCTGAGGATTGCCTGCGAGAAGTTCAAGCTCGAGCGCTGCGTGAGAACATCGTTAGCGGCATATAGAGACGAGGGCACGCTCGTCAACATTCCGCTCTGGGAGATTGGGCAAATCGACAAGCTGGCATAGGCGCTGTGGAGGGGGTGTCCCGTAAGGAGTGTCCCAAACTGCCGGCAGAAAAGAAACGTCCCCATCTGCCGCAGTCATTTAAGAACGTCCCCAATGACCACGCCGATGTTTTGGCCACGACAGCGAAAGCCCGCCAAAGCGAGCAAGGTGCCTTGAAGCGAGGCGGCATTGACCTTCTGGTCATGCCGCCGAAGTTGAAAGGCAGATTGCCGCTCTGGCGGGCTTGCAGCGTCGAGCCGTTGCGCGGTTTGGAAAACCGCGCAACTAGAGCTACATGACCATAACGTAGCGCGATCCCACGTAGTACTGCTTACCCATCAGGACCGGCTCGCCATTGGGGCCCGTGAAGCCGGCACGCAGGTTGAGCAGCGGATCGTGCGGAGCAATGCCCAGCTCGGCCGCCTGCTCGGTATTGGCACGAACGGCCTCGACCGTGCGGTAGCCAACCGAAACAATCGGCGTTCCGCCAACACGCTCGACCTCGGCAAAAATCGACTTGTCCTCAAGATCGGCCGTCAACAGCTCACGGTAGGCATCAAACGGCACAAAGATGTTCTCCTCAAAGATGGGCTCGCCGTCGGCCGTACGCACGCGCTTGATATGCAGCAGCAGCGCATCCTTCTGCAGGCCAAAGAACTCCATCTCGTTTTGGCGCGCCGGAACGATCTGGCGATCGATCACGTGCGCACCGGCCTTCATGCCGTTGCCGGCACACAGCGCGGTAAACGTCTGCAGCGTCGAGGCGTGAAACTGGCGATTGATGTGCGGCGTGGAGACAAAGGTGCCACGGCCCTGCTGCTTAACCAGGTAGCCGTCGGAGCACAGCTCCTCGACAGCGCGGCGCACCGTAATACGGCTCACCTCGTACTGCTCGGCTAGTTCAAGCTCGGACGGAATACGCTCCTTGGGTGCATAAACACCTTTCTCGATCGCATCCTTGATTTCGTCATAAATCTGCTGGTAAAGCGGTGCATTTTTGGGCGCAGGCATATCTGATCACTCTTATCAAAATAGCTAAATTTCTAATACGTATATAACGTCTAGTTTCATGTTACCTCATATTGATAAAACGATACACCCTCCCTACCAAAAAGCGACAGCTTCATTTTGGTAGGTTTTATCTGGGCAAACGAGAGCCCTCGAAAGCAACGGGGCTTTCGGGGGGGCTCGTTCGGATGGGTTGCGCAGGACCGGCAAAATGCCAATACCCTACTTGCCGTCGTCCTGCTGCAGGCTGTCCTGTTCGCTGAGGCGCGCCTGCCTGCTGGCCATGCGTGCGGGCTTGTCGGGATCGGGAACGGCCGTGGGCATGGGCTCGTCGACATGACCGCCCCACCAGCCGCCCACAAAGTTGAGCGTGTGGAACACGTTGATCACGGCGCCGGGATCAACGTCGCACACCAACTTGATAATGTCCTGGCTCTCGTAGGTCGAAACAACGGTGTTCAGCAGGTACATCTTTTCGCGGCTGTATCCGCCGACGACCTCGGCGCAGCTAATGCCGTGCTGAAAATGGTTTACGTAGGCAGTCATGACCTCGTCTGCCTTGCGCGTCGTAATCTGCAGCGTCACGCGATCGTAGCGACGATAGAAACTGTCGATGGTCTTGGTCGAAATAAACTGGAACACGATGGAATACGCCGCCTTGTCCCAGCCAAACATAAAGCCAAAGATCGCCAGGATAAAGCAGTTGAAACCAAAGATGACGCCCCAGATGGTCTTGCCCGTGTGGTTGGAAACCCACAGCGCGATAAAGTCGGTGCCGCCGGTGGATGCGCCGGATTTAAGTGCGATGGCAGCGCCCAGACCCGAGACCACGCCGCCAAAAATGATGAGCATGATCTTGTCGCCCAAAAATGGAGCGAAGTGAAAGACGTTGAGGAACAGCGACGAGAGCACGACCTGCATCATCGAGAAGATGACGAAGCGCTTGCTAATGCCGCTCCAGCATAGGAGCGCCACGGGGATGTTGAGCGCGAGCATACCGAGCGAAATGTCGATGTGAACGCCGCCCAGCGAGGTAACGCGATCGAGCAGGACCGCAACGCCGGTGAGGCCGCTCGGAAGCAGGTCGGCGGGCTGAATGAACGCCTGGATCAGGAATGTCTGGAGGACGGCAGAAATTGTGACCGCCACGGCAGTAATGGCACGGCGGACGATGGTGAGGCGGCCGAGCATGAGCACGCGGTCCGTGAGCTGATCGATGGCGTTCGCCACGTAGGCTCCTTTCGAAGGCAGATGTGGTTGTGGGGCATGCCCGCGATTGTAGCATGGAGCGTGCGGGGGCGCTTCAATTCAACCTCCCTCGACAACCAAAACGGGACCAGCAACCCCCACGACCAAAGGGCAAAATTCCAAGTGAGTAGACTTTTTACGATCTGCCGAGCACACCCAAAACCGCCACCCCTGTGACCTGCGGTTTTACAAAGGAAGATATGCATTGTGCTCGGCCTGCGCCAAAAAGTCTACTCACTTAGTCCGAATCGAAGCCAAACGGATCAAAATCGAAACCAAATTGAGCCAGTCCACCGCAAAAAACGTTTGAACCCGTGCTTCTCGCGGCGGATTGACACTACAAAGCGGCCAAAATGTCGGTCAGATTATCAATAACGGCATCGGCTCGCGATTGATCGAGGTTGACGCCCTCGTGCGGACGCAGTGCCAGGACGCGGGCGCCGGAACGTTTGCCAGCCTCGATCCCCAAAGGCGAATCCTCGATAACCAGGCACTCGGCAGGCTCCACCCCCAGCGCCTCCATGGCACGCAGGTAGATCTCGGGGTCGGGCTTAAACGCGCTGCACTCGTGACCGCTGATGGTGTAGTCCAGCACGCCGGCGATACCGGCAATCCCCACCAGCTCGTCGATCAGCTCGCGATAGGACGAGCTCGCGATGGCGCACTTCACGCCGCGCTCGTGCAGCTTGCGCATCACCGGCTCCGTCTGCTCATTGAGCAGCTCGGCATACGGAACGGGATGGTCCGGGCTGTAGACCTGCTTATACTCCACGCGCAGGCGCTCGCGCAGCTCAACATCGTCGGGCACCAGCGCCTCCCAAATGGCAGGCTCGTTAGACCCCGAAAGATCGGGGATCTCGTCAAAGTGGAACCCCTTCTCTTCCATAAACGCCACGCGGCGACGGTTGTAGAACCACTCGGTATCGACCAGCACTCCGTCCATGTCAAACAGCACTGCCTTGATCATACGCATCTCCTCCCACCTGCCAAAAAGGGACAGGTTTATTTTGGTAGGTTTTATCCGGGGTTTTATGGCGCGACAGACACGCCTTCCCCAGAGCAAAAAAGGGGATGGGGCACAAACCCCATCCCCTCTCAATCAACCCGTAAGGTCTACTTACTTGTGATTAGTAGGAAAGCTTCCACATGTAGCGACGCATGGTCAGCGGGTGCTGACGGGCCTCGGCGATCTGGTTGCCGTACTCGCGCATAACGGCGAGGTGCAGCAGCGGGTTGAAGTAGGTGACGACGCTCGCGGGCACGGCGTCAGCCAGGCCGTAGTCCTTGGAGTCGATCAGAGCGACCTTGGCGCCCATGCGCTCAAGGAAGGTGAGGGCGCGGGCGTCCATCGGACGGGTAGCGCCATCGGACATGAAGAAGACGTAGGGCTTACCCTCGGTGGAAACCTCGAACGGGCCGTGGAAGTACTCGCCGGTGTTGTAGGCGGCGGCGTCGATCCACTGCATCTCGGTGAACAGGAAGGCGGCGTGAGAATAAGCCATCTTCTCGGAGGCACCGGAAGCCATGAAGTAGATCATCTTGTCGTCCTTGAAGTCCTCGGCGAACTTCTTGGCGAGCTTCTTGCAGGACTGAGCGGCGTTCTCGCAGAGCTCGAAGACGTTGGTGAGGCCGGTGATCATGTCCTCGTAGTGGTCATAACCCTCGGTCTGCTGAAGGATCTCGACAGCAAGAGCGATGGCGTAGCCGGGCTTCTCGCACTTGGCAGCGAAGTTGGCGTGGAAGCCGTGAACGATGACGTAGTCAGCGTCGACGGTCAGAGCGGAGCCAGCCTTGTTGGTGAGGGAGACGACCGGGCAGTTGTGCTTCTTGGCGGTCTTGTTGGCCTCGACGGTCTCGGGCGTGGAGCCACCGAGGGAGCAGGTGATCACGAAGGTGTGCTCGTTGACCCAGGAAGGCGTGTCGTAGTTGAACTCGTTAGCAGTGAAGATCTGAACGTTCAGCTTGTCCGTGTTGTTGGCCAGGAAGTACTTGGCGGGGTAAAGGTCGGACATGGAAGCACCGCAGCCGACGAAAGCGACGCTGTGGATCTCGTGGTTGGACAGGACGTCAGCGACGATCTGCTTAGGGAGGTTAAGGTCGATCTCGTACATCTGACACATTCCTTTCAATTTTTGCGGCGCCACATTGCCGGGCGCTCGCAGGGTTACCGTGGTTTGGACCGAGTCGCCGGCCCGTTGAGGATGCGACAAAGGGACTGTCCCATTGTCGCATTTTGGGGATGGAAGCCTGCCTGGGGTATGGGATGCCAGGCAGGCCCCCGGGGGAAAGCGGTTAGACGCTTGGTCGCGACTAGGCCAGGATGCCGGCCGCGGAGAGGGCGATGCCGCCCACGATGGCGATCACGAGAAGCCAACCGGTGTTGACGTTCTTCTTGATGAGCCAGTACATAAGGCCGGTGAGGCCAAGGGAGATCATCTGGGGCATCATGCCGTCCAGGATGTCCTGGATAACGACGGTGCCCTCAGCGAACTGCAGCGGGGTGGTGGCGCCGATCAGCGTGGCGATCATGCCGCCTACGGACATAAGACCCACGATGCCGCAGACATACATGAGCTTCTCCATGAGGTCGCCGCCCTGAAGCTTGCTCAGGTACTCGTGGCCGCCCTGATAGCCCATCTTGGCTGCGAACCAAGTGATCAGCACAGAGGGGACGATGGAGATGAGCATGGCCAGGATCGGGCCCATGATGGAGCCCTGCTGAGCCAGCTGAACGCCCAGACCAAAGGCGATAACACGAATGGTGCCCTGGAAGAAGGAGTCACCGATGCCGGAAAGCGGGCCCATAAGGGAGGTCTTGACCGCGTTAATCGAATCGGGGTTGAAGTTCTCGGGATCCTTGGCGTACTCCTCCTCCATGGAGGCGGTGAGGCCCAGGATAAAGGCGCTCGTCTGCGGGGTGCAGTTGTAGAACGCCATGTGACGGTGGTAAGCCTCTTTCTTAGCAGCGAGCTGCTTGGGGTCGGACTCGTCCGGATAGAGGCGGTCGAGCGTGGGAACCATGCCGTAGAGGAAGCCCATGTTCATCTGACGCTCGTAGTTCCAAGAGGCCTGGATGGCCCAGGAGCGCCAGAAGAACTGGCTGACCTTCTTGTTCAGGGACACGTCCTTGGTTGCGGTTGCCATAGTGTGTTCCTCCTTAGTCTTCGTCGTCTTCGAGCGGATCGTAGTCGGAATCGACACCGGCGGCTGCATGGGACCCGTTGAACTTGAAGCCCATGAAGACGACAGCCAGGCACACACCGATCAGAGCGACCGCGATGACGGACAGGTTGAGGTAAGCGGCGAGCAGGAAACCGATGAACAGGAACGGAGTCATACCCTTCTTGATCATCATGGTGAGCAGCAGGGCCAAGCCGTAGGCGGTCATGATCTTGGTCGAAACGTTAAGACCAGTGGACAGCCACTCGGGAACCATGTTGACGATGGCCTGAACCAGGTCGGTGCCAACAAAGACGGCGAGGAAGATCGGCAGGAAGTACATGATGGCGTACAGACCGGAGCCGGCGCAGATGTGCATACGATAGGCGGTCTTGAACTTTCCGTTATCGATCGCGCTATCTGCCACATGGGTGAGGGCGGCGATGATGGAACGGAACACGATGCCGAGGAGCTGACCCAGGACGGCGACCGGGATGGCGATCGTCATGGCGGTCTCGGCAGAAGCATCGGTCAGGCACGCAAAGGCAGCGGCCACGATGCCGCCCAGGACCATATCGGGCGGAACGGCGGCGCCGACCTGCACCAGGCCCATGGACACGAGCTCGACGGCGGCACCGACGGCAAGGCCGGTGGGCACATCGCCCAGCAGCAGACCGACGAGCGTAGCGCCAACGAGGGGCTGCTCGAAGTTAAGACGACCGAGCAGGCGGGAGTCCCACATGCAGAACACGCCGACGAGGCCGACGAGCACCGCACTGATGAACGTATTCATACCCTTCTCCTTTCAGTCAGGCAAAAGCCTGGTTGATTACAGCTTGGCGTCGATGTCGACGCTCTGATACGTAGGGGTCTGCTGGACATAGAGCTTGATGCCCATGTCGAGCAGCTGGTTGACGTCGGCCTTCTGGGTGGCGTCGAGGAAGACGGAGCTGTCCTTGCCGCCGACCTGATCGGCACCGTCGTGGTTGGCGGTGGCGCCCAGGTTGATGGCGTCGAGCTTGTAGCCCTGACAGAACTGCAGCATCTCGGCAGTGTTGCCAAAGACGAACATGACGCGCTCGCCGAGGGTGTTGAGCTTATCCATCTTGGCGAGGGCACGCTCGACGGTGAAGACGTTCAGGCGCACGCCCTGGGGCTTGGCCAGCTTAAGAGCGCCCTTCTTGATGTCATCGTTGGCGGCAGCGTTGTCGACGACGATGATGCGCTCGGCCTGAACCTTGGTGGTCCAAGTAAAGACGACCTGGCCGTGCAGCAGACGGTAGTCAAGACGTGCGAGGACGATCTTGGCGGGACCGGAGCTGTGACGGGACGCCTTGGCCTTCTTGGCGGGAGCCGCGGCGGCCTCGACCGGTGCGTTGGGGTTGGTCAGACCGGTGCGGGCCTCATTGATGAGGGCCGCGAGCTCGGCGCCCTTGACGGGGGCGGGGCTCATAGCAAGCGTGAGCGCCAACGGGATGTTGAAACCGCTGACAACCGTGAACTTCGTGCCGTTCTTGGAAAGCTCGACCATGTTGTTGTTGACCGAGCTGCCGAGCATATCGGTCAGCACATAGACGGTGTCGTCCGCGTTGAACGTGGCGATCATAGCCTCAACCTTATTGGTGATGGGCTCCTTGTCGTCACGAGCAAGCGACACGACGTGGACGTTCGACACGTCGCCGAGAACCATCTCGAGCGTGTCTTTGGCGCCTGCGGCCAGGCCGCCATGAGATGCGAGAATGATCTGATTCATCTTGCCTCCTCCTTTTCGTTATGGTCATTATAACGTCTTATACGTTGCTTATATTGCTAATTAGTATAAAGACCGTTCGCGGGTGAAAATCGACCGTTGACGGGTTTAACGTACTCGAAACGTTGGACTGGGTAGGCCGGCGCTAGCTGGATAACCCCAGGTCAGACCCTGCGCGCAATCCCCTATCGCACGAAGTACCAGGGGCTTTCCTGTACGGTGGGTTCCAGCGCAATGCCGGTGCGTTCCTTAAACAGATCCATGTCCTGAGATTTTTCGGTCCACCACGCGTTGGGCTTAAAGGTCATGCTCTCAATGACATGACCGACAAACACACTGTTGCGCAGCTTGGAGAAGTCGGTGTTCATAATCAGGATGGACGCGAGCACCAACACGATGCCCAGGACCTTAATCGCGCCGGCGGGCTCGGCGTAGACACCAATGCCCACCAGTACGGTGACGACCGTCTCGAAAGACATTACGACGGGAACTTTCGATGTCTCGAGCCCCATGGACAGACCCTGCATATATAAGATGTAAGCAACGGCTGTGGGGATGAGTCCAAAGCCAAGGAACAGCAGCAGCAGCTGTGGCGACATTGCCGCGGCGACATCCGGCCACGGAGCCGCGATAGCTGCCATAACCGCACCGCCAAAAACAAAGCCCCAAAACGTGACAGCCAGCGGGTGGACCGTCTTGGTTGCTATTCGGCTAAACACCGCGAGCGACGCACCACAAAGGCCTGCAATCACGCCCGACGTGACGCCCCAAACCGAAAAATGAAAACCGGAAAGGTCGCCATTGGTCACTGCAAGCACGCAGCCTACGATGTTAAAGACAATGGCAACGAGCTTGTTGGGGGTCACGTCCTCGCGATAAAGCACGCGGCCGAGCATGACGCCAAACACCGGCGAGGTGTAGAGCAGCACCGAGGCCGTGGACATGCCCACCTCGCCCATGCACTCGTAATAACAGGTGTTGGCGGCGGCCAAACCGACGATGCCGACAAGCGCACAGGGAACAAGCTCTTTAGGGCTTGCCTTGAACAGGGCCAGCGGACCCTGAGCCACGGTAGACCCCTCACCCGGACGGCAGCCCATAAACATCAGGACCGGCGCCAAGATAAGCGCTCCGACCAACAAGCGAAAGGCAGCCATGCTCTGGGACGAAACGCCCATGGCCGAGATGCCGTTTACAAAGATTCCGATGCTGCCCCACATAAGCGCGGCGATCAGCACCAGCACATAGCCCAGATTGCTTTTCTTCAACGCAGCCTCCTCGGTATTGTTTCCAATATGTTTCATACTACGTTATAGTCGTTATATACATTTTTCAAGACACAAATCGGCGAGCGGATAAGTGATCCGTTTTCCTCCGCCCCCAGCGGATTACTGGGCGGTTGCGGTGAAATAGTTCCTAAATAGAGGCTTCAAGCCCCCAAGCAGGAACTATTCCACCGCAACTTATGAGGACATCGAGCTGTTAGGCCGCTCTATCCCCTAGTAGTCCAGCTTCCACATGTAGCGGCGCGTCATGTAGTCCTTGTGGGTGACGGCAGAGAGCGCACGCATGTACACGTTGTTGAGGATCGGGGCAAAGATCAGGTGATTGAAGTACTCGCTCACGCTGTCCTTGATGTCGTTGAGGCCGAGCTCCTTGGCGTCGAGCTGATAGACGCGCTCGCCACCGTACTGGTTGACGAAGCGGATGCCGCGCTCGTCGTTGCAGCGGCTGCGGCCGACGCTGATGAGCTGGAACAGCGAGGTGCGCTTGTCCAGGATCTCGAAGGGGCCGTGGAAGAAGTCGCAGGTGTTGATGGTGCAGGAGTCGATCTGCAGCATCTCCTGCACGTTGCAGATGCTAAAGACGTAGGCGGCACCAAAGAGCGGACCCTGAGCCATCACGTTGATGCAGGGCTTGTCGGCGTTTTGCTCGGCCCACTTGGCGGCGAGCGGACGGGTGTACTCGACGGCCTTGCGATAGATGGGGTCAACCAGGTCGAAGGCGGCCATAGCGGTCTCATACTCGGCATAGCCCTCGGTCTGCTGCGTAAGCTCCATGGCGATCATGGTCACGACGGCGGAGTTGGTACGGCCCATGCAAGACTCGTCGACGGCCAGGCTGTCATACTGAATCTTGTAGTCGCAGACCTCGGTGAGGCCGGACTCATCGACATAGATGGCGATGGTGCTGGCGCCGTGGTCCTTGGCGACCTGGGCGGCGACGATGGTCTCCTTGGTGCCGCGCATGGACACGACGACGGCCAGGGTGTTCTCGTTGACATAGGCGGGCGTGGCGTGCACGAACTCATTGCTGGTGTAGCTGGAGCTCACGACCTGCGTGGCCTCGTGCTCCATAAAGTACTGGGCAGGATAGTTGCCGCCGTTGGATCCGCCGGCGCCAATCCACACGACGCGCTTGATGCCGCCCTTGTCTGCCTTGTCGGCCAAAACCTGGGAGACGACGTCCTTAACCTGTTCCTGAGTAGTCATCGTGCATCAGCCTTTCTTCTCGTTTGATGCTCTCGATGGCATACAAGTTACATACATGTTTTGGTTATGTCGACTAGTTGTATGCTATATTTGTCTTAAAAAATTTGCTGATACGGTTTTCGATAACTTGATACCAGCGGTTTTGTTGTTGTATTGAATACATGCTTGATTAGATACGCATACAGGTTAGATACAGGTTGATCGCATGAACGCTTCATCTAAAAAGAGACTGACCCAATACGAGCGCTTGGCGGGCATGCTGCGCGACCGCATCGCCTCCGGCACCTACGCGCGCGGAGACAAGCTGCCGTCCGAGATGGAACTCATGGACGAATCGGGGCTGTCGCGCAGCACCGTACGCCACGCCCTTAAGGTGCTCGTTGACGAGGGCCTGGTGCGCACCGAGCGCGGGCGTGGCGCCTTTGTGGCCGACACGCCGGCACTCCACGAGAACAACCTGGTGTTTTCGAGCTACACGACACAGGTCCAGGGTCAGGGTATGAAGCCCACCACGCGCACGGTGGACTCGGGCTTTGCCAAGGCCGCGGGCAATGCGGCCAAGTTCTTCGATGTCGCCGTGGGCAGCAAGCTCGTCAAACTTGTCCGCCTGCGTTATCTGGACGATGCGCCGCTGTGCCTGGAGACCACCTATCTACCACCGAGCTTTGAAGCACTCATCGATCGCGATATCAACGGTTCGCTCTACGCCACGCTGCGCCAGGAATTCCATCGCGCGCCGGCACAGGGACATAAGACCTTTGAGGTGTGCTATGCCTCGCAAAACGAGGCGTTTTTGCTCAACGTTGGGCGCGGGCAGGCGCTGATCCTGATCACCGACTACGTGTACGACACCGACGGCCGACCGCTCCATGTCTCCAAGCGCATCCAGCGCACCGACCGTGCCAAATACACCGAGCCCATCGGCTAACCTGCCAAAATAAACCTGTCCCTAAATGGTAGGTTTGAGGAGGTCGGGGAACCAGGTTGGTTTGGGTTGGTTGGGGACGCGCTCGGCTAGGACCAACTCCATCCAGCACATGTCGTACCAGCGGCCGAACTTTTGGGCGCAGCGATCGAAGGCGCCCACCAGGCGATACCCCATATGGGCATGGAAGTCCTGGCTGTTGTGCGTCAGGTACTCATCGTCCTTGTCGTGCGGCACGGCGATGAGGGCGCACATGTTGGTGATACCCATCGCGATCAGGCATTGCTTAAGCGCGTCATGCAGCTTGCGGCCCAGCCCGCCGTGGCGCACATCACGCGCCAGGTAGATCGATGTCTCGACCGACCAGTCGTATGCCTCGCGGCTGTTGAGCGGACTCACATAGGCATAGCCTACCGGACGCCCGTCCAGTTCCATCACCAGATACGGATAGCGCTTGAGCGTGCGCTCGATGCGCCCGGCGAACTCCTCAACGCTCGGCACCTCGTATTCGCAGGTAATCGCCGTCTGGCGCACATACGGCTCATAGATGGCAAGCAACGCCGGCGCATCATCGGGCGTCGCCAGACGAATCGTCGGATCGGACATCTCGGTCATACAACCCTTCCCCCTCAAAAACAAAGGCCACCTTGCGCCAAACCCAGCGCAAGGCGGCCCCTTGTCATTACATCAGGCTACAGAACAGCCGCCAACGCGTCGATGTCCTCCTGCGTCGTGGCCCAGCTGGTGCAAAAGCGCACCACCGTGTGAGTATCGTCGTACTTTTCCCAGTACTCGATCGAGGCATGCTCGCGAATGCGGGCCATATCCTCGTTGGGCAGAATCACAAACTGCTGGTTCGTGGGCGTCTCCAAAAAGAACTGGTAACCGCGCTCGTGCAGCACACGACGTAGCGTCTGGGCCGTCTCGATCGCCTGTCGACCAATCTCAAAATACAAGCCATCGGTAAAGAGTGCCTCAAACTGCACGCCCGTCAGGCGGCCCTTGGCCAACAGCGCGCCGTGCTGCTTAATGCGCGGAATGGGATGTGCCGGAGCGTGCATGCCGCAGAACACCACAGCCTCGCCGCAGAGCGCGCCGCACTTGGTGCCGCCGATGTAGAACACGTCGCACAGCTGCGCCAGCTCGGGCAGGGTAATGTCGCACTCATCGGCCGCCAGCGCATAGGCCAGGCGAGCACCGTCCACAAACAGCGGAATCTCGCGCTTCTGGCATACCGCATGAATCGCCGCGAGCTCGGCCTTGGAGTACAGCGTGCCGTACTCGGTCGATAGACTCACGTACACGGCGCCCGGGAACACCGTGTGCTCGTAGCTCTCGTTTTCGTAGAACACCTGGATATAGTTCTCGAGGTCCTCGGCGTGCATCTTGCCCTCGTAGCCGGGGATGGTGAGCACCTTGTGGCCACCAAACTCGATGGCGCCCGCCTCGTGACAGGCGACGTGGCCAGTCTCGGCAGCAACGACGCCCTCGTAGGGCGCAAGCAGCATATCGATCACCGTCGCATTGGCCTGCGTGCCGCCCACCAGAAAAAACACGTCGGCATCGGGGACCCGACAGGCCTCGCGGATAAGCTGCTTGGCACGCTCGGTGTGTGCATCGGTACCGTAGCCGGGCTGCGGCTCCATGTTGGTGTCGACGAGCGCCTGCAGCACTGCCGGATGTGCACCGTGGGAATAATCGTTGTTAAACGCGAGCATGGCAATCCTCTCTTACCGGGTATCGGCCAGATGATTCAAACGGAGCTATTGTACGCCGTTGGGATAGGCAATGCGCGCGGCAAGGCACTCAAGCGCCAGCACCAGGGCAAAGCCGCAGCTCACGTCACTCAAAAAGTGCGCTCCGATCACGATGCGGCCAAAGGCGACGAGCGCCGCGACCATAGCCGCCGTCCAAAAGACCACCCGGCGGCGCGACGGTTTTTCCTTAAAGGCCGCCGCGGGAAGCCCGGCGAGCATAAGGCCGATCGCCGCATGCGCCGTGTGTCCGCTCGCAAACGACTTGAAGCCGTCCTTGATCACGCCGGCGGCGATAAAGGCCCACTTGTCGGGGTTGCCAATCACCCACCACGGCTGAAAATCGAGCCCCTGCGTCACCTCGATCACGCGCATGCGCGGGCGCGACCACAGCGGCTTAACAATGACGTTGAGGATGATGGCTTGAGCGGCCCACACGGCCAGCACCATCAACGCCCAGCGCATAAGCTCGTCGGGCGCGGTGTCGCGCGTGAGACGATAGACGATAAAGTTAGCAGCAATCACCAGCACAAACGTCAGCACCAGCTGAACGGCAATGAGTTTGCCGCCAACCCGCAGGGACGAAACGATCTCGTAGCCAGCCAGACCAACGTTAACGAGGACGCCGAGCACGGCGAGCCATTTGCTCCCCCTGGAGTCGGGACGCACCGCTCGCACGAGCATAACGCCTGCGATGCTCGCCGTCAGCTCAAACGGCAGCTCGCCGGCAGCCTCGATAAAGCGGCCGTACATGCTGCCGATGTTGAACAGCGCGCACGAGATCTGATAATCGAAGAAGCTGCCCACGCCCAGACAAAGGCACAGGATAACCGCGATAATGGCGACATCTTTCTTATAGATGTATCCGAACATGCTTTCCTTTCGATGCGGCTGGAATCAACCTGCAACGTGGCGGGGCAAAGATGACTCCGCCCCGCTACGCCCCTTACTTGTCAGTCATCGTCACTCGCGCCTAATTGCTGCAGCAGCATGAGTGCCGCGGCCACGGGGCCGGTGCCGTCGTTGGCGTCGAGACCGCGACCCAGGCCGCTGCCCGCGCCGGCGCCCGCCTTGTAGGGCACCGACAACTTGCGGCTCTTGGGGAAGTTCACCGCGCCATAGCGGGTCTTAAGCTCAAAGGCCACCTTCTTGGGCACGTCGACGCCCAAAAACGTGATGCGACCGCCGCTGAGCGTGACGCTCTCGAGCCCCAGGCGCTCGCCGCGAATGCGGATGCGCGCGCGATTGAACAGGTTGAGTCCCGCCAACGGCAGCTCACCATGCGCGGCCTCGGTCTCTTCCTGCACCTCGTCAATGCTCTCCAGGTCCTCGGCCGCTGCGAGCTTACGGTACACGAGCACGCGCTGGTCCACCGCCGGCAGGTACTCCTCGGACAAGAAGTAGTCGGCCGGCAGGTTAATACCCACGCTCGCCGCCTCCACGCCGGCGTCGTCATCGCCGCGCGCCTCGGCCACGGCCTGGCCCAGCATCTGCGTAAACAGATCAAAGCCCACGCTCGACAGGTTGCCGTGCTGCTCGGCTCCCATAAGCGAACCGGCGCCACGGATCTCTAGGTCGCGCATGGCGATGCGCATGCCGCTGCCCAGGTCCTGGAACTCGGAAAGTGCGGTCAGGCGCGCCGTTGCCTCCTCGGTGAGCGGCAGCTCGCCGGGGAACATAAAGTACGCGTAGGCCTGCGTGGCAGAGCGGCCCACACGGCCCTTGAGCTGGTAGAGCTGCGCCAGGCCAAGGCGCTGCGAGTCCTCGATGATCAGCGTGTTGGCCGTTGCGTTGTCGATGCCGCTCTCCACGATGGTCGTGGCGATGAGCACATCGATCTTTTTGGTCGCGAACTCAATCATCACGTCCTCGACCTCGCGCGGGCTCATCTTGCCGTGTGCCACGCCCACGCGCGCCTCGGGCGCGGCCTCATGCACGCGCGCCACGGCGTCATCGATGGTCTTAACGCGGTTGGACACGTAGTACACCTGGCCGCCGCGGCCCACCTCCAGGCGAATCGCCGCGCTCACCACATCGGGGTCGTACTCCCCCACGTGCACGATCACGGGACGACGCCCGGTCGGCGGTGTGGTGATCAGGCTCATGTCGCGCACGCCGCTCGTGGCCATCTGCATGGTTCGCGGAATAGGCGTTGCCGAAAGCGTGAGCACGTCGATTTGCTCGCGCAGGTTCTTGAGCTGCTCCTTGTGCTGCACACCAAAGCGCTGCTCCTCGTCGATGATCACCATGCCCAGGTTCTTGGGGTTCACGTCGGCAGAAAGCAAGCGGTGCGTGCCGATGAGCACGTCGATCGTGCCCTCGGCAAACGCCTTAAGCGCGCGCTTTTGCTGCGCCGGGGTGCGGAAGCGGCTGAGCACTTCGACCTCGAGGCCAAACGGGGCAAAGCGCTCAAAGAACGTCTCATAGTGCTGCTGGGCCAGAATGGTCGTGGGGCAGAGCACCATGACCTGGCGGCCGGAGTCCACGCACTTAAACGCCGCGCGCAGGGCAACCTCGGTCTTGCCAAAGCCCACGTCGCCGCACAGCAGGCGGTCCATGGGCTTGGGCGCTTCCATGTCGGCCTTGATGTCGGCAATAGCCTCCAGCTGGTCGCGCGTCTCGTCGTAGGGAAAGCTCTCCTCCATCTCGATCTGCTCGGGCGTGTCGGGCGGGCAGGCGATACCGGTAATCGACGAGCGGCGTGTATACAGGTCGACCAGGTCAAACGCCAGCTTTTTGGCATTCTTGCGCGCCTTGTTGGTAGCCCGCGTCCAGTCGGCGGTGTTGAGCCTGGTCAGGCGCGGCTTGTCGCCGTCGGGGCCAACATAGCGCGTGATGCGGTCGACCTGCTCGAGCGGCACGTAGAGCTTGTCGCCGTCGGCATATTCCAGCAAAAAGTAGTCGCGCTCCTTGCCGCCCACTTCCTGGCGCGCGATCTCGCTAAAGAGCGCGATGCCGTGAGTGGCGTGCACCACGTAGTCGCCCGGCTTAAACGGAAACGTGATCTGCGTAATGTCCACCTTGCGGCGGCTGCGCGCGCGGTTGGCATCCATACGGGCGTTGAGGTCGGCGATCGAGAACACGGCCAGGTTGGCATCGGGCACCACCACGCCCTGCGGCAGGGCGGCATCGACAAAGGTCACGCGTCCGCGCGAGATAGTGGGCACGGCAGCACCGGCGGCAGCCTGGGCCGCGCCCGCCTCGAGCGAGCGGGCGTTGAGCGCGTCAGCCTTACGCTCGCGAATTGCAGCATGAGCATCCTGACGGGCAGCACGATCGGCAGAATCTGCCGCCGCCACGCGCACGCGCTCGCCAATGACGCCGGCGTTTTCGGGCGCGGCCGTCAGCGATTCCTCAAAGGTAATGCCCTCGTCGCCAAAGGTGAGCTCCATCGACTCGCGCGCGCCGCGGTCGGGAATGGCAAACACGCAGGCATAGCGCTTGCCCACGACTTCCTGAACGCGCGTCATAAAACGGTTGTCCGAGCCTGCGATAGCAGGCTGCTCAATCTTGAGCTCGGCCGTCACCGCACCGCCGGCACGGATGAGGCTTACGTAGTTCAAGCGCTGCTGGGCACCAAAATCGAGCTGTTGAGCGCGCACGTACAGACCATCCAGGCGGTCAATCCCTGCCTCGCCGGCACGCGCCTCGATATCCTCGTAGGCGCGCAGGCAGTCGTCGAACAGCGAGCGCGGCTCGGACAGAACCACGAGCGCCTTGCCGCTCACGTGCGCCAACGGGCTTACGGTCTGGCCGTACATCACCGGCAAAAAGCGGTCGAGCTCGGGCGTGACGATGCGCGCATCCACCATCTCGAGCAGCGCCGCCAGTTTGCTGTCATCCTGGCTGGCGCGATAGAGCGCCACATGCATGTTGTGGACGGCCTCGTCGGTGAGTGCCAGTTCGCGGCAGGGAAAGATTTCGATGCTGTCCTCGTTGCCGATGGTCTGCCCCGTGGAGCTCACCATGCGGCGGATGCGGTCAATCTCGTCGCCGAAGAACTCGATGCGCACGGGTGCCTTTTCCTGTGCGGGGAACACCTCGACGGTGTCGCCGTGAACGCGAAACAAGCCGGGCGCATCGGCGGCGCCGGCATTGGTGTAGCCCATGCCCACCAAGCGCTGCGGCACCTCGTCAAAGGGAATCTCCTCGCCCACCGCAAAAGTAGTGGACTCCCAGTAGCGGCTCTCGACCGGCGGCACGCAGCGCAGCAGCGCGCGAGCCGAGGCGACCATGATGCAGTTGTCCCCGCGCACGATGCGCCCCAGAGCCTCGCAGCGCTGCGCCACCACGGCGTCGTCCGGCGCCTGCTCGCGCCACGGATAGTCCTTGCGCTCAGGAAAACGACACACGTGCGCCAGGCCCACGTAGGCGGCAAGGCTACGCGCGGCGCGATCGGCCGCATCCTCGCCGCTCCCGATATAGACCGTCGGGCGCGGACGGCGCGCAAACTGGGCGGCCGCCATAAGCGTGCGGCCCGACTGCGACACAGCCAGCGTCACGTCCTCGCCAGCATCGAGCCCGGCCTCGACGGCCTGCAAGGCCTCGGCAGTGTAGAGCTGCGCGGCTATACGGTGAATGAGCATGCTGTTCCTCCGGCATTGCAACGCCAAAAGCCCGCCGGGGCAAGCTCGGCGGGTATGCGGCGGATTTCATTGCCTGTCATGGTAGCGCATGGAGAGGACTCCGGCTCAAGAGCAAACCCAGCCCCGCAAAAAACGCCAGACGAAGATGCGTTCCGCCCTACCCCGCTACGCGCACGCTGGGGCACAAATCTGCCAGCGGACACTCGTCACACTTGGGTTTGCGGGCGTCGCAGATCTCGCGACCGAAGGTGATCCACTGATGGTTGACCGACTCCCAATACTCGTGCGGCAAAATCTTGAGCAGATCCTGCTCGGTCTTGAGCGGCTCCTTGGCATGTGTCTTGGGACTCAACATCAGGCGATGCGCAATGCGGTTGACGTGCGTGTCCACCGCAATGCCCTCCACGATGCCATACCCCACGTTGAGCACGATGTTCGCCGTCTTGCGTCCCACGCCCGGCAGCTTCACGAGTTCCTTCATGTCGGCCGGCACCTCGCCGCCATAGTCGGCGACGATCATCTGCGCGGCCTCCACGGCGTGCTTGGCCTTGCTCTTATAAAAGCCGAGTGACTTGATGGTGTCTGCCACGTCAGCCACACTCGCCCCGGCCATGGCCTCGGGCGTGGGCCACTGGGCAAACAGCTTCGGCGTCACCTTGTTGACCTGCGCGTCGGTCGTTTGCGCCGAGAGCAACACCGCGATCAGCAGGCGGAAGGGATTCTCGTGGTCCAAAAAGCACTCGACCGGGCCATAGCGACGGTTGAGGCGCTCACACACCTCAACGGCGCGCTCGCGTTTGGCGGCATTGGTCTCGCGTGGCATAACGACTCCTCGGCTCAACGGCACAATAAACTTATGGGCACAATTGTCCCACGTCCGAGACGCTTACGCCTCCAAGAATGCGCCGGTCTGACGGCTCCACAGGCTCGCGTACTCGCCACCCGCCTCGACGAGCTGCGTATGCGTGCCGTCCTCGACAATCTCGCCATCGGCCAGCACCACAATGCGGTCAAGCGCCGCCACGGTGGACAGGCGGTGCGCCACCACAATGGAGGTGCGGCCGCGCATCAGATTCTCGAGCGCCTCCTGCACCAACGCCTCGGACTCGCTGTCCAAGGCAGACGTCGCCTCGTCGAGCACCAGAATCGGCGCGTCGGTTAGGATGGCGCGGGCGATAGCCACGCGCTGACGCTGACCGCCAGAGAGCTTGACGCCGCGCTCGCCCACCATAGTGTCAAAGCCACGGGGCAAGCGGTCGATAAACTCGGTCGCATTAGCCAAGCGAGCCGCCTCGCGAATCTGCTCATCAGTGGCGTTGGGACGACCGTAGGCAATGTTTTCGCGAATGGAGCGGTGGAACAGCAGCGCCTCCTGCGGCACGTAGGCAACCTGACGGCGCAGGCTCTGCTGCGTGCAGCGCGAGACGTCCTGGCCGTCCACGAGCACGCGGCCGCCCTGTACATCGTCCAGGCGCAACAACAACTTGGTGAGCGTCGTCTTGCCCGAGCCCGATTTGCCCACCAGGCCCACGCGCTGGCCCGCCGCCACATGAAGTGTCAGGTCATCGAACACGCTCTCGCCCGCCGCAGCGTCACGGTACGCAAAGCTCAGCTGCTCAAAATCAATCGCGCCCTCGGTCACTTTGAGCTCGGGGGCGTCCGGGTCATCTGCCACCAAACGTGGCTCGTCCAGCACGCGCGTCATCTCGGCCGCATCGCCGAGCGCGCGGTTGATGCGCTGCATCATGGAGCTTACGTAGTTCAGGCGCATGGTGAGGTTATAGGTGTAGGTAAAGATCATGACGAGCGAGCCGGCCGAGATGCCAAACCACGCGTTGCCGCCCGCCACGAATACGCTCACCACGGCCATGGTGATGACGATAAGACCCGAGGTCGTAAAGTTGCGCTGCATCATGGCGTGCATCGAGACCGTCTCGGCATCGCGCGCGGCACGATCAGCGGCGTCGAACAGATCACGTTCAAAGTCCTCGCGCCCGCAGGTCTTGACGGCCAAGATGTTCGTGACCGCGTCGGAGAGCACGCCCGAGAGCTTGTTCTGCGCGGCGGACGTCGCGGCCGAAAGCGGCATGATGCGCTTGTACATAAGCCAGACAAACGCGATGTAGACGGCCATGATGCACACCAGGATCACGGTAAACGTCGGCACCACCGGGGCGAGCGCCGCCACCGTGCAGATGACCGAGGTGATGGTGGGGATGAGCGAATACACCGTCACGTCGACCAGCCCCGTATAGCCGCTCATAAAACGGCTCGTCTGGCTCACGAGCGATCCGCCAAAGCGGCTGGTGTGAAATGTCATGGATTGATTGGAGAGCGTGTCGAAGCACAGGCGCGCCAGGTGATAGTTGCCCGCAATCTCGAGCTTGTAGACGGTGTAGTCCTGCAGCTTGGAGAGGATTTGGCCCACCAGGTTAACGAGTACGAGCGCCAGGATATAGGGGCCGAAGACCTCAAACACCTGATCACCCGCCACGGGACCGGCTTGAACGCGGTCGACAATGAGGGCCATCACATAGGTATTGGCAAACGTCAGCAAAAAGATGTAGCCCGCCGACGAGAACACCGAGAGAAAGACAATCAGCGGCTGCGTGCGCGTGACACCCCAAAACCGCTGCAGCGTGCGGCGCACGGTGGAGCGTTTCAGCGGACTGGTGTTTCTCTGAGACATGGGCTTCCTTTCGCGTCTGATAGGGCGAAACGCCATTGTTGCACACTAAAGCGCACTTCAGGCAAGCGCGATGTGAAAGGCAGCGGGGTGCCCGCGTTTGCGCCGGTGCCCCGCTGCCTTGTTGCAATTAGTCCTCGTCTTCTTGGTCTGTGGAAAGGCCCGCGGGCGTGAGTCCCAAGATCTCATCGGCTTGGTCGGCGTCTTCCAGCGCGTCGATATCCTTGAGTTTGCGCTCCATGACGTTGGTGCGCGTGGTGATAATGCCCTCGACCGTTTTACCCGCGGTCTCGATCTGCTGCTGGGCGCGGCGCAGCGCCTTTTGATAGCGCGGCAGCTCGGCCTTGACGGCGGAGAGCACTCGCAGTACATCGTCGGTGCGTTTTTGCAGCCTAAACGTCTGGTAGCTCATCTGCAGGCTGTTGAGAATGGCCGCCATGGTGCTGGGGCCGGCAACGTTGACGTGATAGTCGCGGCCCAGGGTCTCGATAAGCCCGGAGCGGCTGACGACCTCGGCGTACAGCCCTTCAAACGGCACGAACATGATGCCAAAGTTGGTCGTTGCCGGCACACTCAGGTACTTTTCGCAAATGTCCTTTGCCTCGCGCTTGACCATGGTGTCGAGCGTCTTGCGCGCAGCCGCCACGGTCTCCGCATCGCCCGACTCCTGCGCGTCGAGCAAGTGCTCGTACGCGTCGCCCGGGAATTTGGAGTCGATCGGCAGCAGCACGGGATCGCCCTCGTCCACCGGCAGCTTGACGGCAAACTCAACGCGCTCCGAGGCGCCGGGCTTGGTGGCGACGTTTTCCAGATACTGGTCGGGCGTAAGGATGTCCGCCAGAATTGCACCCAGCTGCACTTCGCCCAAAATGCCACGCGCCTTCACGTTGCCCAGCACGCGCTTAAGGTCGCCCACGCCGGTGGCGATGGACTGCATGTCGCCCAGGCCCTTGTACACGGCCTCGAGCTGGTCGCTCACCTGCTTAAACGATGCCGACAGGCGATCGTTGAGCGTGCGGGAGAGCTTCTCGTCCACCGTTGCGCGCATTTGATCGAGCTGCACGTTGTTGTCTTTGCGGATGGCGCCCAGCTGAGCATCGACCGTTTCGCGCACCTTGTCCAGGCGATGCTCGATACCCTCGCGGTTGGCACCGAGCTGTTGGGCCGTCTCGCGGCGCAGGTCATCCATCCGGTCACCAGCTTGCGAAAACTCACGTGCGATGGTCAGGTAACGTTGCTGCTCCACGGCCGCATCTGTCGTCTGCTGCTGCGCGATGGCATTGGCCGTGCGGCGAGTTTCGGCCAGCGCGACGTTCAGGGCATCGAGCGCGTTGTTGGCCTGCTCGAGTGCTGCCAGCGTTTCCGCGCTACTGTCGCCACGCTCCCGCAACTCGGCACGCAGGCTCTTGAGCTGGAGGGCGCAAGCCACAGCAACCCCCACCGCCACCAAGGCGATCACAACAAGCACAATATCAATAGCAGACATAAACTCCGCCCAACAAACCCAATCGAGCACCAATCAAAACCGCGATTAATCTTACCCCGCCATACGCACCGGGCGCCCGGCCCCTTCTTGGGCGCCCCTCTCCTCCGCATATTCCATAATGCGGCGCGCCGTCTCCCTGCTCACCTTTGAGTCATCACCGGCTAAATATGCGTACACGTTTCCCTTATTCAGATTCAAATCGCGGCAGAGACCGTAGCGCGTTACACCCGATTCCTCTAGCGCTCCCAACGTTCTTTTTCGCATCAGGGCGTTGATTCTTCTGTCCGCCACTGGCTTTTCCTTCACCGCTCTATACGCACGCCAAACGTTGGCATAACGATTAGGAAGTTTGTCCTCGGCGCATAGAGATGCCAGGCTACCCGTTTGGGCGTACAAGGACAAAACGCCTCGGTAACCCTCTTCCATCCACGAACCCTCGGATAAGCCCAGAACGTATTCGGCTTTACCCTGTGCCAAAGCGAGCAAAAACAGGGGCTCCGCCACGCGCGGCGCAACCGTCGTCGCTTGCTTAACCAGTTTTCTAAAACTGAGCGACTGCTGTCCGGATAGCTCTCGGCAATAGCCTTTTAAGAATCCCTCAAAGGTCAGATTCAACCGAGCACCTCCTTTTTGTATTGGCTGTATGCGCAGACCATCTCTTGATAACTCCGCTCCGAAGGCGACGACGCCAGCGCCTCGCCCTCGTCGAATATAAGCCGTTCGAGCAGTCCCCAATCAAGTCGGTCGACGAATGCCTGGCTATGAAGATCGATGATGTCGTTCGGACGACAGGCATAGAGCTTCATTACCGCCAGGTCCTCCAAGGATGGCGTAAAGTACCTGATAAAGCGCGCCCCAATATCCAAGGGAATCAAACGATCTTCGTAATTGAACGGCATCTGATTACAATATGCCACCGCCATACCATTCACCTCGGGGTATCGAGCTATGATCTCGCGGAGGCACCTATCTGCCTCAAACACATCAATGTCATGTGTAACCGAACGATTCGTCACATCGTTTAGCATGAAGGCGCTTCCTCCCACCAATACAACGTTCGGCCTGTCGTCTCTTGGACCTATTTCCAGCTCCGCCTCTTCGTCAATGCCCAAAAGAGTCTGCTCTAAATCCTGCTTATACATAGCAAATCCTATTATTATTTATCTTCAATAATACTATTCAGTCGCACGACAGGACCCACAGGATGCAAGAATTCTGCTCGTGGCGATAATTCGTACACCCTGGAAGTCCTAATGTGACAAACGCTAACTCTCCCAGCCGGCGCGGATGGTTGTTGCGACATCGCCTAGGCGCTGGCCCAGGGCCGCTAGATGCTGGAGCACCTCATTGGGCGAGGCACCGTTGAGAATGCACGTGAGGGCATATGAGGCCAAGAAGATTGCCGCAAGTCCTAGCGGAATGAGCACGATCATCGCCAATGTGCGCAGGCGCTGGCCCACGCGGCGACGACGCGCACGACGCTTGTCGAACGCGAGCTCCTGCGCATATGAATCTTGCTGTACGGAATAGGCCTCTGGTGCCGATTCGCACCCGGGCACGGCTGCAGGTACAGCAGCGGGCACGACGTTTTGCACGGGCGCCTGGTTGGCAACCCCTTGCATTTGCATCTCTATAAGCCGCCGCTGCTGCCGCAGCATGCGCTCGGCTTGTTGCTGTGGGGTCTCAAGAAACAGGTCCATGTTGGCCTCCAAAATCGGAGCGTTCGACGCTTACGACCAGCATCCCGCACCGCCATGACCGCGACAACGCAATCGCCGGCAATAGCCACAAAGTTTCTTTTGCTCAAAAGCTGTCGAAAAGCTCAACAACTCCCCTACCAGCACTTTCTCTGAGCTTTTTTCGCCAGCAATCTTTTGGCCTTCCACCCTTACGCCAACTGACCAAAATCTAACCAAAAGCTTGACGAAAATTGTGGAGACCGGGACCCCACACAAAAAGTGCCGCCCCAAAGGGGCGGCACACAAACCAATCTATTAGCCAAAACTCGTTGGCAAGCCCGCGTCGTCAGACCCGCGGCGCATGCCTTTGCCTCGCGTGACTCTGCGAAGCCGTGAGCGAGAGGGAAAGGGATGCGCCGCGGGTCTGACGTCCGGAGCGGTGAAACCAGCAGTTGCCCTGCGCTCCGTGGTCGGTGAGGACAGACTACATGCCCGCGAGACCGCGGGCGGCGGTGGCGCACATAAACGCCAAGGCTAAAATCACGAGCGAGCCCGCAATGTCTGCCAGCACGCCCATTGCACGACGC
>FR878730.1:37629-37894 GCA_000434535.1 Collinsella sp. CAG:166
CAGCTCTCAAAGTGCGGGGCGACGTTGCGCCAAACACGCCACAGCAAGATGCCCATACCGATGACGCCTGGGATATTGAGCAGTAGGATCTCGGAGCACAAAAGACCGATCAGGTTGCCGGCGGCAAAACCAGCGTCGCCCTCGCAGTATTTGCGATAAATCATGTACAACATGTACGCCACAAACGGCTGCAGGCACGCAGAGATAAACGTAACCACCATCGAGGGGTCCTGAGAAAAGACATCGGTGAGTTTATCGACACTCG
>FR878731.1:0-62308 GCA_000434535.1 Collinsella sp. CAG:166
CAAATGGCGGGATTGCGTTGGCATGATTGGTTGTTGAGCGTTGGTCAAAATGGTTGTTTTTACAGTAGCGCTAACACTTGTTCTGGACCGCGGCGTAGAAGTTCTTGGCCATGGTCGAGTCCTTGTCGTAGTCGAAGCTGCACTCCTGGAATATGTCGGTGATCTTGAGCCACACGCGCCGCTCGCTCGCGCGGATGTCGCGGATGCGGGCGAGCAGCTCGTCGAAGTAGTCCTTGCCGAAGGGCCGGCCGTTCTTGAGCATGTCGTCGTTGAGGACGAAACCCTTGGTGATGTACTCCTTGAGGGTCGCCGTGGCCCACTGGCGGAAACGGGTCGCGCGCAGCGAGTTCACGCGGTATCCGACGGCAATGATGGCATCGAGCGCGTAGAAGTCGACCATATATGTCTTGCCATCTGAGGCAGTTGTTGCAATTTTTGCAACAACTGCCTCTCGGGCAAGCTCACCCTCTTCGAAGATGTTCTTCATGTGGCGCGAGATGGTCGACTTGTCCTTGTCGAACAGCTCGGCGATTTCCTTCTGGGGCATCCAAAGCGTTTCGTTCATGTAGCGTACCTGCACCGGCACGTTTGTCCCCTCGGACTGGTACAGGACGATCTCGGCCTGGATAGGGTCTTCCATATATCTACCTTTCCGTTGAATGCCTACGCGGACCTTACTTGATCCGCTTCCAGCCCTTCGCCTTCAGGCGCTGCAGCCTGAGCTTGGGACAGCTCGGCCTGGTCGCGTGCCGTCTCCAAGATCTTCGAGCGCCTCTTCTCGGTGCTCTGCCGGTAGCAGGTGATCAGCTCGCCCTCCGCGCCTGCCGGCGCCGTCGGCTTGCCCTCAGGATGCTCCTCGTACCATCCGAGCAGGTCGTTGGGGTCGGTGTTGAATACTTCGCAGAGCGCACCTACGAGCTCTGCGTTCGGATAGCTCTCCTCGCGCTCCCAAGACTGAATAGTTCGGAATGACTTGCCGACTTTTTGTGCTAGCTCCTTTTGGTTTAGCCCCTGGGCTTCTCGGCGCTCTCTTAGACGAAGGTTCATCCTCACTCCTTTCTTTACGTTAAGTAAATAGTAAACAAAAAAATGTCTTTACACAAAAAAATGTTGCTCATTTGATTAAAAGGGGGCATAAAACTATTCATATTGAAATTCGACAGACAGAAAAACGTCTCAAAGGAGGAACGAATGGACTTCAGTAAGGAGCTGGCGGGAATATCCGCGCCGCACGCGCCCGAGCTGACCTTTCTCAGGCTGAGGTCGCTTCCAAAGTAGGAATGAACGTCAGCACTTTCGCGAAGTACGAGAGTGGCGATTACATACCTGGAGCCGACAAGCTCTTGGCTATCTCGCAGGTTCTTGCTTGTCCGCCCAACGACCTGATGGGCTGGAACACGGACGAGGCCGCATAGGGATGAAGGAAGAGGAATGACTGGAAGGAGCTACAAGCTGCCCGACGACATCACGGCCCTGGGCGGCATGGTGATCTTTGTGTTAATAAACACGGATATTTGGGGTGCACGTCCACGTGGCTTTCGTATCCCCAAATTATCCCAAGTGCATGTGCTAACCCGTTTTTACGCGCTTGTGCCGTTGTTGCCGTACTTAAACCCGCAGGTAAGCAGTGTGTTCGATTTTGTCGTTCTTACTGGTCAGTACTGCCACAATTAGACCCCAAAACAGTCCCCAGATGTTACAGATCGAGACAGAAGAATCTCTCCCCGGCTTCAATCTCAATCTGTAACAACTGGAAGCCAAATCCTCAGCTTACTGTTACAGATCGAGACAAAACTTCAACGTGGTAGCCGGCAGACGAGGTTGTCGACGTTGCTGGGTCTCCCCTCGCCTGCCGTTGGCGGGAGTTGCGGGGCTGTTCGCCGCATTGCCGTCGCACTGGGGGTGTGCAGACCCTAGGATAGTCTTATTGACGGCCCGTCAACTCGTCTGGGAGGCACTGTGACGGAAACGTTTGATATCGTGATTGTCGGCGCGGGCATCACCGGATGCGCCATCGCGAGGCAGCTCGCGCGCTATGACCTGTCCATTTGCGTGGTCGAGGCGGCTAACGATATTGCGCTGGGCGCGTCGAAGGCCAACGGCGGTCTGGTGCACGCCGGCTACGATCCGGCACCGGGAACGGTAAAGGCGCAGGTCAACGCCCGTGGTTGCGAGCTATATGGCACGTGGGCCCAGGAGCTAGGCTTTTTGTTTTGCCGTACCGGGTCGATGGTGCTGGGGTTTAACGACGAAGACGGCGCACAACTGGAGCAGCTGCGGTGCAACGGCCTTGCCAACGGTGTGCCCGAGCTGTCGATCGTCGGACCCGACCGCATCCACGAATTGGAGCCGCGCGCCAGTGCCGATGCAACGTGTGCGTTGTGGTGCCCCTCGACTGGATTTGTCGACCCGTTTGAGGTTGCCATCGCCGCGCTGGAAAACGCCGTCGCCAACGGGGTGACCTTTATGCGGTCCGCGCCGGTGGAGGCGATTGAAGTCGCGGGCTCGGGCGACGACGGGCGCTTTACACTGGCGACCCCCGCTGGCAACGTGCGCTGCCGCTACCTGATCAACGCCGCGGGCAACGGCGCCGCCGACATCTCGCATATGGCCGGTGCCGAAGAGCTTCAGATGGTCTGGCGCCAGGGCAACATCGTGGTGCTGGACAAGGAGCCGCGCACGCTCATGCCGCTCTACCCCGTGCCGACGCCGGTGTCGAAGGGCGTTATCGTCACGGGCACCGTGCACGGCAACACCGTGATCACCGCCACGGCTGCCGTGCGCGAGCCGGGCGACACGCAGACCTATGCGAGCGATGTAAACGCGCTGCTGACCGGTGCACGCAAGCTGGTGCCCGATCTGGATACGCACCGCGTGGTGCGCGCATTTGCCGGCGGGCGTCCGGTCATTCAAGGAACGAACGACTTCTTTATTGGACAGTCGGCCGTGGTGTCGGGGCTTTTCCAGGCGGCGGGCATTCAGTCGCCAGGTGTGGCAAGCGCGCCGGCCATTGCCGAGCGCATGGAGCTTGTGATGCGTGAGGCGGGCGTGGAGCTGCACGAGCGGGCGGACTGGAACCCAATTCGCCACGCACCGGACGACTTTGACCGCGCACCGCTGGCGCGCAAGGAGGAACTGATCGAGTCCGACCCCGCGTGGGGACAGATTGTCTGCCGCTGCGAGACGGTGCCCGAGGCCGAGATTATGGCCGCGATCCGACGCCAGCCGGGCGCGGTTTCGGTCGAGGGCGTCAAACGCCGCTGCCGCGCCGGCATGGGTCGGTGCCAAAGCGGCTTTTGCCAGAGCCGCGTGGTGGCGATTCTTGCCCGCGAGCTGGGCTGCGACCCCAGCGAGGTGCTGTTGGAGGATGCCGGTTCTTGGCTGGTTGAGGGACCGCTGAAGGGGGTGCGCTAGGATGGCAGAACTCAAATCGAGCGCTACAGACAGCGGTGCCGTTGAGTCAGTACCGACGCAAGCCTTCGACGTAGTCGTTATCGGCGGCGGACCTGCCGGCATGGCGGCCGCGCTGGCCGCGCATAAGGCAGGGGCACGCGTAGCCATCGTGGAGCGCGAGCAACACTTGGGCGGCATCCTGCGCCAGTGCATTCACCCCGGCTTTGGACTATCGCACTTTAAGCAGGAGCTCACCGGCCCCGAGTATGCGCAGCGCTTTATCGACCAGGTGCGCGCGACCAACATTGCGCTGTTCTTGGACAGCATGGTGCTTGAGATTGATTCGGGCGAGTCCACGGAAAACGCCGCGGACCACACCGTCACGCTCATGAGTCCTACCGGCATGTTGCAGCTCACCGGACGGGCGGTCGTCCTTGCCATGGGCTGCCGTGAGCGCACCCGTAGCGAGATCAAGATTCCCGGCAGCCGTCCCGCCGGTGTGTTTACGGCCGGCCTGGCGCAGCGATACATCAATATCGAGAACCTCAAGCCTGGCTCGCGCGCCGTCATTTTAGGCTCGGGTGACATCGGGCTGATTATGGCGCGCCGCTGCACGCTCGAGGGGATTTCGGTCGAGGGCGTGTACGAGCTCATGCCGTACGCCAATGGCCTGCGTCGCAATGTGAAGAACTGCCTGGACGACTTTGGCATTCCGCTGCACCTGTCCACAACCGTGACGCGCGTGATCGGACACGATCGCGTGGGGGCCGTCGAAGTAAGCCAGGTCGACGAGCATCTTGCGCCCATACCGGGAACCGAGCGCATCGTTTCGTGCGACACACTGCTGCTCTCGGTGGGCCTGATTCCCGAGAACGAGCTTTCGGTTGCCGCGGGCGTTGAGCTTGACCCGCACACGCGCGGCGCCGTGGTGGACCAGAGTCTGCAAACGGGCGTGCCGGGCATCTTTGCCTGCGGAAACGTGCTGCACGTGCACGACCTGGCCGACAACGTGACGACCGAGTCCGAGAGGGCTGGCGCAGCTGCAGCAGCGTACGCGCTGGGGACCGGCGCGGGTGCCGTTCCGGACTGCGAGCTCACCGTCTCCCCTGCCGGCGTTGCGGGATACGCGCTGCCGGGACGCATTACGGCCGTGGCGCTCACCAAGCTCAACTTCCGCGTGCGCCGGCCAGTCGATGCCGCCCGCGTGAGGATCTTGGCCAACGGCGAAGAGCTGTTCGCCGGCAAGGTCCGTGCATTTAAGCCGAGCGTCATGGAAAGCTTTCCGCTGCCGGCAAAGGTGATTCAGCGCGCACTCGACCTGGGTGTTAGCGAAATTGTCCTGTCCGTCGATCCCGTCGAGGAGGCATAGACTATGAGCGATAACGTAATCGAAACGATGCGGTTCAACTGCACCACCTGCCCATCCGAATGCCTCCTGACCGTAGAGGTGGAGCGCGATGCCGACGGTGCCGTGGCAGCGGTGCGCTCCGTAACCGGCAACAACTGCCCGCGCGGCAATAAGTTCGCACATCAAGAGCTCACCTGCCCCATGCGCGTACTCACCACCACCGTGGCCGTATCCGGCGGCGATGAGGCGCTGCTGCCCGTGCGCACGGCCGAAGCCATCCCGCTAGAACTCCACGCCCAAGCCATGGCCCTCATCCGCGGACTAGTGGTCAAAGCCCCCATCCGCATGGGCGACGTCGTGCTGGAGAACCTCCTCAACACCAACATCAACCTAATCGCCAGCATGGACATCGACCCAGCCTAAGCAGCTAATTTAGGACGGGGCTCTTTTAGCTACCCCGCCATCCACCCCGCCCCTCCTCAATTGCGGTGGAATAGTTCCTGATTTCCGCCAAAACCCCGGCATCCAGGAACTATTCCACCGCAACTTTCTTTGAGAATCGTGCATTTTGCTGCTGCTCGGTTAGTGCTATTTCAAAACTACCCCGGTTTACGGGGCTAAATCGATAACCACCAACCACACCGACCATTTTCGATTTTCGCCAAGCCGTCTACCTGCGGTTTTATTTTTGCCATTTTGGTCATGGTCAGCCAAGAGCAATCCAGCCCCGTAATCCGGCATAGTTTTGAAAGCAGACCAGGGGTAGTTAATTTGGGACGGGGCTATTTTAGCTACCCTTGACTGTCGACGAATTATTCGAGGCCAGAATAAGTATCAGCTGGCATATTGGGGCAGCTAAAATAGCCCCGTCCCAAATTAACTACCCTAGCGAAAGGATGTTTCATGTCACATGTCGATGACCAGCGTGTGGCGCGCGTGCTCGATGCGCTCGAGGCTCAGCACCCCGGCGCGCAGCTGCTCGTGAATGACCCGTGGTCGATCTATTACCTGACCGGCTTTTATGCCGATATGTTCGAGCGTTTTTGCGGCGTGCTGCTCGCACGCGATAGCGAACCTGTGATCTTGGTCAACGCGCTGCATCAGCTGCCCGAGTACGACAATGCCCGCGTGGCCTATCACACCGATACTGACGTCGTGGCCGACGCCATCGTTCGCGAGGTCGATCCGAACAAACCGCTCGGCATCGACACCGTCATGCGTTCCGGCTTTTTGATGCCACTCATGGAGCGCCACGCAGCCAGCGAGTTTTTCCTGGGCGACTTTGCCGTCACCGCCGCGCGCACCCACAAGGATGACGCCGAACAGGAGCTCATGCGCGCGTCCTCGGCCGCTAACGACGCCGTGATGGCCGACGCCATCAAGCTCGTCCACGAAGGCGTGACGGAGCGCGAGATTGCCGACCAGATGCTCGGCCTGTATCGCAAGCACGGCTGCGAGGGCTTTAGCTTTCCGCCCATCGTGAGCTTTGGCGCCAACGCCGGCGACCCGCATCATGAACCCGACGACACCGTGCTCAAGCGTGGCGACGTGGTGCTGTTCGACATTGGCGGACGTCATCGCAACTACTGCTCGGATATGACACGCACATTCTTTTGGGGCGAACCGGATAAGGAGACGGCACGCATCTACGACATCGTGCGTCGCGCCAACGAGGCTGCCGAGGCGCTCATCGCGCCGGGCGTGCGCATGTGCGATCTGGACCGCGCCGCGCGCGACGTGATTGAGGATGCGGGCTATGGGCAGTACTTTACGCATCGTCTGGGTCACTCGATCGGCCTGCAGGACCACGAGCCGGGCGACGTCTCGCTCGTCAACGAGCAGGTTGTCGAGCCGGGCATGACGTTCTCCATCGAACCGGGCATCTACCTCCCCGGCCGCACCGGCGTCCGCATCGAGGACCTAGCCCTGGTGACAGAGAACGGCGTCGAGATTCTCAACGCCTACCCCCACGATCCAGTCCGCCTAGACTAGCCAATGTGTCAAAGGGACAGCCCTTTGACACATTCCGCTAACGCTTCGCCACGAAAACGAGCTATCTACTACGTTTAACCCGCATGGGTCGACCATAACCGGGTTTTCGCAAAACCCGCAAGCCGTCTACCTGCGGTTTTAATTTCGCAATGTTCCGTGTAGTCGAGGGCAACTGGTCAAACGTAGTAGATAGGCCCATTTCGTGGCAAGCGAGTCAACTCGGGGCACAAGACAGCTAAAAAAGCCACGTCCCAAATTGACTGCTTTTGAGTTGCGGTGATATACGGACTGTTTGAGGCTTCTGGCTTGTAAAACAGTCCGTATTTCACCGCAACTGATGAGGGGATGGGTTAGCGCAGCAGGCCGGCTACTTCGCCGGCTAGGGTGATGGTGCCGGCTGCCACGAAGGACTCGCCCGCGGCATCGAAGGCAGCGAGGGCCTCGGACACGCTCGGGTATACGCCCGCCAGCTTATCGGCATCAACGAGGGCGGCGAGCTCCTCTGCCGGCAGGGCGCGGTCGGAATCGGTCTGCGTCACGACCACACGGGGGAAGGCCGGGACAAGCACGTCGACGATGCCCGCCACGTCCTTGTCAGCCAACGCCGCGCACAGCAGCGTTGGGCGATTCTCTACGCACGGATCGATCTCGTCCAGTGCGCTCACAAAGTTCTCGCAGCTCTGAGGATTATGGCAGGCGTCGAGCAGCTTGAGCGGATCGGTTCCCAGCACATCAAAGCGACCCGGCGTGGGGCAGCCCATAAGCGAAGCGTCGAGCGCATCGTGGTCGAGTTCGCGGCCCAGATAGCCCTCGCACAGCACAATCGCGCATGCGGCATTCTGCGGCTGATACGCCGGCTTAACCATGCTCGACGTATAGATCGCGCGCGGCGTGGTACAGCTAAACTCCACCGTATCACCCACGTGTGCCGGAAGTTTGGTCGTCGCATGGCTCACCACGAGCGGCACAACGCCGCACTCGCGACAACGTGCATCCATCACGCGTTGAACACTCGCCTCATGCGTGCCCTCGCCCAAAACAACCAAACGCCCAGGCTTAATTACCGCAGCCTTCTCCCCCGCAATGGCCTCGAGCGTATCGCCAAGGACCTTCGTATGGTCGAGTCCAATGCCCGTAATGGCGACGGCCACGGGATCGGTCGCACTCGTAGCATCCCATCGTCCGCCCATGCCAACCTCAAGCACGGCCACGTCCACGCAAGCCTCGGCAAACATGGTCAAACCGGCCACGGACAAAAGATCGAAGGGCGTAATAGCGCGAAGTTCCTCGCCCGCCGCCTCACGACGTGCGTTGAGACGACGGCCCGCCTCATACGCCGCAGAGACACCATGGGCAAAGACCTCGTCTGAGACGACCTTTCCATCAATCTCCATACGCTCGGGATAACGCACCAGATGAGGAGAAGTAAAGAGCGCCGTCTTAAGGCCCTCGCCACTAAGAATGGCAGCCGAGAATCGCGTCGTCGAGGTCTTTCCATTGGTACCGGCTATCTGGACGCAATCATAGAACTCGTCAGGACGACCAAGCTCATCGAGCATCTCGACAACGGTCTCGAGCAGCGGCGTGGAATAACGCGCAATCTTGCCCGTATCAGCCGCAAGCGCAACAACCTTATCAAAAGAAAGCTCCGGAACCTCAAACGGCACCGAATACAACCCCGAACGCTTCGCCATAACCAAAGTCCCCTCAACATAAAAAGAGGCCCGTAATAAACAACGAGCCCCTCCCATTCAAAATATCAGCCAAACACCGCTTTGCAGCGAGATCAAGGCCACAACCCTGTGGCCCTAACGCGCCAGATGCAAACAACCACGTAAACGAACTAGGAGCGGCCCGACGCTTTGCTCGATACAAGTTCCGCACGCAAAGGACAGCACTTAATGTGCTGTCCGTCTTGCGCAGGACTGTCCGCAGTAGCGAGCAAAGCGTCGGGACGCGCCCCTCAGTAAAATCTACGAGAAGTCAGCAACCTGAGCAGTCAGCGCCGCCAGGATCTCCTTGAGCTCAGCTGCACGGTCCCTCTTCTTCTGGACCACCGCGGGCGCGGCCTTAGCAACAAAGCCCTCGTTGGCAAGCGTCTTCTCGCAGCCGGCGAGCTCCTTCTGGGCCGCGGCAATCTCCTTCTCCAGACGCGCCTTCTCGGCCGAAAGGTCAACCTTGCCCTCGAGCACCACAAAGACCTCGACGCCGCTGTCGACCACGGCAATGCTCGCAGCCGGCTTCTCAACGTCGGTACCCATAACCAGCGAAGCGGTGTTGGCCAGCGGCTCAATCGTGGAGCGCAGGCTCTCGAGCTTCTCGATATCCTCGGCACCGGCGCGCACGACCACGTCAAGCTCGGCCTTGGGGCTCAAGCGATAACGCGAACGGGTGGCGCGGGCGGCAGACACGACGGCGCGGCACAGCTCAAACGCGCGCTCGGCGTCCTCGTCGACATACTTGGCATAGTCGGCGGGCTCGGGCCACTTGGCGATCATGAGCGCCTCGGCGCGGTTCACGTTGCCCTCGGCGTCCAGGTCGAGCACGCTCGCCGGCATGTTGTCCCAGATCTCCTCGGTGACAAACGGCATAAGCGGGTGCATCAGGCGAATGGAGGTATCGAGCACAAAGATCAGGTTGCGCTGCGCCTGCAGACGGCCCTCGCCCTTCAGGCGGGCCTTGGTGACCTCGACGTACCAGTCGCAGACCTCGTTCCAGAAGAACTGCTGCACGCCGCGGGCCATGTCGCCAAAGGTGTACTTCTCGATACCCTCGGTGACCATCTGGACGGCCTTGGCCAGGCGGCTGAACATCCAGGCGTCGGCCGGCGTCTCCACGACGGGCTCGCCGGGCGTGTAGCCCTCCATGTTCATAAGCAGGAAGCGGCTGGCGTTCCAAATCTTGGTCACAAACGACTTGGCCTGCTCGGTGCGCGGACTGTCGATAAGCTTCTTGGTCTTCTTGTCGATGTTCGCGTCGAACTTGACGTCCTGGTTGTTGGTGCAGAGCGTCAGCAGGTTGAAGCGCATGGCGTCGGCGCCGTACATGCCAATGAGGTCCATGGGGTCAACGCCGTTGCCTTTGGACTTGGACATGCGGCTGCCGTCCTTGGCCAGAATCGTCGGGTAAATGACGACGTCCTTAAACGGCACCTCGTCCAGGAAGTACAGCGAGCTCATGACCATGCGGGCGACCCACAGCGCGATGATGTCGCGCGCGGTTACGAGCGCCGTCGTGGGGTGATGGCCCTCGAGCAGCTCCGGCTTTTGCGGCCAGCCCTGCGTGGCAAAGGTCCACAGCTGCGAGCTGAACCAGGTGTCCAGCACGTTCTCGTCCTGATGCACGTGATGGCCGCCGCACTTGGGGCACACGTCGGTGTCCTCGGTAAGAGCGTCCTCCCAGCCGCAGTCCTCGCAGTAGAACACGGGGATGCGGTGGCCCCACCACAGCTGGCGCGAGATGCACCAATCCTTGAGGTTCTCCATCCAGGTGGTGTAGGTCTGCGTCCAGCGCGCGGGGTGGAAGGTAACCTTGCCGGAGTTGACGGCGTCGAGCGCCGGCCCCTTGAGCTTGTCGACGGCCACGAACCACTGCTCGGACAGCCACGGCTCCAGCGCGGAGTCGCAACGGTAGCAGTGCATGACGGAGTGATCGAGTTCGTCGACGTGATCGAGCAGGCCGTGCTCCTCAAACCACTTGATGACGGCCTCGCGGCACTCGTCGCGGTTCATGCCGGTAAACTCGCCGTAGCCCTCGACGACCACCGCGTGCTCGTCGAAGATGTTGATCTGTGGCAGGTCGTGGGCCTGACCCATGGCGTAATCGTTGGGGTCGTGGGCCGGGGTGACCTTGACAAAGCCGGAACCAAAGTTGGCGTCGACATGCCAATCCTCGAAGATGGGGATCTCACGGTCGACGATGGGGAGTTTGACGGTCTTACCCACAAAGGCGGCCTTCTCGGGGTCCTTCGGGGAGACGGCGACGCCGGTGTCGCCGAGCATGGTCTCGGGGCGCGTGGTGGCGACGACGATATAGTCCTGGCCGTTGACCGGCTCGGTCAGCGGGTAGCGCAGGTGCCACAGGTGGCCCTTCTCGTCCTTGTACTCGGCCTCGTCGTCCGAGATAGCGGTGGTGCAGTTGGGGCACCAGTTGACGATGCGCTTGCCGCGGTAGATCAGGCCGTCGTGGTACCAATCGCAGAACACCTTGCGCACGGCCTGGGCGTAGTCCTCGTCCATGGTGAAGCGCTCGTTATCGAAGTCGACGGAGCAGCCCATACGCTTGATCTGCTCGACGATGATGCCGCCGTACTCGTGGGTCCAATCCCAGCAGGCGTCGACAAACTTGTCGCGGCCGATCTCCAGGCGGCTGATGCCCTCGCTCTTGAGCTTCTTGTCGACCTTGGTCTGCGTGGCGATACCGGCGTGGTCGGTGCCGAGCACCCAGCGCGTGGACTTGCCGCGCATGCGAGCCATACGGATGATGGCGTCCTGGATGGAGTCGTCGGTGGCGTGGCCCATGTGGAGCTTGCCGGTTACGTTGGGAGGCGGAATGGTGACGGTGCAGTCGCCCACGCCCTCACGGCGCTTGTAGTAGCCGCCGTCGAGCCACTTCTGCAGGATCGCCGGCTCGTTGGTCGACGGATCGTAGTTCTTGGGCATTTCTTCCATATATCTCTCCCTGTCCCGCCGGGGAGGAATGTAGGCCCGATTTTCGCTCGGTCAGGTCCTGGGCTCGCTCGAAGACCACATTACGTGGTCTTCGGCTCGTGCGGAATCTACGAAAATCGGGCCTACATTCCTCCCCTTAGGTATCGATTACTTCAGTCTGATATGACTTCGCCGAGGCTTAAACAAACACACAGAATAGCACAGGTAGTTGGGGTTATTGCGCATCTATAAAATAGCCTCCGGCCGCGAGCGGTCGGAGGCTATTTGCAAACTCGTTTTAGGCTGGTTTACCCGTAGATGCGTTGGGGCTGTTCTTCGCCCTTTACGGAGGCTTCGGTCACAATGACCTTGGAAACACCCTCCTCGCTGGGGAGGTCGAACATCGTCTGCTGCAGCACGTCCTCGCAAATGGAGCGCAGGCCGCGGGCGCCGGTCTTGCGGGCAAGCGCCATGCGGGCGATCTCGTGCAGGGCGGCATCCTCAAACTCAAGCTCAACGTCCTCGAGCTGGAACATCTTACGGTACTGACGCACAACAGCGTTCTTGGGCTCGGTTAGGATCGACACCAGGTCGTCCTCGTCGAGCGCTTGCGTCTGGGTGACGACGGGCGTACGTCCCACAAACTCGGGGATCATGCCAAAGGCGTTGAGGTCCTGCGGGAGCACCTGGCGCAGCAGGTCGTTCTCGTCGACCGAGGTGGGGCCGGCGATCTCGGAGTTAAAGCCCACGCCCTTGTTGCCCACGCGGTCGGCGATGATCTTGTCCAGGCCCACAAAGGCACCGCCGCAGATAAACAGGATGTTGGTCGTGTCGATCTGCAGCAGCTCCTGCTGGGGATGCTTACGGCCACCGGTGGGCGGAACGCTTGCCACCGTGCCCTCAAGAATCTTAAGCAGTGCCTGCTGAACGCCCTCGCCCGAAACATCGCGGGTAATGGAAAGGTTCTCTGCCTTGCGGGCGATCTTGTCGATCTCGTCCACGTAGATGATGCCAACCTGCGCGCGCTCAATGTCGCCATCGGCGGCATTGATGAGCTTGAGCAGAATGTTCTCCACGTCCTCACCCACGTAACCAGCCTCGGTGAGCGCGGTGGCGTCGGCGATGGCAAACGGAACTTCGAGGATGCGCGCGAGCGTCTGGGCGAGCAGGGTCTTACCGGTACCGGTGGGACCGAGCAGCAAAATGTTGGACTTGGCGAGCTCTACCTCGTCCATATCGTCGTCGAGCTGCGAACCCATGCCGTCACCAAAGGCAGAAACCGCGGCACCGCCCTCGATCACGCGGCGGTAATGGTTGTACACGGCAACCGACATGGCGCGCTTGGCGTCCTCCTGGCCCATGACATAGGCCGAAAGCTCATCGTAGATCTCGTGCGGCGTCGGCACGTGCGTGATGACCTGACGGGCATCGTCCTCGAGCTCAAAGCCCTCGGCCTCGGGATCCATGGCAGGCTGGGACGCAGCCTGGCCGTGATCGTTGAGGAAGCCCGGCAGCTTGCCGTTGCGGGCAGCGTCCATAAAGTCCGAAGCCAGCGACTCCTCCAGGATCTCGGAGCAGGCGGCGACGCACTCGTCGCAGATAAAGATGTTGGTCGGGCCCTTTACAAGGCGGCGAACCTGCCCCTGCTCTTTTCCGCAGAAGGAGCAGCGGATGGGATTGCCGTTCTCGTCGAAGTTGTCCTGCATGTTACCGGCCATCCTAGGCGTCCTTCGCGGCGAGGTCGCGCGAGGTGACGATGCGGTCGATCAGGCCGTAGTCGAGGGCTTCGGCAGCGGTCAGGTAGTTGTCGCGCTCGGTATCGGCCTGGACCTTCTCGATGGGCTGGCCCGAGGCATCGGACAGGATCTGGTTGAGCTCGCGGCGAGTCTTCTTAATCTCCTCGGCCACGATCTCGATCTCGGTCTGCTGACCCTGGGCACCGCCGCTGGGCTGATGAATCATGACCTTGGAATGCGGCAGGCAGAAGCGCTTGCCCTTGGCGCCGGCCGAAAGCAGCACGGCGGCCATAGACGCGGCCATACCGACGCAGATGGTGGAGACCTGCGGCTTAATGAAGTTCATGGTGTCCAGAATCGCCAGGCCGGAGTAGACCTCGCCACCGGGCGAATTGATGTAGAGCGAGATATCCTTCTCGGCATCCTGGCTCTCAAGATGCAGCAGCTGGGCAACGACCAGGTTGGCGCTGACGGAGTTGATCTCCTCGCCCAAGAAGATGATGCGGTCGTTGAGCAGGCGCGAATAGATATCGTAGCTGCGCTCGCCGCGCGGCGTCTGCTCGATAACGTATGGCACGAGGGCGGAATCGAACTTAGCGATCATACGCATCTCCATTTCTCTCTTGCGGACCAAATTGGTTCTAGATAAACGTACGGTGCCCGCATGCTATGCATTGGCTGGCACCGTACGAAGCTACCGGATAACCGGTGTATAACTTTACCCCATCACGGGCGCACGCATGCGCTCGCGGGCAAGGTGGCGAGAATTACTCGGCGTCCTTGGCGGTCTCGTCGACCTCGGTCACCTTAGCGTTCTCAACCAGGTGATCGACAGCCTTGGAGCGACGGATGGACTCGCGGACGGCAGGCATGCGGCCATCGGCGATGAACTCGGCCTTGGAAGCCTCGACGTCCTTGACGCCGGCCTTCTCGAACTCGGCGTTGACGTCGTCCTCGGTGACCTCGATCTTGAGCTCACGGGCGAGGGCGTCGAGCGCCAGGGACTCACGGGCAACGTCGTTGGCCTGCTTGTGCAGGTCGCCGATGAACTGCTCCATGGTCAGACCGGAAGCGGGCAGCCAGGTGTCGAGCGTCATGCCGCGGGCAGCGAGGTTGGACAGGAAGTTCTGGCCAAGCTCCTCAAAGACGGACTGCTCGTAGTCGGCGTCCATCTCGTCGAGCTGCAGGCGCTCGGCGAGAGCGGAGACGCAACGGTTCTCCTTCTCGGCCGGGAGGCGGGAAGCCTTGTCCTGCTCGATCTCGATCTTGATGGCGTCGCGCATGGCGTCGATGCTGTCGAAGCCAAAGTCGGACTTGACGAGCTCGTCGGTGAGCTCGGGGGTGTTGCGGACCTTGATGCCCTTGACGGTGACCTCGACGGTATGGGTCTCGGCCTCCTCGCCCTCCTCGGCCTCGTCGGTCCAGGTGACGGACTTGACGTCGTCAACGTTGGCGCCGATCAGGGCCTCGTTGAACTCCTTGGGGTTGCTGTCGCTACCGGCGATGAGCATGCGGCCCTCGGCGGCAAAGTTGTCGGCGTTCTCGATGGCCTTGAGGTCGACGGTAACGTAGTCCTCGGCCTCGACAGCGCGACCCTCGACGTCCTCGAAGGTGGCACGGTAGTTGAGGAGCATCTCGACCTGGTTGTTGATCTCGGACTCGGTGACCTCCGCGGGGGGCATCTCGATCTCGACGGCGTCGAAGGAGGAGAGCTCAGCGGCGGGACGCAGGGAGAACTCGACGGTGTAGGTGTAGTCCTCGTGATCCTTGGCGAGGTCGAGCTCCTTGTAGTCACCGCTCTTGGTGGGGACGATGTCCAGCTCGTTGAGCACGGCGGGCTCGTTGGCGGCGATCAGGTCGTTGGTGGCCTGAGCGAGGGTAGCCTCGGCGCCAAGAGCGGAGTCGATGACCGGACGGGGGGCCTTACCGGCGCGGAAGCCCGGGAAGCGGTACTTCTTGGCGGTCTCCTTGTAGGCCTTCTTGATCGCGGCGTCGACGTCGGCGGCCGGGATGGTGACCGTAGCGGTGAGCTTGGCGTCCTTGACGTCAGAAGCGGTGATGTTCAACACGTTCCTCCTCATACTGCCCAGCTTATCTGAGGTGCTGGTACCTTTATGCAACAAGCGTCGCGAGGGCATAAACCGACGCGGGTGCGTTGGTGCGGGCGAAAGGACTCGAACCTTCACGGGAATCCCACCAGAACCTAAATCTGGCGCGTCTACCAATTCCGCCACGCCCGCATGAGCGCACAGACTAGGAATGATAGCAGATACGAGCGGCAAGCGCACGCACACCTTTTACAGGCTCACGACCTCACCACGAGTGCAAAAGGCGGGGCGAGTTGCCCCGCCCCGCCCATTACGACTTGTTCGCTGACCCGCTACTCCCCCAGCAGAGCCTTCTCGGGCGTGATCGGCAGCGAGCGTACCTGATGTCCGGTGGCGTGTGCCACGGCCGAGGCCACGGCGGCGAGCGGCGTGTTGATGACGACCTCGCCAATCGACTTGGCGCCAAACGGACCCGTCGGCTCGTAGCTCGGCTCAAAGGCCACGCGAATGCTGCCGATATCCAGGCGCGTGGGCAGCTTGTAGCTCATAAAGTTGCCGGTGCGCAGGCGGCCGCGATCGTCGTGCTCGACGATCTCGTAGAGCGCGTGGCCGATACCTTGGGCAATACCGCCCTCGGCCTGGACGCGCGCGAGCGCCTCGTTGATCACGGTACCGCAGTCGACGGCCGCCGCGTAGTCCACCACAGTCACCTTGCCGGTGGCCTTGTCGACCTCGACCTCGGCAATGCCGGCCATAAACGGCGGAGGCGAAACGGGGAGGCAGGCAGAAGCGTGCGAGGTCAGCGCGTCGCCGCCCGCGATGTTCTTGACGCACAGGTTGGCAAAGTCGCGCAGCGTGAGGTAGCAGTTCTGCTCGCGGGCGGCACGCTCGTCGGACAGGCGCACGTACTGGCCATCAAAGACCACGTCGGCAGCGTCCACGTCCCACATCTGGGCGGCCTTGGCGCAAATCTTCTCACGCAGCTCGGTCGCGGCGTTCTTGGCTGCCAGACCCGTCACGTACGTGCCCGAGCTCGCGTACGAGCCGGCGTCGAATGGCGACACATCGGTGTCCACGCCGCGCACCACGATGAGCGAGCTCTCCACACCCAGCTCCTCGGCGGCAATCTGCGCCAGGATCGTGTCGACGCCCATGCCGTTATCGGTGGCGCCGGTGCCGATGGTAATGAAGCCGTCCTCTTCCAGGCGCATGTCGATGCCGGCGATATCCACGTTGGAGATGCCCGAGCCCTGCATGGTGAGCGCGCAACCCAGGGCTCGCACGCGGTCGCCCAGGTCCACGGCCAGCGGCTTGTCGCGCCAACCGATCATGTCCATCGCGCGCAGCAGGCAGCGGTCGAGCGCGCAGGCGTTGAGCTTCTCGTTGTAGTACTGCGGCATGACCTCGCCCTCGCGCACAATGTTCTTAAGGCGCAGGTCAGCGGGATCCATGTGCAGCATGTCGGCAAGCTCGTTGACGGCGCTCTCGACGGCAAACTGGCCCTGGGTGGCACCGTAGCCGCGATACGCGCCGCCGCGGTTGGTATTGGTGTAGACGGCCTCCCAGCTAAAGCGGCTCGCCTTCACATGGTTGTAGATGGGCAGACTTTTGTGACCCGACAGGCCGATCGTCGTGGTGGCGTGCTCGCCGTACGCGCCGGCGTTGGACAGCGTGTGCAGATCGATGGCCGTGATGGTGCCGTCGTTCATGGCGCCCAGCTTAACGGTCATCTGCATCTGGTGACGCGAGTTGCCCGCAGTGATGGTCTCCTCGCGGGTGTAACAGCAATAGCTCGGACGGCCAGTCTGCTGGGTCACGAACGCTACGAAGATCTCGCAGCAACCCGTCTGCTTGGAGCCAAAGCCGCCGCCGATGCGCGGCTTAATGACCTGCACCTGCGACTGCGGAATGTCGAGCGACTGCGCGACCATGCGGCGCACGTGGAAGGGCACCTGCGTAGAGGTGGTCACCGAGATACGTCCAAACGCGTCGGTCGTCGCGAAGGCGCGGAAGGTTTCCATGGGCGCGGTCTGCGTGGCCTGGCTGGTGTAGGTGCGCTCAAAGACGATGTCGCTCTGGGCGAAGGCCTCATCCAAGTCGCCAAAATCGCTGGTACCGCTGCACACCAGGTTGCGAGCAACGTCGCCGCCCTGTGGGAACATAAAGGTCACGTCGCCCTCGGGGTGGACCACGATGTCGTTATCGAGCGCCTGGGTAAAGTCGAGCAGGGGCTCGAGCACCTCATAGTCGACCTTGATGAGCTTGAGCGCCTTATCGGCGGCCTCCTCGGTCTCGGCGGCGACGATCGCCACCTCCTCGTTTTGGTAACGGACGAGGTTCTCGAGAATCAGGCGGTCGTAGGGACTCGGCTGCGGATAGCTCTGGCCGGCGATGGTAAAACGGCGCTTGGGCACGTCCTCGTACGTGTAGACGCCCACGACGCCGGGCACCTTCAGGGCGCGCGACGTATCGATGGAGCGGATCTTGGCGCGGGCATAGGGGCTGCGCTTGAGTTTGACAATGAGCGCGCCGGCGGGCACCAGGTCGCCCGTGTAGACGGGACGGCCCTCGAGCAGGGCCTTCGAGTCCTTCTTGGGCTGCTTGTGAGTGATCTGCTTGTAAGAGACACCGTCGCAGCTGGTGTCGTTGACCGGCAGCTCGGGCAACTCAAAGCCAACCTGTACGCCGGACTCGTTGAGGAAGCGCACGATGGCGCGCAGCTGGCTCTCGTAGCCGCTGCAACGGCAGAGGTTGCCGGCGAGCTGGCGCGAGAGCTCCTCGCGCGTGGCGACGAGGCTTGGGTCCTCCTTGGCGGCGCGGGCGAGCGCCAGCACGTTCATGATAAGGCCGGGGGCGCAAAAACCGCACTGCTCGGCGCCTTCGGTAGCCATCGCACGGGCGAGCGCCTCGGACTCGGCCTTGAGGCCCTCGAGCGTGGTGATGGAGCGGCCCTCGACGCGCGCAGCCGGAACCGAGCAGCTCAGCACCGGGTCGCCGTCAAGCCACACCGTGCACAGACCGCAGTTGGTGGTCTCGCAGGCGCAGCGCACCGATGCGCAACCCTGCTCGCGCAAAAGCGAAAAAAGCATGGTATCGGGGGCAATCTGGACCTTGACCTTGCGGCCGTTGAGCGTAAAGGAAAGATCGATGAGTTTGGCAGCCATTAGCGCACCTCGCTAGAATCGACGCCGGGCACGCGGCGGCAGGAATACTCGTCCGTGGCAAACTTAGGCACTTGCACGGTCTCGAGCTCGTGGGCAAGCGCGGCCGAGAGCTCGATGCCGGCGGCGCGGCGCACGGCCTGAATCGCCAGCGGGGCCGAGATGCGACGGCGGTAGTCGGCCGAGCCCCACAGATTGGTGCCATAGCTCAGGGCACGCACGGATGCGGCAAGGGCGCGCAGCTCGTCCTCGGAAGGCTGCTCGACGGTAAGGCCACATGCCTCACCCTGCAGCAGGGTCGCGCGCAGCGGGCGGGCGCCCACGGTGACATGCCAGCTGTTGTCCCACCAGGCGGCGGTGACGTTTAAGGAGGGGAAGTCGGTGGCGGCCTTGCGCACGGCCTCGTAGCTTGCGCGATAGTCGTGCTTAACGACCACGACGTACTCGATCACGTCGCGCACGTAGCCCATGTCCACGAACTCGGCGAGCGGCACGCGGCCGGCGCCCGTCAGCTCAACGTACGAGTCGAGCGCCAAAAAGGCCGAGAGCACGTCCGAGAAACCAAAGCGACCGTAGATGCTGCCGCCCACCGTGGCGGTGTTACGCAGCTGCACGCCCACGATATCGTGGACGGCGAACTCAAAGACATGGTTGACAAGCGCGTTGAGCTCGGCATGACGCTCGAGCTGGTGCAGGGTACACATGGCACCGATGCGAAACTCGGTCTCGGTCTCCTCGATCTGATCGAGTCCGCAGGCCGAAAGGTCAATCGCCGTCGCCACGCGACGCGAACCCAGGCGCATCCAGATGCCGCCGCCCACAATCTTGTTGTTGCGGTTCTTCTGTAAGAGCTCATAGGCTTCGGCCGCGTTTCCAACGCGGACGTAGGTACCGAACTTGAGCACGTTCTCCCCCATCTCTTCACTTGTCCAGTGTTTCTAAGTGTACCAAACGAGGGCGCACGACCCTCACCACCACAGAAAAAGGCTCCCTGCCAAGATGACTGGGAGCCTTCTGCGATGCCATGTCGAGCGAAGATTTAGCAGACGCCCTGGGCGAGCATGGCGTCGGCGACCTTCAGGAAGCCGGCGATGTTGGCGCCCATGACAAAGTTGCCCTCCTGGCCGTACTCCTTGGCGGTGTCGTCCACGTTGTGGAACATGCCGCGCATGAGCTGCTCGAGCTTGCCGTCGACCTCCTCGAAGGTCCAGGACAGGTGCTCGGCATTCTGGCTCATCTCCAGGCCGGACACGAGCACGCCGCCGGCGTTGGCAGCCTTACCGGGCATAAAGGCGACGCCGTTCTCCTGGAAGTAGGTCGTGGCCTCGATGGTCGTGGGCATGTTCGCGCCCTCGCCGACCACCTTGCAGCCGTTGGCGACGAGCGCCTGGGCGTCCTCGAGCAGCAGCGTGTTCTCGCGAGCGCAGGGCAGCGCGATGTCGCAGGGCAGCTGCCAAACGCCACGGCCGTCGCCCTCGTGCCACACGGCGTTGGGCTTCTCGTCAACGTACATAGCGAGCGTAACGCCCTTGTCGTGGCCGGAGCGCTTCTTGTTGTAGACGTGCTCGAGCACGGTGTAATCGATGCCGTCGGGATCCTCGACCCAGCCGTGAGTATCGGAGCAGGCCAGCACCTTGCCGCCGAGCTGGGAGACCTTCTGGACGGCGTAGATGGCGACGTTACCGGAGCCGTGAACGACGACGTTCTTGCCCTCGAAGGAGTCGCCGCGGCTCTTGAGGTACTCGTCCACAAAGTAGGCCAGGCCGTAGCCGGTGGCCTCGGTACGGGCGAGCGAGCCGCCAAAGGAGAGGCCCTTGCCGGTGAGGACGCCGGTCCACTCATTGGTCAGACGCTTGTACTGACCAAACAGGTAGGCAACCTCGCGGCCGCCAACGCCCAGGTCGCCGGCGGGAACGTCGGTGTTGGGGCCAATATGGCGATAGAGCTCGGTCATGAAGGACTGGCAGAAGTGCATGATCTCGTTGTTGGACTTGCCCTTGGGGTCGAAGTCGGAGCCGCCCTTGCCGCCGCCCATGGGAAGGGTGGTCAAGCTGTTCTTGAGGATCTGCTCCAGGCCAAGGAACTTGAGCATACCCAGGGTGACCGTCGGGTTAAAGCGCAGGCCGCCCTTGTAGGGTCCAATGGCAGAGTTGAACTCGACGCGATAGCCGCGGTTGACCTGAACCTTGCCCTGGTCGTCGACCCAGGGAACACGGAACATGACGATGCGCTCGGGCTCGACGAGGCGCTCCAGCAGGGCGGCCTCCTCGTACTCGGGATGGGCGTCGAGCGCCGGCTGGATGGTGCCGAGGATCTCGGTCGCGGCCTGGATGAACTCAGGCTGCTCGGGATAGCGGGCCTTGAGCTCTTCGAGAACTTTCTGCGTGTAGCTCATGCTTCCTCCAATGACGGGAAACGAAAATGTTGGTCGCGGCACCCCATGCGCCGCGAGCTTTATCGTGTATGGATAATATCGCACTGTTGCGGCAAAGTTTCGCATAAGCCGACGAGCGGATGTTTCGTTTTGATTACGATGCAGGTAGAAGCGTTTTTGAGTGCCTGACATGCAAAACCCGTGTTTCAAACCTGTTTCGTCCACGTGTTCCAAACCACCACATTGGGGACAGGCACCTTTGTGGTGGTGCTGGTGGTTAGAGGACGAGTTGATGGTAGTCGGCGGGGGTTATACGGCCTTCGGTGGCGGCACGGAAGGCGGCGAGGGCATCGCCCGAGAACGGCATGGCCCAGCACAGGCCGCAACCTGCGGTAATGGAGCCGGGCAGCGGCATGATGCGCCCGGGCACACCGGCGGCAAGACACAGCTGTTCGCATTCCATCACATCGAAAGTGCTGTCGAACGACACGATAATCTTGCGTTCGTGGTCGAGAGCGCCACCCGACGGGCCTTCGCGGTGTGCCTCACGATACGCCTCGGCGGCCGCTTCCTCTTCCGCGGTATGTCCACAGCCACCGCAACCGCAGGTACAGGGTTCGGACCCGTCGCAAGTGCAAGACTCTCCCGTGTCGGGACAAATATCGTGAGACATGACAACTCCAATCGTCTAGGCGAGTAACTCGGCCGCCGCAAACTCCTCGGGCGTATTAACGTTTTCGAAGCAGAGCGTCGAACCTGCGACCTCAACAATCTGAGGCTCATCCAAATACCCAGCGTTCACCCGGTCGATCAGGCAGCGAATTCGCTGACGGTCGCAGGCGAGCAGCTCATGGGCAACCGGCGTACACACGTCACGGCGCCAGACGGCGCAAAGCGGCTCAATCCCCCGCTCCTCGCGCGGCACGCACACATCGAGCGCCTCGGCCTCAACACGATTGGCAAGGGCACCGATCAGCTCCGAAGAGACAAACGGCATATCACAGGCGACGATAGCCACGAGAGGCAGCCGGGCTGCAGTCAGCGAACTCGCGATGCCGCGCATGGCGCCCGCCGGCCCCTCAAGGTCCGGCACTATTCGCGGCATCAGGCCGCCAAACGTGCGCTCCTCAAGGTAGGCAAGCTCGCTGGGACGCGAAGTCGTCACGACTAACTCACCGGCAACTTGCGCCAGCCGACCCAGCACGCGCTCGATGAGCGGCTCGCCGCAAAACAACATCCGCGCCTTGTCGCAACCCATGCGCGACGACAGCCCGCCCGCTTGGACGACGCAAGAAAGATCGGCTCGTCTTACGGTAGTCATACGGCAAAACACCCCCATCGGCATGCTCGAAACCCGGCGCACGAAGCTAAATACCGCCGCCGAAATAGCGGCACTAGGAAAAGCTCGTGCAAAAACAAAACAGCGCCTTTGCGGCACGCAGCAAGACCGCGAGCACAAAAGCGCTGGTAGCGTATGGCGGGAACGTATGTGAATCGAACACATCCAAGACGTTTTGCACGCCTCGCAACGGTTTTGAGGACCGCGGAGCCCACCGGAGCCCATCCGTTCCCAAGTGCGGCGGTATTTTACCAAACCGAAACAGCTCCATCCCAAAAAGACGAGCAAGAAGTTGCGGTGGAATAGTTCTTGTATTTGCTGCCAAAGCCTCCAAACAGGAACTATTTCACCGCAACTGAGGAGGTGGGGCGGGGCGGCCGATCTAGCGCAGGGACCTCAGGCCGCCGGCGTCTTTGTCGAGCACCGTAAAGCGCACAGCATCCAGGTGTTCCAAGATGCTGATGGCACGTTTGCGCGACACACCCAGGGCCTCGCGCAGCACGCTCGTGGTGGCAGCGCCGCCGGCTGCCTCAATGGCAGCGGCAACAAGCTCGCGCGCATGGGCCTCGGCGGCAGCGGACAGGGCAACGTCGCGCTCGACCTTAACGATCGAGCGGTTGAGCGAAAGCTCGCGCAGGGCACGCGTCATGGTGTCGCGATCGAGCTGCAGTTGCTCGCCCACCTCGGGCAACGTCGGTGCATCGAGGCCGGCTTCGTCCAGCAAGGCAACGATACGTTCGCAGGCTTCGCGAACCACGCGTGCCGCCGCGGCGGCCGAATGCGGATCGAATACCTCGGCGCCCTCGGCGGCGCACACGCCACGCGAGCAGCCCTCGGCAATCAGAGCCGCGGCAACGCCATCATCAGCGGCAGACCACGCAGCATGGGCAACGGCGCCGGGCGTAAAGCCCGTCTCCTTGGGGGCAGCCGCGTGCATGGCGGACAGGGTCGCTGCCAGTGCATCCATCGCGGCGTCGAGCACGGCGGCATTCACATACAGCGCATCGCCCGAGCCGGCAAGCTTGTAAACAACACCTCGCGCCACCAGCTCGTTCAGCGCGGCGTCGGCCTCAACGGAAACAAGATCTAGCGCTGCGGCAACGTCGGCAACCACGACCGGCAACGCCTGCAGCGCCAGCCACGCATCCACACCAGCGACGGCATCGCCGGCCTCAAGCGCCGCAAGCAGCGTGCGCTCCCCCACCGAAAGCTTGCGCGAGCGACGGCAGCACGAAAGCAGTACGCGCCCGCCGCCAATGAGCATAACGGGCGAATACGACAGCACCACGGCGTGGTCTCCAGCGCGCAGCGGCAGCGGCTCCTCCAAGCGCACCTGTACGGTACGGGTCTCGCCCACCGCCATGGGGGCCTCGCCCTCCAAAAGCATGATGCGGCCGACAACCTCGGCCGTGCCGGCCATCACATGCACGCGCGCGCCCGACTCGAGCACGCGCGGCTTGGCGCCCTCGCGACCCAGGTAGGTGAACGTCATCATAAAGCGCAACGTCTGACCAAAGCGGTCCGCCACGCCGAGCATCTCGCCACGGTCAAGTGCCGCGACACCGTCACCTACCAGGTTGAGCGCCACGCGTTGCCCAGGCAGCGCGCGCGGCGTATCGCCATGCACCTGAATCCCGCGCACACGACAGACCGTACGCGACGGTAAAGCCATCAGCTCGTCACCCACCGCAACGGGCGCATCGTGCAGCGTTCCCGTCACGACGGTGCCAACACCCTTGATCGTAAAGCAGCGGTCAATCGGCAGGCGAGGTGCGGCATCGCTCCGCTCGGAACGGTCACGACAGGCATCCCAGCAGGCACTTACCTGCTCGTCGAGCACCGCAAGCAGCCCGTCGATCCCATCGCCCGTCTTAGACGACACGGGCACAATGGGCGCGCCCGCAAACACGGTACCCGACAAAAAGTCATCGACATCGAGCTCGGCAAGCTCGGTCATCTCGGCATCGGCCAGGTCACACATCGTCAGCGCGACCACCATATGCGTAACGCCCAAAAGCTCCAGCACATGCACGTGCTCGCGGGTCTGCGGCATCACGCCCTCGACGGCCGAAACCACCAGCACGGCCACGTCGATGCCTGTCGCACCCTGCACCATGGCGCGCAGGTAATGGGCATGCCCCGGCACATCGACCAGGCCCACGATCTTGCCGCTCGGCAGCGCCAGTTCGCCAAAGCCCAGCTCCACCGTCATGCCGCGACGACGCTCGACCTCTAGGCGATCGGGGTTCTTGCCGGTCAGCGCCTCGATCAGCGCCGACTTACCGTGGTCGACGTGGCCCGCCGTACCAACGATAACGGGACACTCCACCAGCGCTTGAACCTCACTCATCGAGCAATCGCCTTCTTAACGCACGCGACGAGCGTCGACGCCGCCGTCTCGATATCGCGGTCACCCACGAGCGTGCGCACATCAAACAGAATGCGGTCGTGCGAGGTACGCGTGACGACCGGCGTGTCGAAATCTTGGACGAGCGAGCGCTTGAGCGCGTCGACGGACAGGCACCCGTCGACCGGGCAGACGGCCACGCACATGGTGGGCAGCTCCACGGTAGGCAGCGAGCCGCCACCGGGGGTCGACGATTCCTCGACGATCTCCACCTGAACGGCGCACGGGCAACCGGCCTTATCGAGCCCGGCGACCATACGATCGCGCAACTTACGTGCGCGACGCTCCAGATGAGCCTGCGGAAGCGTGAGCATGTTGAGCACCGGCACCTCGCGATGGGCCACATCCGCCCCGTCCATGTAGATGCGCAGTGTGGCCTCGAGCGCCGCCAGTGCGAGCTTGCCCGGGCGCAGGGCGCGCATAAGCGGATGCGACCCGCAGGCCTGGACCAGATCGCGACGGCCCATGATAATGCCCGCCTGTGCGGCACCGAGCAGTTTATCGCCCGAGCACGACACCAGATCGAGCCCTGCCGAAACCGAAGCCGGCGTGGTTTCTTCGCCGCCACGCACCAAGATGTCGTCGGGCAACAGCGCGCCCGAGCCCTGGTCCTCGTAGAACAGCAGGCCGTGCTTATGGGCCAGCGCGGCGAGCTCCCTTGAGCTCACTTCCTCGTGAAAGCCCTCAATGCGGTAGTTGGAAGGATGAACCTTCAGGATCATAGCCGTGTCGGGCGTGATGGCGCGCTCGTAATCGGCAAGGTGCGTGCGATTGGTGGCACCAACCTCGACAAGTTTGGCGCCCGAAGCCTCCATGACATCGGGAATGCGGAAGCTGCCGCCGATTTCGACGAGCTCGCCGCGGCTCACGATGACCTCTTTTCCCGCAGCGTGAGTGGCCAGCACCAGCAGCACAGCGGCGGCGTTGTTGTTAACGACCAGCGCGTCCTCGGCACCGGTAAGCGAGCGGATCAGCTGCGCGGCATGTTCCTTGCGCGACCCACGCGAGCAGGTGTCCACGCTGTACTCGAGCGTGCTGTACCCGCGCGCGACCTCGGCCACGGCCTTTGCCGCCGACTCCGCGAGCGGGGCGCGGCCCAGGTTGGTATGGATAACCACGCCCGTAGCGTTTACGGCGGGACGCAAGCTCGGCAGCGCGGAGCGATGCGCACGCCACTCGATGGCCGAGGCCAGCTCGCGCTTGGAACGCGGGGCGGCGCCGGCACGAATCGCGGCACGCTCCTCATCGAGCTCGGCCGTGACGGCGGCATGCACCACCGCGTCGCAGGTCTCCCCCGCCGCCTTCACAACCGGCCACTCTGCGAGCAGCTCGTTGACGGAAGGAATAGCGCGAAGGCGGGCGCGTACCTCATCGGACATGTTCTGGCTATCGCTCATGTGCGGCCTTTCAAAACCAAAGGTGAATCAATCGTTCGAATGTCAAACTATCAGCCAATTCGATCAGCTGAGTCAATTACTCGCTATTATCCTCGCGTGCCGCGATCTTTTCCACGCGAACGGCGTTTTCCTGGGTGAGCGCAGCGCCCGTCAACGGGTCCCAACGCAACGGCGTATGGTCGAGCGGGCCCACGCCCAAGGCTTGAGCGCCACCGGCATCGGCGCCAAACGAACGCCCGCCGGGAGCGGCCGAGGTGAAGATGCACGCCGGATGCAGATAGGGCGTCGTCTCCACGCGCACGCGGTCGCGGCCCATGTCGCTCACGAGTTCGACGATCTCGCCGTCGGCGATGCCCATGTGCGCAGCAGCATCGGCATTCATCTGCACGGCATCCAGGTCCGACCCAGCCTCGGCGGCACCTTGGGCCGCGAGCCTGCGCGAGGTATGCGACTCAAAGGGACGGTTGCCGCTAATGAGGCGAAACATCCCCGGGCCAGGCTCCACCATGGGAGCGATCCAGTTGGGTACACAACCCAGGCCGGCTCGTTCCCATACGTCGCTTGCCAGCGCAATTTTGCCGCCATCCAGGGGAATCGCCGGCTCACCCGTGCGCGACGGCAGCGGCACGCCCGTATCGGCCCAGCCGCGCTCCTTGAGCTCGTCCAGATCGATCCCAAACGGTGCCACCTGGGCAGCCGCCAGATCGTCAGACGTAAACCGGAAGTACTCGCCAACGCCACACGCCTGCGCCAGACCGACAAAGATCTCCCGACCGGGACGCGTGTCGTTATGCAACACGGGCAGCACGGCGTTGCGGTAGAACACGCACGAATCATTGGCGCCCACGACTGTGCCCACACCGCGATCGGCCTCCAGGTACGTCACGTCGGGCAGCACGAAATCAGAAGCACGCGCCGTCTCGGACCAGCGAATGTCAATCGTCACGAGCAAGTCGAGCTGTTGCAAAATGCCCAACCAAGCCTGCGCATTGCCATAGCCCGCACCGGGGTTACTGGCATAGACGATGAGCCCACGCAAATCGCCGGCAAGAATCGACTGACCGATGGTCGTGCACAGGCCGCGCACCGGATCGACCAGTGGATAGCGCTCGGAGCCCAACTTGGGCTCACGTGGCATCGACGGCATTGCGAAACGCGCAGGGTCCAAATCGCCCAATGCAAGCGGCGTGGGCGGGTTGAGGGCACCGCCCGCATGCCCAATACAGCCCAGCAGCACATCGACCAAGCAGATAGCGCGCGCGGTCTGGGTGCTATTGGCATACGCGATACCGATGCCACCATGAAAGCCAGCGTCCACCACCGCAGCAGGCGCCGCGGCAGCCAAATCTCGCGCAGTCGCGACAACCTCTGCGGCAGGCACGTCGCACATCGACTCGGCCCACTCGGGCGTCCAAGCATGGGCCGCCTGCACCAGCTCGTCAAAACCCGTGGTATAGAGGGTCACAAACTCGTGGTCATACAAGTCCTCGGCAATCAAGACATGCGCAATGCCCAGCAGCAAGGCAAGGTCACAGCCCGGGCGCACGCGCAGCCAGCGGTCGGCAAGCGCAGCCGAGCCACTGCGCCGGGGGTCGACCACGATAATCTTCGCCCCACGGCGACGGGCATCGTTGAGCGCATCAACGGCCCCCATCGTCGACGAATCGACGATGGAACGCCCCAGGTACATGATGCAATCGGTATGCGCCAGGTCGGAGGCGGGACTATAGCCCAAGCTGTGCTCCCAACCGGTAAGTCGGCTTACCTCGCAGGCACCGTCGGCACCGTACACGTTGGGCGAACCAAGCGCATGCATAAAGCGATGCGCCCAGTAGCGGTCGAACGAGGGCACGCCGAGCGTCATGCCCAGCGCACGGGGACCATGCCCGTCAACAATCTCCCCAAGGCGCGCTGCGATCTGCGCGAACGCCTCATCCCAGGAAATCGCATCGAACCCCGAGCCATCAGCTCGTCGGCGCATGGGGTGCAAAATCCGGTCGCGCTCGTCAAACGGCATGTCCAGGCGATGGCGCCCGCGGGCGCACAGGGCACGCGCCGCGCACGGATGCCCCACAACCGGCAGTTCAGCCACCACACGCCCATCCTCAACATGGGCCGCAAAGGCGCAATCGGCATAGCATCCCCCGCATGTGGTCACCACGGCGCGACCGTCACGCTTCACAGCAGATGCCATCTCGATTACCCCTTTCATCAGTCAAACACAACAGGCCAAAAGCCCGGCAACGAGCCCCAGACCCAAAAAGCCTCCCGCACGGCAACGCCCCGCGGGAGGCCCAACGTCAAACAGACGGAACCTTACGCCTCGGACTTCTTGGCGTAGATAAACCAGTAGCCGAGCGCGACCAGAACCGCGCCGCCCACGATGTTGCCCAGCGTGGCGGCGGACAGGTTAAACGCAATGCCCGCGGCGTTGAGCGCATCGGCGCCGGCGACCTTGGCACCGTAGCCGCATGCGTGCATCACGGCGCCCATGGGCAAAAAGTACATGTTGGCGACGCAGTGCTCAAAACCGCAGGCCACAAAGGCGGCGATGGGCAGCAAAATGCCCACGACCTTATCGACCACGGTCTTGCCGGCGGTACCGATCCACACGGCCAGGCACACAAAGATATTGCACAGGATGCCGCGGAAGAAGATCGTCACCCAGTCGACCGTCACCTTGCCGGCGGCGACGCTCACCATGGAATTGGCGACCGCCTCGCCGTTGAGCTTGTAAATGCCGGCCATGTACACCAAAAAGACGATGAACAGGGCACCGGCAAAGTTACCAAGCCACACGACGAGCCATGCCTTGAGCATCTGGACCAGAGTGATCTTTTTGCTCTTGAGCGCGCAGACCATAAGCGAGTTGCCAGTGAACAGCTCGGCGCCGCACACCAGCACGAGCACCAGGCCCAGGCAAAAGCACAAGCCGCCCACGACGCGCTGGGCGCCCCAGCCCAGCGTGCTATCGCTCAAGAACACCGTAAAGAACAGACCGCCGAAGGCGATAAACGCACCGGCGAACATTGCCAACAGAAAGGCCTTAGCGACCGGCAGGTTAGCCTTGGTCACACCGGCGGCCTCGGTCTTGGCCTCGATCGCGGCGGGCGCCAGGCAATCGGGAGCGGGGTACTCCACCTTGGAATCTGCCATGTCAATCACTTCTTTCCTAATCAGCAGGGACAAGCGCTCCTATAGCTCCTGCCCCAAGCGGACAAAGTGGGAAAAGTCGTTGGCGGCCACGGCGTCATACACGGCGTCGACGGCCTCAAAGACCTCCGGGGACATGGGGTTATAGAACTCCGTATCGCCCGGCTGAATCCCTATGAAGACGATATCTTCGCACGATTGCTCAATCTCTTCGATCAGAATCGACAAGGGAAGCGAATGCGTGGTGAACATCGACTTGCGGGCCACATCACGTTTGTCGAGCAAGCGGATGGCGCCGACGGGCAGCGCCATGTCGGCGGCATCGACCAAGACCAGACGCGGCGGACGCTCGCGCTTGACCTCGATGATGTCGTCCTCGGGCGTTTGGCCGCCGTCAATGGTGTACCAACCGGCGATGGGTGCGTCCTCCATCTTTTTGGAGAGCACGGGGCCGGCGGCATCGTCGGCGCGCAGCACGCTTCCCGCCGTGAGCACGATACCCGCAAACGGGGCGCCGTTCACACGACCATCTACAACGCGACCCATTACTGCAACCTTCCCGTCAGATACACGCCCGACACATCGCGCACGCGCTCAACCAGATCGCGAAACTTCATTAAGAAAGCGACCTGCTGGGCATGCAGGCCAAAGTCGTCATCGAACACCGAAATGCCAGCCTTGGCCGAGCCGCGAAAACCGCGCTCGTCGAGCAGCGTGTCGCAGGCCTCGAGCAGCGACGGCACCGCCGCCTTGTCAAGCTGGCACTCGCCAAAGGAGCGGATGGCCTCGAACTTGGTCTTGGCCTCCCCCTCCGGCAGCGCGTCGACGAGCGAATAGAAGACATCCACCGGCACCGACAGGCGCGGCTCAAAGCAGTCGAGCACGCCGGTGTGGTGGCCCACGGCGAGCGTGTAGTACAGCACGTCGCAGGCCTCCTGGGGAACGTCTTCCTCGGTCTCCACAAACTTACGCGTGAGCTCATAGAAGACCACCTGGTCGGGCGTATGGCCCAGGCAGGGGTCGGCGACGCCCTCGGCGGCCTCGTCGCTTGCGCGCGAGGCATCGCCAAAAGAGCCGCCGAGCATGCCGGGACCCGCAAAGTAACCAGAGCGGTCCGTGAGCTCCATCTAGCGACCTCCGGCCAGCACCAGATCCTGCAGCGCCGAGTACACCTCGACGCGGCGCGGATCGTCCTGCTTATCGATGAGCAGCGCCATGGCGCCGCGGATATCGCCCTTGGGCGCGCCCTCGAGCGTATCCATAAACTCGTTGGCCAGGTCACGGCCGTAGCGGTAGCCGCTCATGGCGCGAGCCTCACGCTCGATGGCCACACGCAGCTTGTACGGCACGCCGGGGTGCAGGATATCGGCCTGCTCGCCGGCGGCCTCCACCGTGGTCTCGGCATGGAGCTTTTGGTCCAGCAGACCGAGCGCCATGGCAAAGCCGTAGATGGTCTGCGCGGGGCTGGGCGGGCAGCCGGGGATGTAGACATCGACCGGCAGAATCTTGTCCGTGCCGCCCCAGACGCAGTAGTTGTCGTAGAAGATGCCACCGGTGCAGCCGCACGCGCCATAGGACACCACGATCTTGGGATCGGGTGCGGCCTCAAAGGCGCGCAGGGCCGGCATGCGCATGGCACGCGTCACGGCGCCGGTGTACAACAGCACGTCGGCATGACGAGGCGAGGGCACGACCTTGATGCCAAAGCGCTCGACGTCGAAGACGGGCGTGATGGAACCGAAGATCTCGATCTCGCAGCCGTTGCAGCCGCCGCAGTCAACGCGGTAGACATACACCGAGCGCTTGATCTTCTTAAGAAGGGTCGCCTTGGCCTTCTCGATGCTCTCGTCGAGCTCGATCTTGGTCGGGCGGTACTGAAGCCGCTCGGGCAAAAGCGTGGGTTCGGCCATGGTTACTCCTCCTTCATTTCAAAATCCATGATGATGCCCTCGACCGGCGCCGGACCGGCGGGAATCTCGGGCGCATCGGGGTTAAGCTCGCGGTCGATATACTCCGGGTTCACGCCGTGGCCGCCCAGATACTCCATGCCGGGGCCCTGGGGCTCGCCGGACGCAAGCGTCTCGTTGGCAGCCATGCCGTGTGCGTTGCCGGTCTTTACGGCCGATGCGGCGCGCAGGGCGTCGAGCTCGCGCTTGCACTCCTGGCACATACCGACGGTGCGGGCGGCCTGCTCGGCCTCCATGCCGCCGGCCTTTTGCAGCAGGCGCTTGGCATAGTCGATCTCCTTGTGCGGGGCAAACGGCTTGCCGCAACGCGAGCAGTGCTCGAGCGCATAGACGCTCTTGCTGGTGAGGTCGTCCTTGCTCATGACGGCCAGCTCAAACTCCTCGGTGAGCTTGATGGCCTCCATGGGGCAGGCTTCCTCGCAGCGGCCGCAAAAGATGCAGCGGCCGTAGTCGATTGACCAGGTAATGGTATCGGCCGCAAGGTCGGTGTCCATGCGAATGGCATCGGCCGGGCACGCCACGCCGCAGGCACCGCAGGCGATGCAGAGCTCGGCATTGTGCTCGGGCTTGCCGCGCATGTCCTTGTTGGTGGGGAACGGCGCAAACGGGTACTTGACCGTCGCGTCGCCGGCCTTGGCGTTAACCTTCCAAAGCTTCAGCATATTAGAGCGCCTCCTCATCGAGCGGAGCGGCCATGGTGCCCTCGCCCGCGAGCGGCGACTTGTCGCGCCAGACGTTCTCGAACTGCTCCTTGTCGAGCACGTGGTCGCGCTTGGCGGCGACATCGGTCACCGTCACGCGGTCGGTGCAGGAATAGCACGGGTCGAGCGAGCCGACGATCAGCGCCGCATCGCCCACGGTGTTGCCGCGGAACATGTAGCGCAGGACCGGCCAGTTACTGTACGTGGCGGCCTTGGCGCGCCAGCGGTAGCACTTCTGGTTATTGCCGAGCATGGCCCAGTGCACGTCCTCGCCGCGCGGCGCCTCGGTGGCACCGATGGCGTACTTGTGCGGGGTGTACTCCCAATCCGTGGTGAGGATGGGGCCCGACGGGCAGTTCTCGAGCATGGTCTCGATCATATCGATCGAATCGTAGACCTCCTGGATGCGAACGGCGGTACGGCCGAAGGCATCGCAGGTGTCAGCCGTGGCGGCGTGCATCTTTTGAACGTCCGGATCGGCGTAGCCGTCGAAGGGATGGTCGAAGCGCACGTCGCGGGCATAGCCCGAGCCACGCATGAGCGGGCCGACCGGCGAGAAGTCGCGTGCGATCTTGCGGTCCAAGATGCCGATGCCACTCGTACGCTCAATAAAGTTGGGCGTGGAGAGCAAGACGTCGACGAGCTCCTGAACCTCGGAGCGCAGCTGGTGGATGGTCGTGAGCGTGGAGAGCTTCTGCTCGGCCAAAATGTCGCGACGCACGCCGCCGATCACGTTGAGGCCGTAGGTCTTGCGGTGACCGGAGAGCTTCTCGGCCAGGTCCATGGACTTCTCGCGGACGCGGAAGAACTGCTGGAAGCCGGAGTCGAAGCCGGTGTAGTGCGATGCGAGGCCAATATTGAGCAGGTGTGAGTGCAGACGCTCGACCTCGAGCATGATGGCGCGGATGTACTGGGCGCGCGGCGGGACATGGATGCCCTGGGCGCGCTCGACGGCCTCGGCATAGGCCACCGAGTGGGCGCAGCCGCAGATGCCGCAGATACGGTCGGCGAGGAACGTCACGGCGTCATAGTTCAGGCGCGTCTCGGCGACCTTCTCCATGCCGCGGTGCACGTAGAACAGACGGTAGTCGGCGTCGACGATCGTCTCGCCCTCGACGAACAGGCGGAAGTGGCCGGGCTCGTCGGAGGTAATGTGCAGCGGGCCCATGGGGACGAGCGTGGTCTCCTTGCCCTTGGTATCGGCCAAGAACTCGTAGTTTTCCATGTCGCTCGCGGGAGCGGGACGGAAGCGGTAGTCCATGGAGTCCTTGCGCAGCGGGTACAGGCCGCTGGGCCAGTCATCGGGCAGCACCAGGCGTCGACGATCGGGCAGGCCCTCGGGGATCAGGCCGAACATATCGCGCAGCTCGCGCTCGCCCCACACGCAGGCGGGGACGAACGGCGTCACGGACGGGAACGTCATCTTGGCGGGATCGACCTCGGTGCGCACGGTCACCCAGCCGGGGTCCTCCCCCTCCATGGAGATGACGTAGTACACAGCGTAACGGCCGCACAGGCTGCGCTCATCGTTGCCGATGATCACGGGAATCCAGCCGTAGCGCTCGTAATACAGGTAGTGGACTGCCTCGGGCAGCTTGTCCTGCTTGACGGTAATCGTCAGCTGGTCCTCGCACTGCCACTCGACCTTCTCGATGCAGCCCGGAACGGCGCGGCGCAGGGCCTCGACATGGCTCTCGCAGCGACGGGCATACACCTTGTTCTCAGTTTCAATCATTCGTTACTCCACCTCGCTCTGAGCGGTCTCGGTACCGAACACAGCGCGGTACATCGGCGTCGCGTGAAGTTCCTCGGTGCTCTGCTCGAGCACGATGCCGGTCGCGGTCTCCACACCGTGCACGAGAGGCAGCGGGGTGGCGATGCCAAACCACAAGATCATGACAGCCAGGATGATTTCAGGGATAAGCATGAGCGCCGGGGCCTCATGCTTGCCCATGCCCTGGGGCGCATGGCCGAATACCGACTTGAGTGCGATGCGAGTGAGCGCGGAGATGGCCACGGTAAGACCGAGGGCGACCACGACGACCAGCCACATGGGACCGGCGGTAACACCGGCGACAAAAGTCAGGAACTCGGAGATAAACATGCCAAAGGGCGGGAAGGCACCAAGACCGAGCAGCGCCAAGATGGCGAGCGCGGCGGTTGCGGGGGCAACCTCGACGACACCCTGAATCTTAGCCAGGCTACGAGTGCCAAAGGCGTGCTGGATATTGCCGGACACGCAGAAGGCAAGCGTCTTGGTAAAGCCGTGGAACACGCAGTGCAGCAAGGCCGCGGCGATACCCAGCGGGCCGCCGATACCCAGGCACAGGGCGATAACGCCCACGTTCTCCACAGACGAGTACGCAAAGCGGCGCTTGAGATCGTCCTGGCGAAACATCGAAAGTGCAGCCACCAAAATGGACAGCGTGCCGACGATCAGCAGCAAAAGTTGCGGATACTCGGCGCCCACGGCCTGGATGGTAAAGCCATAGAAGCGCATGATCACAAGCATGGCGCACTTAAGCAGCACGCCCGAGAGCAGGGCCGAGACAGGGCTCGGAGCCTGGGAGTGGGCATCGGGCAGCCAAGTATGCATGGGGAACAGGCCGGCCTTGGTGCCAAAGCCGATCACGATAAACGCAAAGGCAAGGCGCATGAGCGTCGGATCGAACTGGTCGGCATACGGCAGCACGCACGACAGGAATGCGGCCTCGTGGGCGTTGGGAATCACGTCGGCGGCGTTGGCGTAGATCAGCAGCGTACCGAACAGGCCAAAGGCCACGCCGGCGGTGCAGACCATCGCATACTTCCAAGAAGCCTCGAGGGCCGTCTTGTTCTTGTAGATACCCACGAGGAACACGGTGGAAAGCGTGGTTGCCTCCACGGCGGCCCACGTGAGGATCATGTTGTTGGACAGGCACGCGAGCAGCATGGTGAACACAAACAGGCTAAACAGCACAAAATACTGCTTGGCGCGCTCGGCGGGCATGGAGCCCTCCTCGATATCGGCCTTTACATAGGGCAGCGAGAACAGCCCCGTAAGAAAACCGATAAAACCGATGAGCAGCACGAAGATGGCGCCCAGCGAATCGAGGTGGAACCATAGGCCAAGAGCGCTCGCGGTTTCGCCGCTCATAAGGACGCCACCGGCCGTCATAATCGAAAGCACCAGGACGGCTGCGACGGAGACCAGGTTGAGACCGGCAAACACGTTATAGGACGTGTTCTTGGGCAAAAACGCCATAACCAGCGAGAACACCAAAGGAGTCGCGAGCAGGGCGAGAATCAACGTTTCCATGGACTACCCCCTCAGCTCGGACAGGTCGCGCGCATCGAGCGAGTGGGAGTCGTCCCAAATGCGACGCACGACGATGGACATGATGATGACGGCAAAGATGGCGTCGGTGGCGATACCGATCTCGATGATCTCGGGAGCGGTGGGGGCCAAAAGCGCGAGCGTCACGTGGCTGCCGTTTTCCATAAGGCAGTAACCAAAGATCTGCTTCATGATGTTGCGCTGCGAGATGATGCAGGTGAGGCCCACAAAGAAGTGAGCGAAGCTAATAGCGAGCGCAGGCGTTGCGACCTCGGCCGTGGGAAGGCTGATCTGCGTCACGACGGCAAAGCAAATCGCGACCTCCACGGCGATGATGCAGATGGCCCACGCGGGCTTAAGGCCGGCCTTGAGTGATGCGTCGCTCGGCTCGCCCATCTTCTTGTATGCGCGGTTGAGGATATAAGGGACCAGGACGACCTTGGTGATAAAGGCAGATCCGGCCCACATAAGCAGCTCCTGCGCACCGGTGGTGGCACCGAGCGTAGCGAGCAGCCCCACGAGCACCAGCGACTGCACCGCATACCAGTTGATGGCATGTTTGATGTTCTTGGAGACGACCACCATGGTGGACGTGACGATCAGAAGGCCGCCAAGGATGTTGACGATCGAATAACCCATGTCGTTCTACCTCCTAACCGATCCAGCTGGCCGAAAGCGGGCCGCTGACGATGACCATGATGATGAGCACGATGAACACGAACGCCATCGCACGGGGAAGCGGGGCTCCCGCAGCGACCTCTTCGCTCGGCTCGCCGGGCAGGCAATAGCCCATCCACTTGAGGAACCAGGCGAAGGTGGCGACGGTCTCGGCGACCATGATGCACACGAGCACCAGGATCGCGACGTTGCCGGCACCTACAGAAAAGCCGCCGGCAATGATCTGGAACTTCGAGAAGAACGTGTTCATGGGCGGCACGCCGGCAATAGCGAGTGCCGCGACACCGAAGCCCACGCCCGAGATCGGGTACTTCTTTACGATGCCGCGAAGCTTGGGCAGCATACGCGTGCCGAGCGTAAAGGAGAACGAACCGGCGATCAGGAAGAACAGCGTCTTGGCGAAAGCGTGGTTAAAGATGTGGCAGACGGCGCCATCGAAGGCCAGCTGGCTGCCAAAGACCGAAAGGCCCAGACCAAAGAACACATAGGAGAGCTGGGCGATCGTGGAGAAGGCCAGCAGACGCTTCATGTCCTTTTGCGGCAGGTACATAAGGAAGCCAAAGAGCATGGTGACCATGGCGTCGATAATGGCGACCCAACCCACGATCTCGGGGATCTCGCCGGCAGAGACGAGTGCACGCGCGAACACGCACACGCCGACCTTAACCATCGAGGCGCCATGCAGGTAGGCCGAAACAGGCGTCGGCGCCTCCATGGCCGAAGGCAGCCACATGTACATGGGAACCTGTGCGGACTTGGCCCAGGCCGCAAACAGCACGAGCAAAAGGACGATAGCCTTGAGCTTGGCGTCGAGGCCGGCAATCGCGGTAATGGCGAAGGTACCGGTATGGGCAAACACGATGGCGGCGCCCAGATACAGGCCGAGCGCACCGATATGCGTAATGATCAGGGCCTTCATGCCGGCCTTCTTGGCCGTAGGCGTCATGTAGTAGCTAATGAGGCCCCAAGAGCACGCACCCGTGATCTCAAAAAACACGAGCTGGCCCAAAAGGGTCGAGCTATACACAAGGCCGGCCATGGCGCCGATGAAGGTCGCGAGGTACGCGTAGAAGCGACGACGCGGCGCATCGGGATGCTCACGGTTATTCTCGCTCATATAGGGAATCGAATAGATCACGACAAGCAGGCCGATGCCCACAAAGGCGGGCGCGAGCAGCGTGCTCATGCGATCGAAGGTGAATCCCATGACGAGGGTCTGCCCAAACGAGATCAGGGGGACCTGCGTGTCGGGCATGCCGGCGCCGGCGAAATTCGCGGCGAGGGCGATGGTGCAGACCGTCGAGACGGCGGCACCCAAAACGCTGAACCACTTGGCGTACGGACGGGGGAACAGGGCGACGAGCACCGAGGCCACCATCGGGGCCGCGATAGCGACCAAGCCGAGAAGGGACAGACTGACTGCAAATGACATTGTTTCTCCCTTCTCCTACACGCCGACGACCACGAAGACAAACGCCAGAACGGCGATGCCCACAACGGCCCAGGTCTGATTGCCAAGCACCTTAAAGCGCGAACGCGAGCAGGAGTTCTCGATCACGCCGCATACGACAAAGTCGATCAGGCACTTCACCAGGAAGATGACTGCGCCCAGAACAGCGGCGGCGCCCACGGTCGCGGGCTCGCCCCAGGGGACGAAGATTGCGCAGAACCAAGCGACGACCAGAACCTGCTTCATGGACATGGCGAGCTTGGCCATCGCAAGCGACGGGCCGGAAAGCTCGGCGAGCGGACCTTCCTGGAGCTCTTGCTCGGCCTCGGCCTGATCAAAGGGCAGCTTGCCGAGTTCCATGTAGCAGGCGATCGCAAAGGCGATGCCGGCGAGGATCACGGCGACCGGCGCATCGATGGCGCCCGTCATGATGTGCTGACCCATGGTAGCGATGTCAGTGGAACCGCACACCAGGGCGGCGGCAAACAGCGCCAGCAGCATGGACGGCTCGATGAGCACGCTCATGAGCAGCTCACGGACGCCGCCGATACCGGCGTAGGCGTTGGATGAATCCACACCGCAGAGGGCGAAGAAGAAGCGGGCGAGCGCCAGGCTGTACATGATGGTGATGGCGTCACCAAAGACTGGGATGGGGCTTTGTGCCGTAAAGAGCGGCAGGCCCATCGCGAGCATAAAGGCGACGGCGAAGAACAGCGGCGGCATAATGCGCAGCGCAAAGCTCGCGTCCTCGCTCTGGGACTCGGGGCGCGCAAAGAGCTTGGCCAGGTCGCGGTAGTCCTGCATGATGCTGGGACCGCGACGGTTGTGCATCTTGGCGCGGATCACGCGGCCGAGACCGGAGAAGAACGGCGCGACGGCCATGACGACCACGCCCTGCAGAACGGCAAGTACGATGTTGTTCATGCTCTCCCCTCCTTAACCCATTTGCACGGCGAGCACGAGGAACACCACGAGTGCCGCGACGATGTAGCAGATATAGATGCTGTAGTTGCCGCCCTCGAGCTTAGTCGCGAGGTCGGCGAGCTTCTCGACACCCTTATGCGGGGCATCGACGAGAACCTTGTCGGGTACGGGCTCCACAGCCTCGGCCACACCGGTGAGCTTCTGGAAGAAGTGCGCGATGGACCAGCAGACGGCCGTGCAGCGGTCGCGCAGCGTGTAGAGCGGCTGCATAAACCAGGACACCTCGGAGGCAAAGGTCGTGGCCACGACGGGCATATGCTCGTTGGGAGCATAGCCGCATGCCCACGGCTGGGACTTCTGCACCTTGCCGACGGTCTTGAGCTTGCGATAACCGCAGGCAAGGCCGACGAGCACCACGAGCGCAATGGCGATCGCGGGCGTGGAGGTGGCAGCGCCGGAGTACTGGTTCATGAGCTCCATGCCCTCGGCGGCAAACACTCCACCGTACGGATGCAGCACGGACGCGGCGACATCGACCAGCACGGGCGCGATCACGGGAGCGCCGATGCCCAGCACGACGCAGATGGCCGCGAGCAGGCCCTGCGCAAACACCATGGGGGCGGGAACCTCCTTGGCATTGGCCGCGGCCTCGGAGCGGGGCGCGGAGGCAAAGGAGACGCCATAGGCCTTGACGAAGCACGTGACGGCCAGCGCGCCGGTAATGGCAAGCGCGACGGCAGCGAACACGGCCACGATCATGACGGCCTTGTCGCCCTGCATGGCAGCGTTAAACAGCGACTGGTAGGTAAACCACTCGGACACAAAGCCGTTGAAGGGCGGGATGGCCGAGATGGCAAGCGCGCCAACAAGGAAGCAGATGGCCGTTGCCGGCATACGACGGAACAGGCCGCCCATCTTCTCCATATTGCGCGTACCCGTGGAGTACAGCAGCGCGCCGGCGCCCAAGAACAGCTCGCCCTTAAACATCGCGTGGTTAAACGTGTGGTAGAGGGCGGCCATCAGGGCCAGGACGGCGATGCCGACCGAGTTGAGCGCCATGGCGGCCATGGAGGCGCCGACGCCGAGCAGAATGATGCCGATGTTCTCGACGGAGTGATAGGCCAGCAGGCGCTTGATGTCATGCTCCTGCAGGGCGAAGGCCACGCCGAGAACCGACGAGATCGCACCGAAGACCATGACCATAAGGCCCCACCAGACCTGAACGCCCGAGGCGGAGAGCAGGTCGAGACCAACCTTGAGGATGCCGAAGATACCGATCTTGATCATGCCGCCGGACATGAGGGCCGACACGTTGGACGGCGCCTCGGGATGAGCCTTGGGCAGCCAGCCGTGCAGCGGGATGATACCGGCCTTGGCGCCAAAGCCAAAGAAGGCAAGCACGAAGCACACGGATGCGACCGCGGGGCTAAACTGCGTGGCGCGGAAATCCGCAAAGGCAAACGAGCCACCGGCGAAGTTGGTCATGGTGAGGAAGCTCGCCATGATGAGCACAAAGCCCACGTGCGCGATCACAAAGTAGAGCCAACCGCCGTGGATGGAGTTCTCGTTCTCCTCGATCACGACCAGGAAGTACGAGGTCAGCGACATGAGCTCAAAGGCGACCAGGAACCAAAACACGTTGTCGGCGGTGATGACGAGCATCATGGACGCCACGAAGGTGTTAAAGAAGAAGCCGGCGCGGCCCTTTTTGCCCGGGTACTCATCAAAGTAGTTGAGACCGTAGATCGAACCGGCAAACGCGAGCACCGAGATGAGTGCCACGAACAGGCCGGACAGCTGATTGAGCAGCAGCTGGAAATGGGCAAACGGGAAGAACACGATGGTGTCGACCGACGTGACATCGCCCAGCACGGCCTGGATACCGGCCACAAACGAAAGCACCGCGGCGGCGGCGCCGATAAGGCAGCCGGCGGTCTTGGCGGCGTTATCGGCCTTGATCAGCAGAACCGAGGCGAGCGCACCGATGCACGAGACGGCAAGCGATGCGATAAACAGCGTCATGCTATCCATTGTTTACGCTCCCTTCTGCTTTCTCGGACAGGCCCTGGGCCACAGCGGTAACGTCGACGACTGGACCGTTTTCGATCGAGCGCAGGCGCTTGGCCTCGTCGAGCTCGCGATCGGCCGCGCCGCCCATGACGGTCAGCGCCTTGGTGGGGCACGCCGCCACACAATGCGGGCCGTCCGGATCGAAGGCACACAGGTCGCACTTGACGGCGCAGGTGTACTGGCCAGGAGCCCACGTAAGCAGGCTGCTCAGGGACTTAGGATACGAAGGCGTCGGGTCGCACATGCCTGCGACACCGGCGATAGACGTGCCATCGGGATGGATGGCTCCGAAGGGGCACGCGATGGCGCACAGCCTGCACCCGATGCACTCCTGCTCCTTGACGTGGATGCGGTCGCCATCGTGCTCGATGGCATTCACCGGGCAAACCTCGGCGCAGGGAGCACCCTCGCAATGGTGGCAGGCAAGGGCGGCCGAAATACCGCCGGTCTTCACGAGCGCCAGGCGCGGCGTATCCTGAAGACCCTGCATCCGGTGGGCGTCGGCACAGGCGGACTGGCATGTTCCGCAGCCGATGCACCTCTCCGGGTTGATGTCGATGAAGCGGTTCATCCCCACTTCCTTTCAAAATAACGGGCCGGGCTCCCGAACGTACGGGACGCCCGGCCCAAAAAGCCAACGAGAACGGGACTACACGATTTGGTTCACGTGCGTCTCGTCGTCGAACTTGGCGGCGCCGGGCTCAACGTCCTGGGGAGCAGCGGCGTCCACCAGAGCCTGCTTGAGCTCGGTGTACTGACGCTCCACCTCGCCCTCGGCCCAGACCTGGTCGGCGATAGCGTCGACCTGGCAGGCGGAGAACTTGTCCTCGGGCGTATGCGAGACCGGGTCGACCTTGTGCATGGTCAGCTCGTTGCACTTGCCGATCCACCACTGGTAGGTCATGTAGACCGTGCCCTTGTTGATGCGATCGCTCACGTCGGCGCGGCTGTATACCTGGCCGCGGCGGCTGTGAATCGAGACGATGTCGCCGTTCTTGATGCCGCGCGCCTGGGCGTCCGCGGGATTCATGCGGACAAAGCCGGGCTCGTCGGCAAGCAGCGCCAGCGTCTTGCAGTTGCCGGTCATCGAGCGGCAGCTGTAGTGGCCGACCTCGCGGACGGTGCACAGGATGAGCGGGTACTCATCGTCGGGAAGCTCGGAGGGCGCCTCCCAGTCGTGCGCCATCAGGTTGGCGCGACCGTCCTTGGTGGTGAACTTGCCACCAGCGAACATGTCGGGCGTACCGTGGTCGTCCACATCGGTGCTCTTGACCGGCCACTGGGCGTAGCCGCCCTCGGGAGCCATCTTCTCGTAGGTTGCGCCCACAAAGTTGGGGCACAGGCTAATGCACTCGTTCCAGATCTGCTCGGTGTTGTCGTAGTGCATGGGATAGCCCATGCGCGTAGACAGGTCCGCGAAGATCTCCCAGTCGTGACGGCACTCGCCCTTGGGAGGAACGGCCGCGTCGAAGTGCTGGAAGCTACGGTCGGATGCGGTAAAGACACCCTCGTGCTCGCCCCAAGAGGTGGCAGGCAGGATGACGTCGGCGAGCATGGTCGTCTGCGTCATAAAGATGTCCTGGCAAATGAACAGATCCAGCTCGGAGAGCGTCTTGCGCATACCGGCCGAATCGGGCTCGGTCTGCACCGGGTCCTCGCCGTAGTTGTAGAAGCAGTGCACCTTGCCCTCGTCGACCAGGTGGCCCAGGTCGGTGAGCTTGTAGCCCTCCTCGAGCGGGAGCTTTTCCTCGGGCACGCCCCAAGCCTTTGCAAACTTGGCGCGCACGGCGGGGTCGGTGACCTTTTGGTAGCCAGGGTACAGGTTGGGCAGCATGCCCATATCGCAGGAGCCCTGGACGTTGTTCTGACCGCGCACGGGCGCGAGGCCGGAATTGGGTTTGCCGATCTGGCCGGCAACGCAGGCGATGGAGGCGATGGTGTGCACCGTCTTCAGGTTCTGCTTCTGCTGGCATACGCCCATGCCCCAGCCAATGATGGCAGAAGGCTTCGCCGTGGCATACATCTCGGCAGCTTGGTGGATCAGCGCGGGCTCGACACCCGTGATGTCCTGTACGGATTCGGGAGTGTAGTTCTTGATGGTCTCCCACCACTCGTCAAAGCCGTTCGTGTGCTCGGCGACGAATTCCTTGTCGTAGAGGCCATCGTTGACCAAGCAGTTGGCAAAGGCGTTGAGGAACGCGACGTTGCAACCATTCTTGATCGGAAGGTAGAGATCGGCGATACGCGCGGTTTCGATATGGCGCGGATCGGCGACGATGATCTTGCAACCCTTTTCTTTGGCTCGCACGATACGCCTTGCGACGATGGGGTGCGAATCGGCAGGGTTATAGCCGAAGAGGAAAATGCAGCCCGCATCCTCCATACCGGGGATGGAGCATGACATGCAACCTGAACCAACCGTGTCCATCAGACCGAGGACAGTAGGGCCGTGTCAAGTACGGGCGCAGTTGTCTACGCTGTGGGTGCCGATGCACGCACGCGTAAACTTCTGCATGACGTAGTTCGCCTCATTGCCGCCGCCTCGCGAAGAGCCGGTGGTCATGACGGCGTTAGGACCATACTCGTCAATTATGGCCTGCATCTTAGATGCGGTGAAATCCAGTGCCTCGTCCCAGCTTACGCGCTCAAGATCCGCGCCCTTAGTGCGGCGGATCATCGGGTGCAGTACGCGAGGAGTCAAGATCTTGGTGTCGTTGATGAAGTCGTAGCCGCTCATGCCCTTAAGGCACAGCTCGCCCTGATTGGTGATGCCGTTGAGCGGTTCGGTACCCACGACCTGGCCGTTTTGGACCAAGAGGTTAAACTGGCAACCGGCGCCGCAGTACGGGCAGATCACTTTATGCTTCTCCATGACACCCTCCTTCCTTTTTCTGCTACCGATTACTCGGTACTAATTTGACAATCATTGGGCTTGTCGCCCCAACGCTTACGCCTCGTTTTCGATGGTGGCGCGGGCACGCTCGGCAGTCAGTTCTGCCAGGCGTTCCTCGTCTACCAAGGTGAGGCCCTTGGTCGGGCACGCCTCAGCACACGCCGGACCGCCGGGACGGTCCACGCACAGGTCGCACTTGAGCACGAAGCTCTTAGTCTGCGAACCCACGCGCACGTCACCCATCAAGACGGGGACCTGCGTGGTCGCCACGCTCACGGCGCCAAAGGGGCATGCCATGACGCAGCTCTTGCAGCCGATGCAGTTGTCCTCGTTGACGCCGATACGATGGTTCTTTGGATCAAAGAACAAGGCGCCCGTAGGACAGGCCTTCGCGCACGGAGCGTCCTCGCAGTGGTGACATGCCACCGGCGCGGAGATCTCGTAGGTGCGCGTTACGCGCAAGCGAGGTGCGGCGATGTTGCCGGGAATATCGTGTGCCTCGATGCACGCCGCCATACAGGTTTGGCACCCAATGCAGCGCGAAGAATCGGCTACGACTCGTTTATTGCCCATGTTGTTCACTCCCTCCTGAATCCCATGCCGGAGAGACCCTGTCGACGTTGCCCCGGACCGCCCGTGGTCCGGCATCGACGTATCGAGCACATGCGGCGAAACAGGCACTTCGATAGAATTCCTCCAACGATATACAGGTTAAATATACGCAGTTGCAGGTGGCAAACTTGAGCATACGCCCTGCAACACGGGTGTATTGCAGGGGTTTTAGCAGGTTGGAACTATTCTCGGATAGCTATAAAGGTGAGTGTATTACATGCGTACGCCTCAGAGATTTTTACGCGCTCTCGTTTTGGATGTACTACGCTTGTATTCGTGTTTATGGTTATCAACTTGAGTGAAATAAAGTAATCGTTATAAGATGCTCAAGTATCGGCACATGCCGCATTTGACCGACTATATTGCACGCTCATTAAGGGGGCCAGTGATGTCATCGACTCAAAAAAGAGCCATCCTGCAGGTGCGCATTCGCGAGGAAGACAAGCAGCATGCCGAGCATCTCTACGACGCCATGGGCACATCGCTCGCCGAGGCTGTCCGTCTATTTGTCGCGCAGAGCATTTTGATGCGCAAGCTCCCCTTTCAGCCGGTCGCCGTGCGTTCCAAGGACGGCACGGCCGCCTATGGATCGCTCAAAGCATATGGGGACCCCAATCGCCGCTCCGAAGAGCGCAATGCCTGGGTTGAGTACCTTGCCACAGAAAGCGACGATTCGATTTTGGGTCCCGAGGAAGTAGATATCCATGAGTAGCACCATCATCGACGAGACCGTCATCCTGCGCTACCTGCTTGACGACGACGAAGTTCTGTCACCGCGCGCCGCCAAGGTCATCGCCACGCGCACCGCTCGTGTCTACCCCGAAATCATCACGCGCGTCGTGGTCACGCTGCGCGATGTCTATAAGGTTCCCCGCGTTGAGATTACTGCGGCCATGAAAAGGCTGCTCGATGACGTCATGGTCGACGAGCCCACCGTTGTCGCCCTTGCCGTCAAACTCTTTGGCAAGACCCATATGGACTTTACCGACTGCCTCCTCGCAGCCCGAACCGCCATCTACAACGATGATGTCGTGAGCTTTGGCAAGCCCATCATCCAAGGCATGATCGACTACCGCCGCCAGCGCCAAACCGCCGCCGACGCCCGCGACCGCGCCGCCGAAGCCCGCAGTCACAGCACCGACTCCACCATCGACAAGCTCCGCCACCGCCCCCGCAGCTAACCGACAAGCAGCGTCACCGCCCCCGCAGCTAACAACCATCCCCTCCTAAGTTGCGGTGAAATAGTTCCTATTTTTTGCCTTCTGACGGCCATTTAGGAACTATTTCACCGCAACTTTTTGTAAGGGCAGATTTCAACACCGCTGAAAGGCCCCTGACAACCGTTTACCGATATCTTTTGGTCGGGTCTAACCTTCTGAGCTGCGGCGTCAAGCTTTTGGTCAGCTCATGGCAAGGTTCAGCGAAATCAATATGCGATAGCGTGGTATCGTTCGCTCATCCTCGAGACATGGGGTCGCTAATGGGTAAGGCCGATCACTGTTCCAAATCTCAGACAAGGCTTTTCTTCTCGGTATTCGAGGCCCATCATGACGGACGCTTGTTTATTGCCACCGAAAAATGGGACGAACGTTGTGCCTACTCGCTCATGCAAAAGCAAATGATCGTTCGACTCTATAACCACGTCTATGCCGACCCTGCATACTGGAATGACCTTGGTATAGAAGACCGCATTTTTCAGCTGGCATCCGCCATTGCGGTCGTTGAACCCGAAGCGGTATTTTGTGGGGCGACCGCGGCTCTGCTCTATGGTATCGGTTCGGCACACACACTTCTCGATAAGGTACAAGTTCTGTTGCCGCGAGCCACCAGGCGCGATACGTACGAATTCGTTGAGTATCGTCGCTGGCGGGCGGGCGAAGTGTGGCAGCTCGGTCCGTTTACGTTGACAGATCCGTACCGCACGGTGGTCGATATCGCCCGAACGAGCGCTTTTCGATATGCGCTGGGCTATGTCGATGGCCTGGCTCGTGAGTATGATGTCGAGCGCGAAGAGTTGCGCGCGTATGCACAGGCCAATTGCCGTGGGCTGCACGGCATCGCACGTGCGTTTGACGTTTTTGAGCACATGGACGGCAGGTCAGACAACGGCGGTGAATCTGAGGCAAGGGCAGCGATGATCCTCGCTGGAGTAGCCACTCCCGAACTTCAGGTTGAAATCACTCGGCCGGGAAATGCAGGCTATTATTTGGCAGATTACGGCTGGCAGATGCCAAACGGCTCTTGGATGCTGGCTGAGCTGCATGGACTAGGCAAGTTTGAGGACGATGCCCAAAATGATCCGGAACATACTGCGGCAAAAACCTATCGAGCTGCCCTCATGCGCGACGCGAACCTGCGTGCCATGGGCCACAACGTCATTCATTTCAAGCTCTCAGACACCCACGATGTCAAAGCGTTCGGCTCCATGATGCGCAGCTACGGTATACCAACCACAAAACCCTACGCAGACTCCTGACCGGCTGCCCTCATCTTCTCGACAACAGAACCCATCATCGACCCAACCCGCTCGGCCTCAATAAGTTGCGGTGAAATAGTTCCTAGATAACAGCTTTTGCGGCTTATCCAGGAACTATTTCACCACAACTTAGAAGGGGATGTGGGGTCCCCGGCATGTAAATGAAAACGGCTCTGGCACCAAATAGAGCCAAAGCCGTTAAAACTATCTTATGGAGCGGGCGACGGGAATCGAACCCGCGTCATCAGCTTGGAAGGCTGGGGTTCTACCATTGAACTACGCCCGCAAGATATGGTCGGGACGACAGGATTTGAACCTGCGACATCCTGCTCCCAAAGCAGGCGCGCTACCAAACTGCGCCACGTCCCGAAGGTGTTGAGCAGCTAAGGTCTAAACCTTGCGTGTCCCAAAGCGAAGGAAATTATAGGGGAGACTCCCCGCCTGTGCAAGCATTGATGCCTTAGCTCCTCGAATGTGCGACAAAACGACTATGGAGCAGACCGATCACAAAGGCAACCACGGCAACCGGCGCCCACGCGGCTCCAATGTCCGCAAGCGGCAGCACATCGAACGGCAGCCACGCACCCGCAAAGAACGCATCGCGGACCGAGGTGATCACACTCTGCACAGCAACCACGCCGCCGACCCACACCCACACCTGCGGATGAGCGTCGCAAAAGCCGTGCACCAGGCCCATCAGTACCAGTACGATGGCAACGGGATACAAGGCGTTGAGCATAGGCACCGAGAACATAAGAATCACGTCGAGGCCCACGTTGGAGAGCACGCACGAAAACGCCGCGAACACAAAGGCGAGAATCGCAAAGGGGCGGCGCATGGCCTCCTCGGAAACATCCGCTCCCCCTTCGACCACATACGTCTCGCAGAAGTAACGCGAGCAGCAGCTGATGAGGCCGATGCACACGTTCATGCAGGCAAGGAAAAAGATCGCAAAGACCACGACCGTGCCGGCAAGCCCAAAATGCATGGAGGCCGAACGGGCAAGGATTGCGGCGCCGTTGGTAGCGTCGGGCATCACGGTGCCGAGCTGCATACCGGCAAGGCCCAAGCCGCAGTAGATGATGGCCATGAGCACGCCGGCGATCACACCGGAACGCGAAATCTCGAAGGCCACGCGCTTGTCATCGGTAACACCCAACTCGTGGATAGTCTCGGCGATGATGATGCCGAAGGCGAGCGACGCGAGCAGGTCCATGGTCTGATAGCCAGTCAGAAAGCCCTGCACGGCGGCGCCTGCATCGTAAGGAGCCTGAGGCGCAGCAGCCGGTCCCAGCGGCGAGATCACGGCAGCACCCACGACCAGCACAATGAGTGCAATGAGTGCGGGGCCCGTAATGCGGCCGAGTACGCGTGTGATGACACCCGGGCGCAGCGTGAGCGCAAACGCGACGACAAAGAAGCCAACGGCAAACACCAGGCGAGCCGTACCGAGCGAGACGCCCTCGGGCAGCAGCGGCACCAGCATCTCGAAGGCCGTGGAGCTCGTGCGCGGAATAGCCAGACACGGGCCGATGGCCAGATACACCGCCGCGACAAAGAACTCACCGAACTTGGGGTGCACGCGGCCGGCAAGCTCGCGCGCCGTTCCGGCGAGCGCCACGGCGATAAAGCCCATGACGGGCAGACCGATAGCGGCAATCAAAAAGCCAATCATGGCAAGCGGCGTGGCCGTGCCGGCCTGAAGTGCCAGCAACGGCGGAATGATGAGGTTACCGGCACCAAAGAGCATCGAGAACAGCGCAATGCCGACGGTAACGACATGGTCGGAGCGCAAACCGCGCGGGGCGGATGAGGCCATAGGCACACCTTTCGGGTCGAAACAAAAACGGGACGGGCAAAAGACCCGTCCCGCAAGTATATACGCTCTAGCAGGCTAAATCGCGCAAAGCGTCAATCGCGGTGTCGACTTCCTCGGCCGTGTTGAAATACCCAAACGAGAAGCGAACGATACCCTGGCGCTCGGTCCCGAGCGCGCGGTGCATGAGCGGAGCGCAATGGGCACCGGGGCGCGTCGCAATCCCCCACCCTTGCATAAGCGCGTCCGAGATCTCGGCAGAGTCGATATCGCCCACGTTGAGTGAGACGATCGCCGAGCGCACAGGCTGATCAAACGCACCGTAGAGCGCAATGCCGGGGATTTCGCGAACGCCGGCGAGGAAGCGCTCGGCAAGCGCGCGCTCATGCGCCGCAATCGCCTCGACCCCGCCCTGGGCCTCGATAAAGTCGAGACCTGCGGAAAGTCCCGCGATGCCGTGACCGTTGAGCGTGCCCGCCTCAAGGCGCGTGGGCCACTCAAGCGGCTGCAGTGCATCGAAGCTGTGCACGCCCGTGCCGCCAATGGCCCACGGAGCCACGTCAACGCCCTCCGCCACGGCCAGGCCGCCGGTGCCCTGTGGACCCATGAGCCCCTTGTGGCCGGTAAAGCACACGACGTCGAGGCCCATAGCCTGCATATCGACATACATCGCGCCGGCAGACTGCGAAGCATCGACGATCACGAGGGCGCCGGCCGCATGCGCGATGGCAGCCACGCGCGCAACGTCAACGGCATTGCCGGTCACATTGGAGGCGTGCGTCACCACCACGGCACGCGTGCCCGGCGTGACCAACCGCTCGAGCTCGTCGTAGTCGAGCGCGCCGTTCGCGTCGCAGCCCGCATGCTCAACGGTCACACCCCGCTCAGCCGCAAGACGATTAAGCGGACGCAGCACTGAGTTGTGCTCAAGCACCGTCGTGACCACGCGGTCGCCGGGACGCACCACGCCGTTGATGGCGGTGTTGAGCGCCGCCGTCGAGTTAGGTGCAAAGCACACATGGTCGGCGCGCGGGCATCCCAGCAGGCGCGCAAGCTTGGCGCGGCAACCATGAATCGTACGCGCGGCATCGAGCGCACCCGAGGTGGCACCGCGCCCGGCATTGCCGAGCGAGCACATCGCCTGCGTCACGGCATCGATGACCGTCTGCGGCTTGCGCATGGTCGTCGCCGCGTTATCCAGGTAGATCATCGCACGACCTCCCACATATCAATCACGGTATAGCCCTCTGTGGGAACGCCCGCCGCGGCGAGTTCGCCGCGCAGCAGCTCCTCATCGGCAGGCAACGCCTTCCACGCCAAACCGCAGCCGGCAGCGACCTCCCCGGGCACGGGTATCGTTCGCCCGGGAAGGCCGCGCTCGATACACAGGGACTCGCAGCCCATGGCGGCCGCCGTGGTGGGAAACGTGATGACAAGCGCCGGGCGCTTCTCCCTCATGGCAACTCCAACCAATACGCTACGGGCGCACGACGCGCACGGCCTGCTCCATCTTCTCCACGATCACGTACATGTTGGTGACCTCGCCCACCGCAAGCTGGTCTTTAATGCCATAGTGGTCGAGGCAGGTGCCGCAGGTGAGAATCTCGACACCCTGCTCCGCCAGGCCCTTCAGGTCGTCGAGCACCGGAGACCCCTCGACGGTGAGCTTGGCGCCGCCGTTGTAGAACAGCATGGTCGCGGGCAGTTCCTCCTGCTGCGTCACGGCAAAGATAAACGCCTTCATGAGCTTGTGGCCCAGCTCGTCGTCGCCACGGCCCATGCAATCGGTGTAGACGGAAATGACGAGTTTGCCCTTGCCGGCGCTGGCGTCGCAGAAGGCAGCGCCATCCTGCTCAGGATCGGCCACGGCAACGGCGCCAGAGGTCGCCACGGTCACGTGCCACTCGGCGTCAGAAACCTTCTCTACCGAGGCCGTGCAGCCCTTCTCCTGCGCCATCTTGGAGATGTTCTTGACGGCAGTCTCGTTATCGACCGAGGTCACCACGGCACCCTCGCCATCGAGCCGCTTCAGGGCTTTGAGCGTCTTGACGACGGGCAGCGGGCAGGCATCGCCCATGGCATTGACTTCAATTTTGGTAGACATAGTTTTTCCTTTCGAAAGAACCGTTCTAGAGAACGGTAAACAGTTACATAAACGTGCGGGCTAGCGAACAACGTGGACGGCAGGACCGCCTGGCACCGGCTCGCACACGCGACCGACGACGGCGGCAATACGTCCTTCGGCATGCAGACGGCGCGCAAGCTCATCCACATCGGCAGCAGGTGCCGCGATGAGCAGGCCACCAGACGTCTGCGGATCGTACAGCGCATCCAACATGCCCGGCTCCAGGTCTTCGTCGGCAGCCACGCGCGGGCCAAAGAAGTCCTGGTTGCGGTAGGAGCCCGCGGGGATAATGCCCAGACGCGCCATGTCGAGCACCTGGTCAAAGAGTGGAACCGCCCCCGACGCAAGCTCAACCTGCACGCCCGAGCCCTCGGCCATCTCGCACGCATGCCCGATCAGACCAAAGCCCGTAATGTCAGTACAGCCGTGAAGCTCGAGTCCCTCGGCCAGACGAATCGGAGCCTCGTTGAGAGTGCGCATCGAGTCAAACATGGCTGCGGCCTCGTCCTGCTCGATAAGCTCGCCCTTAATGGCCGTGGTGATGATGCCCGAGCCGATCGCCTTGGTCAGCAGCAGAACATCGCCCACGTGTGCGCCGCTGTTGGCGAGCATGCGGTCGAGTGGCACAAAACCGCTCACGGACAGGCCGTACTTGGGCTCGTCGTCGTTGATGGTGTGGCCGCCCGCGATGGAGCAACCCGCCTCGACGCACTTGTCGGCGCCGCCCGCCAGAATCTGACCGGCGACCTCGATGCCCAGGCAGCTCGGGATGCACAGCAAGTTCATGGCATGGCTCGGCCGCCCGCCCATGGCGTAGATGTCCGACAGCGAGTTGGCCGCGGCGATCTGGCCAAACAGGAACGGGTCGTCGACCATCGGCGGGAAGAAGTCGATGGACTGCACGAGACCAAGGTTCTCCCCTACGCGGAAGACGCTCGCATCGTCGGAGGTATCGAACCCCACGAGCAAGTTGTCGTTATGCACATTGGGTAAATCGCCCAGGACCTGGGCGAGGGCTCCGGGGGCCAACTTAGCGGCTCAACCGCTCGCGGCCGTCATGGACGTGAGCCTCATGGTGTCCTTAGCCATACGAACCCCCTTCCAACAAATTAACGACTTTAAGTATACGCCCCAGGCACGCTTCCCAAGAGACCGCCGACGGCTCGAACGTCGAAGGCGGAGCCGCAAGCGCCTGCGCGATAGCATCTGCCAGTGCGCGCTCAAACAACGGAAGGTCGGCCGCCACGGGCGTGTCGACATCCGTCATACGCGGCGACGCCACCCACGTCACGGGAGCACCGGGAAGCATCGCCTCCATCCAGGGACGAACGCCGGGCAAATCGGTCGCCACAACTTTGCAGCCGCACGCGAGGGCCTCGATCGTCACGAGCGGCAAACCTTCGTAAAACGAAGGCAGCACAAAGACGTCGGAACTGCGGTAGGCACGCACGAGTTCATCGCTATCCAGGCGCCCCGCCAGCGTCACCGGCACATCCGAGGCCGCGGTCAAGCGCTCGATACGCGCGTACTCGGCATCGTCCCCGCGGCCGCCCACAAGTACCAAGCCAGATGAGCGGACGCCATCGTCAATCGGCAATGACACAGCTCGAACCAGCGACTCGACGCCCTTTTTAAAGCAAATCTTGCCCACGTACACAAGCGATCCCGGCTGCCTCGCCACGCTTGCGTCGCGGCAGAAGACGCGATGGTCGTAGCCCGTCCCAATCACGTGGATGCGATCGGCATCGACGCCGCACACCAGGCCAATCTGCTCAGCCTGCTCAGCGTGGAGCGCAAAGACGGCATCGAGCCGACGAACCGCACTTACGATGCGATCGCGCTCGAGCGCATGCGAACGCAGCTGGCGCAGGTCGGTCGAATGGCACACGGCAACAACCGGCACGCCCCGGACGCACTCGCGCGCCAATGCGGTCACAAGATACAGGTGATGGCAGAGCACCAGATCGGGCCGAAACTCAGCCACCGCCCGATCGATTGCAGCAGCAAATGCCCGCTCAAATGCCTTGAGCATCGAAGGCGTCAGGTCACGATAGCGCGTGGAGGGATAGGGCATGACATCGGACATACCGCAGATGGGAAACGGCAGCTCGGGCGACTCGAACGGTACGGCAAACACGGCAGCACGCCGGTCCAGCTCGCCTTGGGTATCACCCGGTGCCGCGCCGCAAAGCACGGCGGCGCGATGCCCCGTCTCGATCTGTTCGCGTACGAGCGCGGCAAGGTAGGTGCCGCTGCCGGTGCTATCTGGTTTTTGCGCCGAGATATTGAGGATGCGCATGTCGCGGTACACCCCTAGGCCAAGGCGGCGGCGCGGACAGCCGCGCCGATCGCTCCGGCAAAGCGAGCTTGGGGCGAGGTGGTCACCGGCGACCCCAGTAGCTCGCCCAACCGCTCCACCACGAAGGCGTTCTCGCACAGGCCACCGGTCAGGTAGTACGGGGCGCCCGCGGCCTGCCCGGCCATGGTCGCCACGCGCGATACGACACTCTCAATCACACCACGGGCGATGTTCTCGCGCGGCTCACCACGGCCGATCAGGCTGATGACCTCGCTTTCGGCAAACACCGTGCACATGCTGGAAATCTTGGTAGGCTCGCCGGTGCGGGCGAGGTCTGCCATCTGCTGCTGGGTAATGCCCAGGCGGTCGGCCATGATCTCCAAAAAGCGCCCCGTGCCGGCGGCGCACTTGTCGTTCATGGCAAATTTGGCCACGCGGCCGCCTTTAAGCTGGATGACCTTGGTGTCCTGACCACCCACATCGATCACGGTGCCATGGTCACCAAACAGACGCACGGCACCGGTGCCGTGGCAGGTGATCTCGGTCACGACCTTGTGCGCATAGGGCACGGCAACACGGCCGTAGCCAGTCGCGACCACGCGAACATCGTCGCCCGTCACGTCGTAGCCGGCCGCTGCCAGTGCCTCGCGCAGCCGCTCGGAAGCATCGACCGAGGAAAACCCGGTTGGCTGCACGCACGTCCACGCCACCGAACCCTCCCCGTCGACCACAGCAGCCTTAGCCGCCGTAGACCCGATATCGATCCCGATCCCTATCATGGCTCTCTCCCAATCTAAACATCAAAGGTAGCGGCGCGTTCAGGCGCCTTAGCTCTAGGTTTCTCAGGTGCCGGAGATTGCCCCGAAAGAGGAGCGCAGCGTACTTTGGGTACGCAAGCGACGGTTTGAGGGGCAAGATCCGGTGCCTGAGGAAGCTAGAGGGTTTCGATGAAGGCGGCGATGCGCGTCTCGATCTGGCCCATGTCGCCGTTGCTGTAGTCGGTCTCGATCTTCATGTACGGAACACCCGCACCCTCGACGGCCTCCTGCATGCGCGCGCTCTCAACGTTGAAGGTGTGGCAGGCCTGCAGCACGCTCTCCACTACGCCATCGACGTGATACTTCTCGCACATGACCAGCGTGTTTTCCATACGACCGTCGTTGGGCGTCATGACCGAGCAGTTAATGTCCAGGTAGCGGTCGGCGATGGCGCGCAGGATGTCGGGAGCCTCCGGGTCGATCATCATGGCCGCCGTGCGCTCGCCCGAGCAGTCGTCCATGCACACGACCACACCGCCGTTGGACTCGATGGTGCGACCGATCTTGTTGATTACACCGCCCACCGGGCAGCCGGTGATCAGAATGCGCTTGGCATCCGCCGCAACCGGGCGCTCGCCCGCGTCGTAGGCCTCGCGCAGCTTGGCAACCTTTTGCTCCAGCTGCTGCGTATAGGCCTCGATATCAAAGCTAAACGTACCGGCGAACATGGTGCTCATCAGGTCGACGCCGCTCATGGCCGCCGGTTGGTTAGCCTGCAGCGCAAACATCTCGAGCTGGGCGGCACGCAGGCGGTTGCGACGACGAACGGCAGCGCGCAGGTCGTCATCGGTAATCGTGATGCCGTAGAAGTTCTCGAGCTCCTCCTTGAGCAGGCGGCACTCCTCGTACCAGCCTTCACGCTCGTAGGCGCGATCGCGACCCTGCGGCAGGTGCAGAATGTGCGTGCGCTTGAGCTCGTTGAGTAACTCGTACATCTTCTTCTTGCCGTCGCAGGTGGTCTCGCCGATGATCATGTCGCTAAAGTACGTAAACGGGCACTTTTGCGAGTAGGCAAAGCCGTACGTCGACTTGATGAGCGGGCAGAGGTTTGCCGGCAGCACCTTCTCGGCCTCGGGAATCACCTCGTCGGATGTGCCGCACAAGGCCACACTTGCAGCGCCCGCGGCATCGATAATCTCGAGCGGCGTGTAGCTGCACAGAAAACCGATCAGGCGATTACCGGCCTGCTTGTAATCCTTGACGCGAATAAACGACGCCTTGCGCTGCTCGTTGAACTCCTCAAACGTGGACGGCAACGGCTGCTCAATATATTCCGACATATAACTCCTTAACAAACCTTTTAACCAACCAAGGAAACGGCTTTCCCAGGTGCCCGAGGTTGCCGTGAAAGAGAAGCGCCGCGTACTTTGTTGAACGGCAAGATCGGGTGCCTGGGGAAGCCGCCGGGACGGATACCCCTAAATGGTTTCTAAGAACGCCTCAATGCGCGTCTGCAGCTGGCCTGCGTCCTCGCCGGCGTAGTCGGTGGTGATATGCATAAACGGGATGCCCGCCTCCTCAGCGGCCTTCTCGACCTGGAAGGACTCCATCTCATAGAGCGTGCAGAACTGCAGGGCCACGTCGACGATGCCATCGGCATGCAGGTCCTTGGCCATCTGGACAATGTCCTTCATACGCTGGTCGTTGGGCGTAAAGACGGCGCAGTTGATCTTGAAGTAGCGCTCGGCGATGTCGTCGAGCATCTCGTCGACCGTCTCGCCGGACTCGTCGACCAGGTCCTTGTAGTAGCGCGAGCCCGTGCAGGACTCCTCGCCGACCACAACGCCGCCGGCCTTCTCGATGAGGTTGAACAGCTTCCAGTTGGGCACGGCCATGGGCGTGCCGGTGTACAGGATGCGCTTGGTCCCCTTGGGCGCCACGCCCTCGCCGGCCTCGACACGCTGCTCGCACTCAGCCGCCATATCGTTGATGGCTCCGGTCAGACGCGGCGTGTCGTCCATAAAGGCGGCCTGAACGGTCAGCAGGCTGTCGAGACCGCTGATGGGCGCAGGGTCGGCAGCGCGGGTCGCAGCGAGGCGCTGCAGGGCGCGGCGCTTCTCATTGACGGCGTGGATGGCAGCCTTCAGACGCTCGGGCGTAATCTTGACGCCGCACTCGTCCTCGATCTTGGCGGCGAGCTTCTTGACCTCGGCCTTCCAGGTCACGAGCGTCGACTCGTCGTGCACGTTGGGAATATCCATGACGTACATGTTCTTTTGCGTGGCAAAGAACTCGTAGGCTTTCTTCTTGCCATCGCAGGTGTTCTCGCCTACCACCAGGTCACTCGACTCAATGTAGGGGCAGACCTCGCCCAGCTTAAAGCCGGCAAAGCTCTTGATAAGCGGACAGGTGTTGCGCGGCAGATGCTCCTCGACCTTATCGGTTGCCCAATCGGCACCCGAGCACAGACCCACGGGGATACCGTCGCAGGCGAGAACAATCTCCTCGGGCACGTAGACGCAGAAGCTGCCAACAATCTTGGTGGCCTCGCCGGCCTCCTTCTTGTCGAGCATCTCCTTAATGCGGCCGCTGTGGATGTTGGTGGCGACAAAATCCAGGTAGGACGTGGACTTGGGGCGATTGTTCTGCGTCAGGAACATATCGCCGTACATCTGGCCCACGGCACCCAGCAGCATGTCGTGGTCGGCAAGATTCATGCCGAGGCTCTCCCACATCGGATGGAAATCGAATTCTTCAGCCATAACGGTTCCCCTCTCGAACCAAAAATGAGTAGCTACGGTATTGCTGCACGGTGGGTGGCGAAAACCCAGCCGCGCCTAAACCCGGAATTTTGGGGAACCTGCTTTGCGGTCGATTATTTAGTTGTGCGTCGTCTCTCCCGGAGCCGTGAACATACCTGCTCATATGCGACTCCGAGCCATATACAGGGCGCGCGCGGCAACGCGGCGAATGTATGTCGTCTGCGGCATGTGCGCACCCTCCTTTACAAGATAAGATCAACTATATCAACGGTCATCGACCATGCGAACACCGTTGACATTCGTACGACAGCATCGTGTGCCGTCGTTTAATAAACAATTCTCTTGATTGATAAGAGTTTGTCATCTCTCATTCGGCGAACGGCAGAAACAAAGCCGCCGAGGCTTATATCCCCGACGGCATTACCCGGCGCTATCGACAAACCAAATGGATCCTGCTGGCATCGAAGTGCATGCGCAGCGTCTCGCCTGCTTGCGGTAGCTCGTCGACAGGCACGCCCACCTTGTTGACCTTCCACTGCAGACGCGTGGGCGCATCAGCGCGCGGCACGTCCAGCAGCACCAGCCGCTCAAAGCGCGAATCGCTCACACGGGCCACATGCAAATCGTAGCTGTTACGGCCCCGCTCAACGCGATTATCAATATGGAAATAGCTTGCGCGAACGCCCAGGTACGCCACATTATCGGGGACCTCGCGGCCCACGTTAAAGGTCATGCCCCAGTCGAGGGCCTCAACTTCTTCGTCGCCGATTTTGCGCGCACGGCTTGTGTTCTTGCAGCCAGTTAGGCGCAGCGCCGCCAGCGTCTGCGGACGGCGGACCACGTCCTCGACGGAGCCGAGCTCCTCAACATGCCCGTCGTGCATCACACAGATGCGCTGGCACAGGCGGCATGCCTCGTCGATGTCGTGGCTCACGTAGAGCACGGTGCGGTTGCAGACATCGAACAGGTCGAGCATATTCTGCTCGAGGGCGCTCTTGAGGTACGCATCGAGCGCACTCATGGGCTCGTCGAACATAAAAATGCCCGGATGCGCCGCCACCATGCGGGCAAGCGCCACGCGTTGTTGCTGGCCGCCCGAGAGCCGCGCGGGATAACGGTCGGCGAAATCGGCCAGGCCAAAGATGCCCAGATAGCGCTCGGCCAGCCTTTTTCGCGCCGCGGCGTCGCCCGCGTCCTTTACACCGGCACATACGTTATCGGCCACCGTCATGCTGGGAAACAGCTGATAGTTTTGGAACAGCAGGGCGCATTTTCGCTCCTGGGGCGACAGGTTGATGCCCGCCGCCGAGTCAAAAAAGGTCACGCCGTTGACGACGATCTTGCCCTCGTCGGGCGTCTCCACGCCGGCGATGCAGCGCAGCGTACAGCTCTTGCCGCAACCCGAGGCACCGAGCAGCGCCACACGATCCTCGCCGGCCTCAAGCTGCATGTCGAGCATAAACCCGGGATAGCGCTTTTTGATATCCAGAACGAGCGACATGGCCTATCGACCTCCCTGCAAAGCGGCATCATCGCGCATGAGCTCGGCCAGCGCCTCGCGATCGATACGCAAGGCATCGCCGCCCGCCGGGTCGAGCGAATCGCCCTGTCCGGCAAGATCTTTGATCCGCTTGCGCTCCGCACGGGAAAGGCCCCGCTCGCGATACTTTTGCGAATGCGCCGTGTACATGTTGATGAATAGGATGACCAGGAAACTGAACGCAATCACAACGGCGACCCAAAAGAGGGCCACCGACGTATTGCCGCCCATCCACTCAAAGTAAATCGCAATGGGAATGGTCTGCGTAATGCCGGCATAGTTGCCCGCAAAGAACAGCGTGCAGCCAAACTCTCCCATCGCGCGGGCAAAGGCGAGGACCGTACCAGCGGCAATAGAAGGCCACCCAAGCGGCATCATAAGCTTGGCAAAGATGCGACGCTCGGACCATCCCAGGGTTCGCGCGGCGTCAAGCATCTGCGTGTCGAGGCTCTCAAAGGCGCCGAGCGCCGTACGGTAGACCAGGGGGAACGATACCACCACGGCAGAGATCACCGCCGCCGGCCACGTAAAGACAATCGAGACGCCGTGCGCAATCAGCCACTGGCCCACCCCGGTCGAGCGACCAAACAGCATAAGCAGCAAAAAGCCGCAGACCGTGGGCGGCAACACCATGGGGATGGTAAAGACCGAGTCGAGCAGGCCCTTGATGCGACTCGAGGTACCCATAGTCTTCCACGCGGCGAACAGGCCCAGCGCAAGGGAGATCACCAGGGCAAGGCCGCTCGTTTTAATGGACACCCAAAACGGGCGATAGTCGATGTCGCCCAAAAAGGAGACCAGAGAGGTCAAGGGCCCTTGCTCATCCCGCAACATGACAGACGACGCCTCTACCATTTGAGCGCTATCAAGCCAACGCGCGCCGCCCTTGGCATCACCCGAGGCTGATGCAATCACCACATAGCGGTCCCCATCCGCACCGCGCTCGTCAAAGCCATAGGTATACCCACCGGCATCAAACGTTGTTTCCGCCGTGACATACCAAGGAAGATTCACGTCCCCTAGCTGCGCACCTCCCATGCAGTTTGCGCTGTCGAGCTTACAGACGAGGGCCTTGAGACCCGATACGCACTCGTTATCCTGCGGATCCAACCCATACTTCTCGACCGCCTTGGGCGACATCCACACCACAACGCGATCGGCAGCAGGTGCCACTACAAGGTCCACGTCCTCGTCAACGGGAAACCGATAGCCCTCAGGCTGGCCCTCCATGGCACGAGCGGTCCCCTTGGCCAACCGCTCAAAACCCTCGATCCCATAGGAAAGCCCATGGGCGGTCGCAGCAACCTGGGCCCCGTCCTCAGCGTCCCCAGCAAACGCAAATCCCGGCACCCAGCAAAGCGCGAAGGTCAAAGCACAGGCGACAAGCATGCGGAATCTATTAAGCACGAAAAGCTCCAAGCGAATACAAGGACGGAGTGAAACACAAAACGATGGAATTATCGCGCCAAGCCGCACTACTCGGAAAGCTCAAAGCCGTACTTAGCCCAAATCTTCTGGGCCTTCTTGTTGGTCAGACAGAAGTCGATGAACGCCTTGGCCTCGTCGGCGTGCTCGGAGCTCTCGGCAACGGCACCCGGGTACACGATGGGTTTGTGCGAATCCTCGGGGCACACGAAGGCCTCCTCGATGCCGTCGTAGCGGAAAATGTCGGAGCTGTAGACAAAACCCGCCACGCAGTCGCCTGTAGAGACGTAAGACGCAGCGGTGCCGACCTTGTCGGCCAGGGCTACCTTGTCGGCGAGCTCGGGCGCGTACTCGCCGTCGTCGCCCTCGGTACCGGTATAGAGGCCCACGGAAGCCAGCGCCTGGTTGGCGTACTTGCCGGCGGGGACGGTCTTGGCGTCGCCGATGGCAATCTTACCGTCCAGATTCGCGACGTCGGCGATGGCCTCGACCTTAGTATCGGAGCCCTCGGCGCGAATGATCACGAGGTCGTTGACGAACATGTCCTCACGCGTGTCGGCATCGACGAGCTCGGCGGCTTCGGCGTCGTCCATGGTGCCCTTGGAGGCCGTGATGAGCACGTCGACGGCGGCACCGGCGCGCATCTGCTCGACAAGGTCGCCAGACGCCTTAAACTGCGTGTCGGCAAACGTGGTGCCGGTCTGCTCGGTGTAGAGCTCCTGAACCTCGGGCAGAGCTTTCTCGAGCGAGTTAGCAGCAAAGACCTGCAACTCGACAGCCTTCTTCTTAGAGGAAGACTTGACGGAGCCGGCATCGGAACCAGCGGGCTCGGACGTCTTGTTGCCCGAGCAGCCGGCAAGGCCAAGGCCGGCGGCAGCGGCAGCAGAAAGCGAGACAAAACCGCGGCGTGAAACCATATCGAACATATTCAACCCTTTCGAACGCTATGCCCGGGCACCCCGCCGCAGGCTTTATTCTGTTACTAGATTATACTTTCGCGCGAATAATGATAATGAGAAATTATTCTCGCTAGAGAATATAGTTTCGAGTTGCCGTGCACCTCGGCGTCGCTTCGGCGGAAAACAAAGGCGGAGCAGCCGTTCAGGTCGCCCCGCCGCAGGTAAACCGCTTATTTGGTATGTCCGCCGCCCGCCGTCATTTGGGCCGCATGCTCCAGCTGATCGCTCACGGCCTCCCAGCTTTCGCGGGCCGCTTTCGTGGATCCCGGAAAGTTGATGACAAGCGTATGCCCACGCTGCATGCACACGGCGCGCGAGAGCATAGCGCGGCGCGTCTTGGTCATGGAGTACGCACGGATTGCCTCTGCAATACCCGGCACATCGCGGTCGCAGACGGCACGCGTCGCCTCGGGCGTCACGTCGCGCATCGAAAGTCCCGTGCCGCCACAGGTGAGGACGACGTTGGCGTGGCACTCATCGGCAGCTTCCACAATGGCATCACCGATCTCGCTGGCGTCGTCGCGCACGACCACATGTGAGACGACCGTCCAGCCCTGCGCCTCGATAAGTTCCTCGAGTGCGGCTCCAGCCTCGTCCTGAGCAAGATCGCGCGTATCCGAGCACGTCACGATCGAAATCTTCAACTCCATAGTCTTCCTCCTACAACACCGTGCCCTCGGGCAGGTCGACACGCACGACATCCACGACGTCGCCCGCCTTGAGCTCGCACGGTCCTTCGTCAATACGCAGCAGGCAGTTGGACCGCTGCATCGTGCCGAGCAGCGCCGAATTCTGCGTCTTGGCCTCGGTCACCAACAGCTCACTGGTCTCGGGGTCGCGCAAAACCGTGGCGCGATCGAAGAAGCGTCGGTCCTGGCGCTTTTTCACGCCGTGCGTGAGCGTCGCCTGCTGCACGGGACGCACGCCCTCGGCAAAGCCGCGCATCTTGCGAATCGCCGGACGGGCGAGCATCTCAAAGCCCACATACGCCGCGGCCGGATTGCCTGAAAGCCCTAGGTAGGGCTTGCCCCCGAGCAAGCCAAACGTGATAGCCTTGCCCGGACGCATCGAGATGCGATCGAACAGCACCACGCCCTCGCGCCGGACGAGCGCCGTCACGTAGTCGTAATCGCCCGCCGAGGCGCCGCCGCTCGTAATGACAAAATCGCACTCTCGCGTGGCGCGATGCACCAGCTCGCCAATCGCCTGCTCATCGTCGGGCGCAATACCGTAGAACACGGGCTCGGCGCCGGCATCGAGCGCCTCGGCCATCAGCGCCGAGGAGTTGGAATCGCGAATCTGCCCGCGCGCCGGCAGCTCACCCGGCGCGACCAGCTCCGTGCCCAGCGAGATAATGCCCACGCGCGGAGCGGCATGGACCTTCACGCTCGCGTAACCGGCGCTTGCCAGCAGGCCGGCGCCGGCCGGAGCCACGACCTCGCCGGCATGCATCACAACATCGCCGGCATGGGCCTCCTCGGCGGCAGAGCGAACGTTCTCCCCTACCTTGGCAGGCGCCGAGAAGCGAACGTGCGAGCCCTCGTTGCCGTCGCCATCGAGTACGTCGACGATCTCGTACTTCACCACGGCATCGGCACCTTCGGGCACCGGCGCGCCCGTCATGATGCGGACGGTCTCGCCCGCGCCGATTGTGCCCTCAAAGACATGGCCCGCGGCCTCGTGTCCTACGACGGAGAGCGTCACCGGAGTGTCACCGGCGGCCGCAGCAAGATCGGCTGCGCGCACGGCATACCCGTCCATGGCGCTGTTGGCAAACGGCGAGATGTCGATATCGGCCACCGCATCCTCGGCCAAGGGAAGACCGGCGGCCTGCCACACGGGAATCTCGACGAGATCGGTCGGAACAACGTGCGACAGAACAATCGACTGCGCGTCCTCCAGCGGAATGAGTTTCTCTGCCATATGCACCTCTTAATGCCACGGCGCACAACAGAGGCGCCGATTCTTTATGCTTGTCTCAGTATAATCCCCCGATGCACGGCCGCGACTCGGTCTGTACCCGCAAATACACCTGTCGGTTGCAGGCCGCGAAACAGAATGGAAACCAACCCACCGGCTCGTCGCGTTTACCGCGTTTTATAATGCTTGCGTTGCAACCTAAAAGAGGAACGTATGGCTCATAACGACAAAACCGAAAGCGCAAACGAAACGCAGGATCATTCCCAGCCGCTCGACGACGGCGGCTTTTTCTCCCTGAACGACGTCATCACGGCAGGCAGGCATCAGATCACCCGCTCCGAGCATCTCTTAGCTGCCGACACGCGCCGCAATGTCCGCAACCTACTCGCAAGCGCCAAGTTGCTCGCACTCGTCGTCATCGTCTCGCTCGCCATGGGCGTTGCCGCTTGGGCGTTTTTGGCCTCGCTGAGTATCGCGACCGACTATCGCGAGCACCATGCATGGATTTACGCGCTGCTTCCCGTTGTGGGCATGGCCACCGCATGGGTGTACAAAAACCACGGCCTTGCCGCCAAACGAGGCAACAACCTGGTCATCGACTCCGCTCTGGGCACACGTCT
>FR878731.1:62328-69852 GCA_000434535.1 Collinsella sp. CAG:166
ACACGTCTCATCCATATGCGCATGGCCGTCCTCACCTTCGTCTGCTCCACGCTCACGCACCTAACGGGCGGATCGGCCGGTCGCGAGGGAGCCGCGGTACAGATTGGCGGCACCATCGCCAGCAACATCTCGAGCCTCGCCCACCTCAAAAAGCACGACCACCACGACCTCATGCTCGCCGGCATCTCGTCGGCCTTTGGCGCCGTATTCGGTTCGCCCCTTGCCGGCGCGTTCTTTGGCATGGAGATGTGTTTTATCGGCAAGATCGACTACACCGCGGGCATCTACTGTCTGGTCGCCTCGTTTACCGGCTACTTTACATCACTCGCCCTGGGTACCGAGTACGAAGCGAATGTCATCGCCAGCGTTCCCAACATGACACCACGGACGGTTGCCATCGTTGTTATCAGCGCCATTATCTTCGGTCTGACGGCACGCCTCTTTGCCTGGTCGGTTCGAACCGTCAAAAGCCTGTACGGTCGCTTTATCACCAACTACCTTGCTCGCGCACTCGTGGGCGCGCTCGTGGTGCTCGCGGCATACGCGATGCTCGACGCCTGGAAGTATGCCGGCCTTGCCACCTGGCTCTCGGGCGTCGGGTTCGCCGGTAACACGACCCTGGCGGACGCAGCCATCAAGCTCGTGGTGACGGCGCTTACCCTGGGTGCGGGCTTCCAAGGCGGCGAGGTCACGCCCCTGTTTGGCATCGGCGCGGCGCTCGGCGGCTGGATCGGTTGCCTCGTCGGTATCGACCCCAGCTTTCTGGCGGCGCTGGGCATGCTCGGTGTTTTCTGCGCCGGCCTTAACGTGCCCATCACCACCTGTATGATGGCCATCGACCTGTTCCATGGCACGGCAGCCGGCTTCTTCGTGATCGTGGCGTTTATCAGCTATCTTGTCGGCGGCCACCGCGGCGTATATCCCGCGCAGCGCATTGTCTCGCCTAAACGCCGTTCGCTTATTGTGGATGAGGGCGGTACGGTAGCGGATGCTATCGAGCGCCACAACGACCTGATAGAGTAGACGTTAGTATTCGCCGTGCAGCCACAATCGGGGGCAATTCGACCTGAGCGCGACCGCACCGTCACGTCATACGCCAGGAGTCGCTCCATGCACGCAACTGATTTTGGTCGCACGCTCATAATCGCCAACCCTGCCGCCCAGTCGGGTGCGGCGCGCGAGGTCGCTGAGCGCCTGCAGCGCTTTTTGGACATGACCGCGCGCTCATCCCAGTTTGACCTGGTGCTGACTGAGCGCATGGGACATGCCAAGGAGCTTGCCGCGCAGGCTCAGGGCTATCGCACCGTTATCGCCCTTGGCGGCGACGGCGTGATCCACGAGGTTGCCAATGGACTCATGAAGCAGGATGAGGCGGTCCGTCCCGCCCTTGCCGTCCTACCCGTAGGCTCCGGCAACGATTTTGCCCAGACCCTCGGTATCGACGATTTCTCCGGCAAGGATTTTGGCGCGCTGCTCACCTGCAAGCTGCAGCGCCAGGATATCGGACGCATTCGCTCATGGAACCCCGCAAACGGCAGCGGCGAGGCTACCGTTGAGTACTACGACCAAACGCTTTCGGTCGGCATCGATGCCGCCATCGGCCTGGGCACCACCGAGCTGCGCAAAAAGACGGGCCTCGCTGGCGCTCCGCTCTACACCCTCTCGGGTCTGGAGCAGTTTGGTCTGCGCTACCGCAACTACCCCATGACAGTCAGCTTTGACGGGGCGCCCGCCGAGCGCGTAAGGGCGATCATCATGGCGATTCAGCTGGGCCCCACGTATGGCTCGGGCTATCGCATCTGCCCCGATGCCGACCCCTGCGACGGCATGCTCGACGTCTGCTACGCATGCGGCCCCGTCCCTCGCGCGATTGCCCTGCCTATGTTTCTTTCGGCCAAGGACGGCCACCATACCAAGTTGCCACCGGTTCGCATGCGCCGCTGCCGCCATGCCGAGCTCACCTTTGAGGAGCCCGACTACCCCATCCAAGCCGACGGCGAGCCCGTTGTCGCCTCGCGCATCGAGGTCGACGTCCTCGGCGGCGCCCTCCACGTCTGGCACCCCACCCACTAGCCATCCCTAAGTTGCGGTGAAATAGGGACTGTTTATGCAGGTAAAGCCGGAAAACAATCCCTATTTCACCGCAACTTATGAGGAGGCTATTCGTCGCTGCCCGGTTTGCGACGGTTAGCCTTTTTAATGGCGTTGAAGTGCTTATCATTGAGCCTGCGCTGGCGAGAGCGCTGAGGCACCTTGGTCTTTACGCGTCGGCGCGGTGGACGTCCGCGACGCTCAAGCTCAGCGCGCAGCTTACGCAGGCAGCTGCTACGGTTTTGGAACTGACTGCGGCTCTCGCGCGCCGTCACGGTAATCCCCGTGGGCCCATGCTTCATGCGCACCGCCGAGTCCGTCGTGTTCACGCCCTGCCCACCCGGGCCCGTCGCGCGAAACACCTGCACCTCGCAATCGCGCGCCAACTCCTCGACCGACATCTCGGCATAGCGCGCATACTCGCGCCATCCCATCTTGTTCTCATCCATATCAACACCTCCCCTCATACAAAAAATGTGACAAAGGGACAGTCCCTTTGTCACATCGCATACCAATCGCTTGTGTTGCGCGCTTAGGCGAAGGTGATCTCGCCGGTCTCGCAGTCCATATCGGCGATACGGGCCAGGCTCTCGACGCGGAAGCCGCGCTCGCGGAGCTTATCGCCACCGCCCTGGAAGCCCTTCTCCACCGCAATGCCAATACCGGATACCTCGGCACCCGCAGCCTCGCAGATCTTGATAAGACCCTCGAGCGCGCAGCCGTTGGCCAGGAAATCGTCGATAATCAGGACCTTGTCGCCCTCGGACAGGAAACGTTTGCCAACGATGACCGGGTACTCCTTTTGCTTGGTAAAGGAGTAGATGGTCGTGGCATACTGCTCGCCGTCGAGGTTGATGGACTGCGCCTTCTTGGCAAAGACCACCGGCACACCGCCAAAATGCTGAGCCGCGATGCAAGCCATGCCAATGCCCGAAGCCTCAATCGTCAGGATCTTGTTGATCTCGACGCCCTCGAACAGACGGGCCCATTCGGCGCCCATGTGGTCGAACAACTCAACGTCGCACTGGTGGTTGAGGAAGGCATCAACCTTAAGGACGTTACCGGCCTTTACGATGCCGTCATGGCGAATACGATCCTCAAGCTCCTGCATGGCGCAACCCCTTCTCGCGGCAACGATACCGCGCGATTAATAAACGTTGTTCGATAGTCTACCACGGACCGACCCCCGCCCGTCCCTCAAGCCCCTATGCACCATAAAGCCGCAAGACCAGTCAATTTGGGACAGGGCTTTTTTAGCTACCTTCAGAGAACGGATAGCCGCCTCACAAGCCACAAACGCTGATACCGTCTTGATGTCATTTCAAAACTATGCCGGTTTACTACGATGAATCGCGGATTCTCGACCACTCTTGAATTCAAGAAATTAAAGCCGCAGGTAGACGGCCTGTCATTTTTCCAAAAAAGAATCCGTGCTCGCCACAAGCCGATTCATCGTAGTAAACCGGCATAGTTTTGGTAGCGACACAGGTGACAAGCCCAAAAATGACCCGTTTTCCTCCGTCATCAGCGGAACATGGAGGACGCCTGCCACAAAACCGGCCTATTTACTACGTTTAACCCAGCACCCCTGTCCATGCCCCCGATTACTGAAAACAAGCAAGCTATCTACCTGCGCTTTTGTTTTCATCAGATGCGCCATGGTTGGGACATCGCGGTCTAACGTAGTAGATGGGCGCGATTCGTGGCATACAGCCTCCCAAGACGCTAATAGCGGGCGCGCACCCTCATCAAACGCACCATGGCGAGTGCAAAGCCCACGGCGGCCACAGCCATGAGCACGTAGAACACCGAACGGAAACCAAACAAGAACACATCCGGACGGCCTGCAACAAAACTAGTCACGGCCTCGCCCATCGCCACGCTCATCTGCCCATACAGGATATGCGACGCCGCCGTAATGCCCACTGCCATACCCGCATAACGTGCCAGGCTACCCAGGCTGCCCGCAAAGCCGAGCGCTTCGCGCGGAGCCGAGCCCATGTACAGCGAGTTGTTAGGACTCTGGAAAATCGACGTACCGCACGACATAAACGCGACACAGCACACGATCACAGGGATAGAAGAGTGCTCATCGAGCGTGCTTACCGCAAAAAGACCACATACGTACACGCCCAGGCCGACCGCCGTGGGGCCCTCGCAGCCAACACGGTCCGAAACCGTACCCGAAAGCGGTCCGATAAAGGCATTCACCATCGGCAGTGCCAAAAAGAGCAGTCCGGAAATGTCAGAACCAAAGCCGTGGGCGTCCTGAAAATAGAACGGCAGAATAAACTCGGATGCGCCAATGCCAACGAACACGATGAGCATGCAGGCAAGGTTGATGGTGAAGGCCGAATTTGCAAAGCAGCGACGAGCAGCCTCGATCAGGGACATGGGGCGCTCGCCGGCCTCCGGCTTAACATGCGGCAGCGTGTAGAGCCCCACGATAAACGAGATGACGCCAATAGGCAGGTTGATGAGGAAGATGCTCTCCCAGGGAAAGCTTGCCACCAGCATGCCACCCAGCACGGGGCCACACATCATGCCGAGGGCCACGAAGGTCGCAAGAATACCCATGGCACGGCCTCGTTCGCGCGCCGGGAACGACTCGGTGATGATACCCATGTTGTTGGCCATGGCCGCCGCGCAACCGACGCCTTGAACGATGCGCGCCAGAATAAGAACTTCGAGCGAGCCCGAAAGGCCGCAAAGCAGCGAACCGGCCGTAAAGACGATTACGCCCAGCTGGAATACGCCGACCTTGCCGCGCACGTCGCCCAGGCGGCCAAACGGCAGCATGGCCACGCACGTCGCAAGCAGATACACCGAGCTCACCAGCTGGATGCGGTCGAGGCCCACGCCCAGTTCCTTTTGCATCACGGGCAGCGCCACGGTCACGACGGTCGAATCCAGACACGACATAAACGTCATGATGAGCACGGTAAACAGAATCGCCCATTTGTTCTTGCCATGGGTGTCGCCCTCTAGAGCAATGTGCTCGCGGCGCAGCTGCTCTGCGGTTTTCTCCATATCCATCCTTTCGAGTGGCCCAACGCAAAAACGGGGCCCCAATCGCCTGTAAACAGTCGCGATTGGGGTCCCGCCTACGGAATCGGAACTAAAGGTCGCCGAAGCTTTCTGCCGGCATCGGCGCCTTGTGCGAACGCTAGCCTAGCACTGCTCGAGCGCCTGCTCAAGGTCGGCAATCAAATCGGCTGTGTCCTCGAGGCCGCACGACAGGCGCACCATGTCGGCGGAGATGCCACAGGCGATGAGTTCCTCATCGTTCATCTGGCGATGCGTGGCGTTAGCAGGATGCAAGCAGCAAGTGCGGGCGTCGGCCACGTGCGTGGCGATCTGGGCGAGCTTGAGGCTCTTCATAAAGGTCTCGGCCGCCGCGCGACCACCGTTAAAGCCAAAGCTCACGACGCCGCAGGTACCGTTGGGCATGTACTTCTGAGCCAGGTCATAGTACTTGTCGCCCTCCAGGCCCGGATAGCTCACGAAGCGCACCTTGGGATGGCTCTGCAGGAACTTGGCAACGGCCAGGCCGTTCTCGCAATGACGCGGCATACGCACGTGCAGGCTCTCGAGCGAGCTGTTCAGGAAAAACGCCGCCTGCGGGTTCTGCATGGGACCGAGGTCGCGCATGAGCTGCGCGGTGGCCTTGGTAATGAAGGCGCCCTCGCGACCGAACTTCTCGGCATACGTCACGCCGTGGTAGCTCTCGTCGGGCGTGGTGAGACCCGGGAACTTGTCCGCATGAGCCATCCAGTCAAACTGGCCGTGGTCGACGATCACGCCGCCCAGGTAGGCAGCATGCCCATCCATGTACTTGGTGGTGGAGTGCGTAACGATGTCGGCGCCCCACTCAAAGGGACGGCACATCACGGGCGTCGGGAAGGTGTTGTCGACCATCAGCGGCACGCCGTGGTCATGCGCGGCCTTGGCAAAGCGCTCAATATCGAGCACGGCAAGGGCAGGGTTGGCAATCGTCTCGCCAAAGACGAGCTTGGTATTGGGCTCAAAGGCTGCCTCGAGCTCCTCGTCGGTGCAGTCGGGGGCAACGAACGTGCAGGTCAGACCCATGCGCTCCATGGTATGGGCGAGCAGGTTGTAGGTACCGCCGTAGATAGCAGAGCTCGCGACCACGTGATCGCCGGCACCGGCCACGTTAAAGATCGCGAGGAAATTCGCCGCCATGCCCGAGCTCGTGAGCATCGCGGCAGTGCCGCCCTCCATCTCGCAGATCTTGGCAGCAACCAGGTCGCACGTGGGATTCTGCAGACGGCTATAGAAGTAGCCCGACTCCTCCAAGTCGAACAGCTTGCCCATGTGCTCGGACGTGTCGTACTTCCACGTGGTTGACTGGTAGATGGGCACCTGACGCGGCTCTGCATCACCCGGGCGATAACCGCCCTGAACACACGTCGTACCGATGGTCTGCTCGCTCATATCTAGCTCCCTTGCCTGGGTTTTAGTTTTATTCGGTTCACGATACCGCTACCCCGCACCCCTCTCAACCCATCCCCAAGGTGGGTTATGAGACAAATTATTCCGGGGCATTTATCTCAAGCCTTGGGCATTTGCTCGATAGATAAAAATGAGGCATACATGAAGCTCTCGATGATTACATGCACCGTCACGGGTACCATAGCCGAGTACACCGTGACCAAGGAGACAACGATGAAGCAAATCGATACGGCCCAGCTCGACATCACCGCCTGTCAGGCTCAGGCTGCCGAATACCACGCCCGTGGCTTTAACTGCGCCCAGGCCGTCGCCTGCACGCTCGCACCTGCCGTCGGGCTCGACCCCCAGACTGCCTTTATCCTCACCGAGGGCTTTGGTGCCGGCATGGGCGGCATGACCGAAACCTGCGGCGCCATCTCGGGCGCCGTGGCCATCATGGGCTTTGTAATGAGCGACGGCATGGAAAACCCCAAGACCAAGGGCCAGACCTACAAGCTGTCGCGCGAGATCGCCAAGCGTTTTGGCGAGAAGAACACGACGACCGTCTGCGGCACGCTCAAGGGCATCGGATCGGATAAGGGTCCGCTCCGCAGCTGCCCCGGCTGCATCGACGATGCCGTCGAGATCGCCTGCGATGTGCTAAAGCAGCTCGCCGAGTAAACGGCAGCAACAGAAAAACGACGGCCGGCGCGCTGGGGATCCATCCAAAAGCACGCCGGCCGTCGCCGTTAGAACTCGGCAAATTCGGGAGCACCGACCTCAATCTCCTCGCGCCCCGCCATAAGCTCGCGCATCTTAGCGCAAAATGACTCCTGCTCCCCCACCTTAAACACCAAATGAAGTGTCACGGCATCCGCGTAATCGGTATCCGAAACCTTGGCACCCGAATCCTGCGCCAAACGGAGCACCTGCTCGTATTGCGGATAGGCCACATGCACGTCAACAGGCACGACGCTCGGC
>FR878731.1:69910-74203 GCA_000434535.1 Collinsella sp. CAG:166
GAGGCCACCGCCGCCTGCGTCGCCGCAGTATAGGCACGCACCAAGCCACCCGGGCCCAGCAACGTTCCGCCAAAATAGCGCGTCACCACGCAGCATACGTTTTTGAGACCAGCGCCACGCAGCACCTCGAGCGTCGGCATACCACTCGTGCGGCTCGGCTCGCCGTCATCGCTCTGGCGCTCGCGCCCATCGACCAAAATCCACGCGGGAACATTGTGTCGAGCGTCGTAATGACGCTTGCGAACCATCTCGATAAAGGCATTCGCCTCATCCTCGGACTCAATATGGATCAGCTGGGCAATAAACCGGCTCTTGCGGTCCACAAACTCGCCCGTAGCCTCAATATTCGATTGCAGAGTAAAATAGCTGTCCAACAAAGCCCCTCAACAAAACTAAGCGCGGCAACAAACAGCCTCAATAATACGGCAAAGGGCACATCGGTTAACCGCCTAAATAGAACGGAACCGCCGATGATTCCGTCAACGAAAGCGAGAACCCGTCGGCGCGAGCAAGGTGCCTTGAAAGACGAGGGCATTGACCTTTTGGTCATGCCCGAAGGCTTGAAAGGCAGATTGCCGCGCTGACGGGTTCGCAGCGTCAACATAGTTGCCAAGTGGGCCTATAAGCCGGGTTCTGTCGTGAACGGTCATTTATCTTGTCTGCACGTTGCCGTGCAGCTCCACGCACGCTACCCGAACGCGGACCGGGCCGGCCCATAGCGTTCCTATTCGCGCTTGCTCCGGATGGGGCTTACCAAGCCGCCGTGTTGCCACGACGCTGGTGGTCTCTTACACCACCGTTTCAGCTTTTCCCTTTACGCCTTGCGGCGCAGGTGGGAGTCTTCTTTTCTGCGGCGCTTTCCGTCGGATCACTCCGCCCGGCCGTTAGCCGGCATCCCGCCCTCTGGAGCCCGGACTTTCCTCACGCGTGCTGCAAGCAGCACATCGCGCGACCGTCTGGCCCACTCAGCAGTGCAAGAGTGTAGCACACCGTTGCCGCAGGAAATGGCGCAACACAAGCGTTCGACACGATAAACCAAGAACAACGCCATGCAGTACAATAGGGCTGTCGATGGGCAACGTCGTCAGTCGAGACGCGACCGCGCTCCGCACCCCTCCGTCTACTCGGTGCGTTCCCGCCTCCTCCCCGAGGCGGGATGTCGGCATTTTTTCATGCACCGACAACCCAATAGCCTGTGAACAGGCCGGCAGCATTGCGTATTTCGGCGCCGAATGCAAAAAGGGACCCGTCCATTGCGGACGGGTCCCTTAAAACAAGTGATCGTCAAACCGATTTACTCGGCGTCGGTCTCCTCGTCCTTCTTCTCGGAAGGCAGCGGGGTAACCTCGATCTCGACGCCCAGAGTCTCAGCAGCAGACTTCATGGACAGGGAGATACGACGACGGTCGAGGTCGATCTCCATGACCTTGACCTGAACCTTGTCGCCCACGTGGGTGACCTGAGAAGGCTGATCAACGTGCTTGTTGGCCATCTCGGAGATGTGCACCAGGCCCTCGATACCCTCGCCCAGGTCGACGAAAGCGCCGAACGGGACAAGCTTGGTCACAGTGCCCTCGACGATAGCGCCGACGGGGTACTTCTTGACCAGCGCGCGCCACGGATCCTCGGTGGTCTGCTTGAGACCCAGGGAGATGCGCTCGCGGTTGAGATCGACGTCGAGAACCTCGACCTCGACCTCCTGGCCGACCTTGACAACCTCAGAAGGATGGTTGACGTGGTTCCAGGAGAGCTCGGAGATGTGGATGAGGCCGTCGATACCGCCGAGGTCGACGAAGGCGCCGAAGTCGACGATGGAGGAAACGGTGCCCTGGAGACGCATGCCAGACTTGAGCTTGGACAGGATCTCGGAGCGCTCGGCCTTACGGGACTCCTCGAGCACGACGCGACGGGAGAGGACGACGTTGTTGCGGTTGCGGTCCATCTCGATGACGCGGGCCTCGATGCGGGTGCCCATGTAGGAGGTGAGGTCCTTGACGCGACGGAGGTCGACGAGGGAAGCGGGCAGGAAGCCACGCAGGCCGATGTCGAGGATCAGGCCGCCCTTGACAACCTCGATAACCTCGCCCTCGACGTTCTCGCCGGAGTTGAACTTCTCCTCGATGCGGTTCCAAGCACGCTCGTACTCGGCACGCTTCTTGGACAGGACCAGACGACCGTCCTTGTCCTCCTTCTGGAGAACCAGAGCCTCGATGGGATCACCGAGTGCAACGATGTCTGCAGGGTTAGCGTCCTTGCGGATGGACAGCTCGCGGACCGGGATAACGCCCTCGGACTTGAATCCGATGTCAACGAGCACCTCGTCATGCTCGATCTTAACGACAGTGCCGTTAACGAGATCGCCCTCATCAAAGTCGGTAATCGTACCGTCGATGAGGTTGTTCATCTCCTCCTCGTTGACATCGTCAAGAGAGAAAATGGACGAGTTCTGAATCTCACTCAAAGGTGGACCCCTTTCGAACTACGGGGCCCCGATTGCTAGGACCTACAGAAGGGTGCGACAAGCACACAACGTTTAGGAACACTCGGGAGCCGACAGATACTAATGTGACGCTTATGCAATCACGTTCGTATAGGTTACGGGGAAATCATTTCGATTTCAAGCGTGAACTGCGATTTTTTACTCGTATGGAGACTTTTTCGCAATCTTGTGGACGACCGTCTCCATAAGTTGACGATAGGCAGTTAGGCATACGGCTTTGGGGTAAAGTATCCGGAGCCAACGATTCTGGAACGATTTTTCGAGAAAGGTGCCCGCGTGCTCAAAGCAGTCGTTTTCGATATGGACGAGACGCTTCTTAGCATCAACCTCAACGCGTTCATCCTTCGCTATTTTAAGGATGTCTCGTCGATGCTCGCGGATATCGGACGACGCAGCCGAGGTGGCACGATGGCGCGCCTCGGCACCATCCTGGTCGACCTCAACGCCAACCGCCGAAGCGGCACGGACAACCGCACCAATCTTGAGTTTTACCGCACCGAGGTCGAGCGTAGGTGCGGCATCTGCCTCTCCGATCCCCTCATCTATGAGGCGTTTACCTACTACGACCGCGAAGTGCTTCCGCACAAGAATGACGATGTCATCAACGCCCACGCCATGCCGGGCGCACACGCCGCGCTTCAGGCCGTACAGGACGCAGGGCTGCGCTGCGCGCTCTTTACCAACCCCAGCTTTCCGCAGGGGGCCATCGAGTGTCGCATGGGTTGGGGCGACCTGGCCGACGCCCCCTTTGAGCTCGTCACGCACATGGGAAACACCACCCGCTGCAAACCCGATGCCACCTACTATCTCGAGCAGCTTCAGGTGATGGGACTCGAGCCGCACGAGGTCCTTATGGTGGGCAACGATCCCAAGCGCGACTTCCCCAGCCCCGCCTGCGGCATTCAAACTGCCTATGTTGGCCAGGGAAAACCCGGCCGAGCCACCTGGCACGGAACCATGGAAGACTTCGCCCGCGACTTTAACGCCGTAGTAGAAGCCTTCTACGAACACCAAGTAGCCGACGAACTGTCATAGGACTCCTCGCTCCAAACAAAATAGCGTCGTAGGTTGAGCATAAGTCAGCGAAAACGCCCCTAAGCGAGCAATGTGCCTTGAAAGAGGAGGGCATAGGCCTTCTGGACATGCCCGACGATTGAAAGGCAGATTGCCGCTTAGGGGCGTTTGCAGCGTCGGCCGGTCCGCCGTTCGGCAGAACGGCGGAACCAATGAACTAACAGACTCGAGTCTTGCCGATCATGATGTTGAGGATCTCGACATCGGTATCTTTCATACCTACACGGCCCACGTAGCCCATGCTGGCGATTGTCTGCTCGACGGTATCCTGGATCAGGCCCTCACCGGCGCGGAAGCCGCGACCCTGCATGGCCATATCGTGACCCAGAATCGCCGCATCAACGGCAGCGGAAATCTTGGCGGCACAGCTTGCCTTGGCGCCATCGCACACGATGCCGCCCACGTTACCGAGTGTGTTCGAAACCGTCGCGCCAATCTGCTCGCGCGTGCCACCGCACAGCCATGTAATCGCAGCGCCGGCGCCACACGCGGCGCAAATAGCACCGCAAAACGCCGAGAGCGCACCAATATAGCTCTTGATATGCACGGCGATAAGATCGGACAGCATCACGGCGCGCACCAGGCGATCGTGGTCGCAGCGCAGGTACTCGGCATACTCCATAACGGGCAGTGCGCAGGTAATGCCCTGGTTGCCCGAGCCGCACACAATGGCGACCGGCAGCGCACAGCCGTTCATGCGGGCGTCGGACCCGGCGGCC
>FR878731.1:74242-81309 GCA_000434535.1 Collinsella sp. CAG:166
CACGGGCGCGGGCACGGCAGGCGACGTCATCGGCACGAGCGCCCAGCAGCGTGCGGCCAACCTCGGCACCCCAAGCGTGCGCCAGGCCCTCGGCGCTGATCGCGCCGTTCAGCTCAATCTGGCGCTCAACGGCAGCGCGGGCGTCCTCAATGTCACCGTCCTCGATAAAGTCGATGATGGTCTCGATCGACATGGGCGTGTCGGCGCTATCTGCCGCGCGCTCGGCCACGACGCGCTCGGCGCAGGCGGCACACTCCCCCGCCGACTTGCCGCATACCGGAATACCGTCGAGTGTATGGCACGTGACATTGGTGTGGTGGTCGGTAATCTCGACGACCGCGGTATGGCCTCCGGCTGTAGCAGTCACCTTGATGTAGAGGTTAGGCACACCCTCGACAAGCGACACATCGCAGTAGTCCGTATCAGCAAGCAGCTCGGCCACGCGGGCGCGATCCGCGTCATCGACACTCTCGAGCACCTCGAGCGCGCTCTTGGCGTCGCCGCCCACGGCGCCCAGCACGGCCGCCGCTTCAATACCGTGCATACCGCCCGAGTTGGGCACGGTCACGCTCTTAACGTTCTTGATGATGTTGCCCGAGCAGGCGACATCCATATGATCGGGTTCGCAACCGAGCGTCTGGCTCGCCAGCGCCGCTGCATAGGCAACGGCAATAGGCTCGGTGCAGCCGAGCGCACAGACGAGCTCGCGGTTCAAAACATCGCAAAACGCGGTATCACGAAGGGAATCGGCAGACATAGGTATCTCCTACTTGTATAACGGGCTGGACTCTCAAGAATAGTTAGCTCTTTTATTTGATAACAATGCATCAAAAACCGCAACCATGGTTCCGACGGACGGCGTTCAAGCGCAATCTGACGGCATTCATTCATGCGAAGCCGGTCTTATCGCATGCTAAAGCGTTTGACCAAAAAACGCCCGAGCGTTTACGCAAAAGTCGCGCTATCATGCAGTCGAACGCGGTAAAACCTTTAGCAATTCCGCCGCACGGACCAGAGAGGAACCACTCATGAAGATTGGTATCGGCAACGACCATGCCGCCGTCGAGCTCAAGAACATCATCTCCGAGCACCTGAAGGAGCGCGGCTGCGAGGTCGTGAACTTTGGCACCGACACCTCCGAGAGCTTTGACTACCCCATCGCCGGATACAAGGTGGGTAAGGCCGTTGCCAACGGCGACGTCGACCTGGGCATCCTCATCTGTGGCACCGGTGTCGGAATTAGCCTGGCTGCCAACAAGGTCGAGGGCGTACGCGCCGTCGTGTGCTCCGAACCCTTCAGCGCTAAGCTCTCGCGCATGCACAACAATACCAACGTGCTCGCCTTTGGCGCCCGCGTCGTGGGCTCCGAGCTCGCCAAGATGATCGTCGACGAGTGGCTCGACGCCGAGTTTGAGGGCGGCCGCCACGAGCGTCGCGTTAACCTCCTCAACGAGATCGACCACACGCGCGGCCTCAAGGTCGTCGACGAGGCCTAAAGACCTACAAAGCCATAAGCTAACGCCAGCCCCCGCCCGGAAGAAACATCCGGACGGGGGCTCTTTAGTAGATTTCTAAGCGGTTACCAAAAATCTACTGGAATAAAAAGGGCGCCGCGGATGGAATTCCGCGGCGCCAAAGCCACACGCTAACAGCTTTAAGGAGTCAAAGCTGGTTTAGCCAAAGAAGCGCTTGATCTCGATCTCGGCGTTCTCCAGGCAGTCGGAGCCGTGAATCACGTTGGCGTTGACATCGACAGCGAAGTCGCCGCGGATGGTGCCGGGGGCAGCATCAAGCGGGTTGGTAGCGCCCATAAGGGTGCGCATCTTGGAGACAGCGGAGAGACCGGAAACGACCATCTTGACGACCGGACCGCTCGTCATAAAGTCACAGAGACCGCCAAAGAAGGGCTTGTCAGCCAGATGGGCGTAGTGCTCCTCGACGGTATCGCGCTCGAGCGTGGTCATCTCCATGCGCTCGATGACAAGGCCGCTGCGCTCGATGCGAGCAACAATCTCGCCGATCTTGCGGTCGCGCACGGCGTCGGGCTTAATCATGATGAAGGTCTTCTCGATAGCCATAAGGTAGCCTTTCAAGTAGGTTCGCGCGTGCCCAAGTCCCATTCCGGCACCCGCCCGGACTGCATCGTAACAGAGTTTTAGCTGCAGTTAAACAAAAAGCTGTTTATTGAAACGCTACAATTTATTAAAGCGCTCCATATGTGTCACTTCTGTTTCGAGGCCAGATTAGAGTACCATCCGACCGCCCATCAACCGCATCGAACAGAGCAGACGGTCGGTTGCCGTCTGTGAACGTGCCCCCTACACAACCTGCCCAAAGGTCCTACAGAAGTTCTCGACAAGCCCCTCCCCCATAGCAACAAAATACGGACGCCCACATCAGCAGACGTCCGTAAAGCAACAACGATTTATCAATAAATAATGGCCAAAACAGCTTCAGCCAAACCCCTACTTTACCCCGTGGCCCATTTCGACGACCTTGGTCAGCGATCCAAACACGCCTTTGTCGGCCTCAAGCTGTGCCTCGGCACGCTGCAGCTGCACGGCAACGGCGGCAGGGGCGGTGCCGCCCTCGGTCGTGCGCGCGGCGACAATCGACGGGATGTCGAGCGCCTCGGTAATGTCGTGCTCAAAGAGCGGGCTCGCCTCCTGGAACACCTCAAACGGCAGGTCCTCAAGGTTGCAGCCGCGCTTCTCACACATCAGGACCAAATGGCCCACCACGGCATGTGCCTCGCGGAACGGCAGGCCACGCTTGGCCAGGTAATCGGCAACATCGGTGGCGGCAAGGTGCCCCACACCGCACTCGCGCGCCATGGCATCCTCGTTGACGGTCCAGGTCGAAATCATACCGGCCATAACGGACAGGCATTGCATGAGCGTATGGGCGGTATCGAGGGCGCCCTCCTTGTCCTCCTGCAAGTCCTTGTTATAAGCAAGCGGCAGGCCCTTCATGGTCACGAGCAGCTGCACCAGGTTGCCATAGACTCGGCCGCTCTTGCCGCGGATAAGCTCGGCAAAATCGGGGTTCTTCTTCTGCGGCATGATGGACGAGCCAGTGGAGTAGGAGTCGGAAAGCGTGATAAAGCCAAATTCGGAGCTCGACCACAGCACGATCTCCTCGGAAAGACGCGACAGGTGCATGGCCATGACGGAGCCGGCGTAATGCAGGTCGAGGAGGAAATCACGGTCGGAAACCGCATCGAGCGAGTTGGGGATCACGCCCGCAAAGCCAAGTTCGGCGGCCGTCATCTGACGATCGAGCGGATAGCTCGTACCGGCAAGCGCGGCAGCGCCCAGCGGGCAGTTGTCGGCAGCATCAAAGGCGACCTTCAGGCGTGTAAAGTCGCGCACGAACATCCAGGAATACGCCAGCAGATGGTGCGACAGCAGCACGGGCTGAGCATGCTGCATGTGCGTGTAACCCGGCAGAATCACCTTGTCGTACTTTTTAGCCGCATCCACCAGCACATGACGCAGTTCAAGATTGGCCTCCATGAGCTCCTTGGCCAGCGCCTTGACGCCCAGGCGCGTATCGGTCGCAACTTGGTCGTTGCGCGAACGCCCGGTATGCAGGCGCTTACCAGCCTCGCCGATGCGACGCGTCAGCTCGCTCTCGATGGACATATGAATGTCCTCGTCGTTGATATCGAAGGTGAAGTTGCCGGCATCGATATCCTGTTCGATTGCGGTCAGACCCTCGGCAATCGCCTGCTCGTCCTCGGCGCTGATAATGCCCTGGGCCGCCAGCATCTTGGCATGTGCCTTAGATCCGGCGATATCCTGCTTATAGAGATGTTTGTCGACCGGCAGCGACGCGCCAAACTCCTGCGTGACCTCGGCCACGCCCGCCTCAAAACGACCGCCCCAAAGAGCCATGGAACCGTCTCCTTTCTCCAAATACCAAAACAAGCGCCCAAAGCAATGCGCCCTGTCGCTAAAGCGATTTTTCAACCGTTAGTTTTACACACTCCCTGCCGTGCGCTGGGCCATGTAGCTAATTTGCAAAGAAGTGACGCACCATGCACTTGGCGCCCAACGTCTCCCTCCGGATGTTGCCCTGCGAATCATCGATCCAGGCCTTCAGGCTCATAGGGACGTCCTCGACCTTTGCAGCATCGAACTCGGGCACGAGGGCAAGTAAAGCATGCGCGATAGCATGGAACATAATGGATACTCCTCATATATATAGGCGCAGAGCCGCCAAATTGATAGAAGGAGCCCCGCCGGATAACCCCGGCGGGGCTCGGACTCAGCCGCAGACGCGGCATCAAATACGCGGGCGGAACGTAGGGGCCACCGATGTTAAGAAGTGTCAGCAAGCATAACGAAAGGTAGGGACCCCGTGCGCCCGTTATGTATCACGCGGATGGGCCGCGCGGATACCAAGGGAAGGAAGGCTTAAGCCTGGACGGCAGCGGAGCTGGGACCCTGGACCTTAGCCCACGTCTTGAGCGACAGCGTATCGATCTCGATAAAGCCGGCGCTGGCCTTCTCGTCAAACGTGGTGTCGCGGTCGTAGGTGGCCAGACCGTAGTCATAGAGGCTGAAGGGGCTCTTGCGGCCGACGACATGGCAGTTGCCCTTAAAGAACTTCAGACGGACGGTGCCGGTCACGAACTTCTGGGTGTCGACCATAAAGGCGTCGAGCGCGTTTTTGAGTGGGCTGTACCACTGGCCGTTGTACACGGCGGTGGCCCAATCCTGCTCGAGCTTAATCTTAGTCTTGAGCAGGTCGCCCTCAACGCAAATGTCCTCGAGCGCCTTGTGGGCGGTGATAAGCGTCAGGGCTCCGGGAACCTCATAGCACTCGCGGCTCTTGAGGCCCACCAGACGATCCTCGACCAGGTCCAGACGGCCAAAGCCGTTGTCGCCCGAAATCTTGTTGAGCGCGATGACGATCTCGGAGAGCTTCATCTTCTTGCCGTCGACGGCGACGGGCTTGCCGGCCTCAAACTCAATCTCGGTATACGTCGGGGTATCGGGCGTATCCTCGGGATTCTTGGTCATAACCCAGGCGTCGTCGAGCGGCTCATTCCAGGGGTCCTCCAGGTGGCCACACTCAATGGCACGACCCCACAGGTTGTCGTCGATGGAATAGGGGTTGTCGTTGGCACCCTCGGGAACCGGCACGTTGTGGGCGTGGGCATAGGCGACCTCGTCGGGACGGCACTTCAGATCCCACTCGCGAACGGGGGCGATAACCTTAAGCTCGGGGTCGAGGGCCTTGACCGCAGCCTCAAAACGAACCTGGTCGTTACCCTTGCCGGTGCAGCCGTGGGCGACGTAGGTCGCGCCAAACTCGTGAGCGACCTCGACAAGCTTCTTGGCGAGCAGCGGGCGAGACAGGGCGGAGAGCAGCGGGTACTTGTTCTCGTACATGGAATTTGCGGCGATGGCCTTAGTCAGGAACTCATCGGAGAACTCGTCGCGCAGGTCGAGCACCTGGCAATCGAGAACGCCCAGGTCGAGCGCCTTCTGCTTCTTGGCATCCAGGCCGGTCTCCTCCTGGCCCACGTTGCCGCAGACGCAAACGACATCGAGATTTTTCTCGTCCTGGAGCCACTTGACACATACGGATGTATCAAGACCACCGGAATATGCGAGAACGACTTTTTCCTTGCTCATGGCTGTTTCCTTTCGCCCTTGGTAGCTAGTTAGAACATCGGTCAGTTGCAAGTCATTTCAAGGTCATATACCGTGCAATATCAGGTTAAATAGCAAAAATCAGCACATACATGCCCTAGAAACATGCAGCAATGTCGTGCTAAAACCCAACGACCTCAAAATGACTCTGTTGAGGCAATTCGCCCCATGCGGACAGAGACGATTGTTATCGTCGTCGGGAAATTGCGCGCTGGCGTCGGATGGCATTGTCTGCAGTAGTGATGATCTTTACGAACTGCATCTGCCTCTCCTTTCACCTATCGCCGGGCGCAATTCTTATATCGTAAACGGTACCTATTCCTCGGTAAACGGTTGTTTTTCCGTCTCCGTTTTCGATGGTCGCTATATTACGCTAAAGTGCCCGCGGCACAAGCGACAACTTCAAATTTCTGAAAAGTTTTTTCATTACTTTGTGAATGGTGATGCAAACGCGCGCCAATCCTGCGAAAATACGCCCGACTACGAGTTAATGGTTATAACGTCTGAAACAATCTCGAAACGAAAGGCTCGCTTTTATGCAAACTTACGAATCGGACGCCAATATCGGAAACATTAAGCTCATCGCCGTCGACATGGACAAGACACTGCTGACCGACGAGCGCGTGCTGCCGCAAGGCCTTGACGAACGCCTGGACAAGCTCGCCGAAGCCGGCATCGTATTCTGCCCCGCCAGCGGACGTCCCGCCCCCAAGCTCGAAGAGATGTTCGAGGGCATCAAGAACCGCCTCGCCTTTTGTCCCGACAACGGCGCATGCGTGATCTATCGTGGCAGCTATATCTATAAGAGCATTATCGACGTGGAGCTGTACCAGCAGGTCTTGAGCCGCGCCTCGGAGGATCCTCGCGCTGTCCCCGTCCTGTGCTGCTTCGACGAGTTCTACGTGCTTGCCCGCGACCATCAATACCACGACGAGATCAGCGTCTACTACAACACAATCAACTACGTCGACAGCTTTGAGGGCATTGATATCGAGTCCAACAAGATCTCGATCTTCTTCCCCGACTACGACGCCGAGCCGGCGTTTCGCGAGGACTACAGCCCGGCATTCTCGGACCGACTCTACGTCACCAATGCTGGCCGCGAGTGGATCGACTTTATGAACTTGGGCGTCGACAAGGGCGCCGGCGTCGCGCACCTGTGCGAGCACCTGGACATCGATATCGCCGACGCCGCCGCCGTGGGCGATACTTACAACGATATCCCCATGCTGGAGCGCGTCGGGCATAGCTTTATCGTGGACAATGCCGAGGAGCATATGAACGCGCATGCTAAGTGGCGCATTCCGAGCAACAACGACGGGGGCGTACTGACGCTCATCGACGCCATCTTGGCGGCTCGTTAACGCGCCCGTCGGACCTGGCCGGGCGAGGCGGGTAAGTTTT